>NZ_JDSS02000019.1:163529-168038 GCF_000584955.1 Candidatus Accumulibacter vicinus
CCAGCGCTTCCCCCACCCCTGACCCCGCCCCCCAGGGCGGGGAAGTCCTCGCCGCCGGACGGGCTCGGGGGCCGGCTGCGAAAATCCGCAACCAGCCCCAAGCCCTGGAGCGTATCCGCGTTGAGGGGGCACTCAAGGGTTCGCTTCGCCGGGCTGCGCCCGCCCTTGACCGCCATTTAACGAAAGCATGCCCGCCATTTCATCAAAAGCGTGACCGATTGAGGTAACATTCAACCCTATCCATGCAGCATCTCTCCACCGGTCACGTCCCGCGAAATACGCAGGTAGGTGGACATGTCGAACTCGGGCGGTTTCTCTTGAGTTCCGTGCTCAGTTTACGGTCTAACATTCTGGTAAGGGCTCATCAAGGGAGGCGATACGTGATTGAATTACTGCGGACAGTCAGGGACCGTGCTTCGAGGCAGTTGCTTCATGCCGCACGGCTCTTGGCGACCGATACTGGCTGGGGCCAGATCTGTGATGAACTGGGGGCACCAGGCATGCTTTCAGGGCTCCTGGCGTTACGCGCCCGCGGCGTATTGCTACGGTCCGTGATTGACGCCGGTGCGTGTATTGGCGATTGGACTCGGCTATTGCGAAGGGTTTTCCCGGACGTCGAGGTATTAATGGTCGAACCACAGCAGCGGCACATGGCTGCTCTGGAACGATTTTGCGGGCAGGAACAAGGGATAAGCTTCGCAAACTCCTTGCTCGGGCCGCCGGAATTGAAAGAGACGGCATTCGTCATCCTGGACGACGCTGCGGGGGGTACAGGTTCGTCGGTATTTCCGGAGAACTCCAACGTGCCGCGGCATGTCGTGACCTTGCCGGTCACGACCCTGGATGAACTGATCCACAGGCACTCGATGCAGCCACCCGATCTGATCAAGCTTGATGTCCAGGGATACGAACTGGAAGTGCTGAAAGGTGCGACGTCGGCGCTGGCCACTGCCGGCTTCGTGCTCATGGAAGTGAGTCTCTGGCCGTACAATCAAGGGAGTCCCTTACTGGCCGACGTAGTGGCCTGGATGGACGAGCATGGATTTCGTGCCTATGAGATCTTCGACATTTCTCGTCGTGGTGACGGTGTCCTGATACAGATCGATATCCTTTTCATTCGCAAGGACTCTGCGTTGGTCAGCAACGAAATGACCCTCTTTTCGGTTTCGGAAAAAGGTTGAGATTCACGTACCGCATCTGCTTCAAGCGCAGGAGGGCCAACGTGCCGTGTTCTTCGTAGCCGCGGCGCACACCTTGTCTTGGGAGCCTTCCTGTCGATGGTCTGGTGCCGCCTGGCCCGAGCTGGATCAGGGCGCCCTCGGGCCGGCAGCGCTTCAACGTACCGGGTGCGCTCGATGCCGTTACCCAAGAGGTCATACCGAGGGAACCTCAACGTCGGAATTTCCGACCGGCTGGTCAGTTCGATAGCGTGCCCGGCGTTCGGGCAGCCAGCACTCATAATTATGTATTTCGCCAAAAACGCCAAGGCGTTCTGGTGTAGAATTCCTTGCCAGCTACGAAGCCTTGCCATGCTCGCAAATCCCCCCAGGACCATCGATGCCGTTGCCCCCGCCTTCTGCCCAACGCACCCGCATGCACGCCCGCAGCGTTCAACTCGATGGTTACAAGCGTGACGATGATTGCTGGGACATCGAGGCGCGACTGGTCGATACCAAAGACCACGACTATCCGCTGTCGTCGGGTTTGCGGCAGCGCGGCGAAGCAGTGCACGACATGTGGGTGCGGGTGACCATCGACCATCAGATGAATGTTCTTGACGCAGTGGCCTGTACCGATGCGATGCCCTACGTGGGTTATTGTGACCGGATTACCCCGGATTACACGCAACTGATCGGTCTCAATCTCTTTCATGGTTTTCGCACGGCAGTCAAGAATCTGTTCCGTGGCACGCGCGGTTGCTCGCATCTCAGCGAGCTGTTGATGTTTCTGCCTACCGCGGCGCTGCAGACTTTTGCCAGTGACGTACTCGATAGCGACGATAGCGCACACAAGCCCTATCAGCTCGACCGTTGCCACGCGCTGGAATCGCATTCGGACGCAGTACGGCGCTATTACCCGCGCTGGTACCGTGGCCAGAAGCCCGGGTAGGACGTCCTGCCTGTGGTTCGTTACGTTTCGCAACCTTAACTCAAGCAAGGAAAGCGCATGAAAATTCACGAATATCAGGGCAAGGAACTCCTGAAGAAATTCGGCGTCGTGGTTCCGCGCGGGGTGTTCTGTCCGACCGTCGATGATGCGGTCAAGGCAGCTGAAACCCTGGGAGGCAAGGTCTGGGTGGTGAAGGCCCAGATCCATGCGGGTGGTCGTGGCAAGGGCGGTGGCGTCAAGGTGGCCAAGTCGCTGGACGAAGTTCGCGAGTATGCCAGCCAGATCCTCGGCATGCAGCTCGTCACGCACCAGACCGGTCCGGCAGGCCAGAAGGTTCGCCGGCTGCTGATCGAAGAGGGCGCCGACATCCGCAAGGAGTACTACGTTGCTGCGCTGACCGACCGGGCGTCACAGAAGGTCGTGATGATGGCCTCTTCGGAAGGCGGCATGAACATCGAGGAGGTCGCCCACGCTACGCCGGAGAAAATTCTCAAGGCTTTCATTGACCCGGAGGATGGGCTGAGCGACGCACAGGCGGCCGAACTGGCCACTGGCATCGGTGTCCCGGCCGAGTCTGTTGACCGCGCCATTGCGACGCTCAAGGGCCTCTACAATTGCTACATGCAGACCGACGCCTCGCTGGCAGAGATCAACCCGCTGATTCTCGAAGGCAACGGCAACATCAAGGCGATCGACGCCAAGTTCAACTTCGACTCCAACGCCCTCTACCGGCAGCCCGAGATCATGGCCTACCGGGACCTCGACGAGGAGGACCCCGACGAACTCGAGGCCTCCAAGTTCGACCTCTCATACATCTCGCTCGACGGCAACATCGGCTGCCTGGTCAATGGCGCTGGCCTGGCGATGGCGACCATGGACACCATCAAGCTTTTCGGTGCCGAACCGGCCAACTTCCTCGATGTCGGTGGCGGTGCGACCACCGAGAAAGTGACCGAAGCCTTCCAGATCATGCTCAGAAATCCCAAGGTCAAGGGAATTCTGGTGAACATCTTCGGCGGCATCATGCGCTGCGACACGATCGCCACCGGCGTCGTGGCAGCAGCCAGGGAAACGCATCTCTCGGTGCCACTGGTGGTCCGCATGAAGGGGACCAACGAGGACATCGGCAAACAGATTCTCGGTGATTCGGGTCTGCCGATCATCTCTGCGGATTCAATGGCTGATGCCGCCACCAAGATCGTTGCTGCGGTCAGTTAAGGAGCCACCATGTCGATTCTGATTAACAAAGATACCAAGATCATCACCCAGGGCATCACCGGCAAGACCGGACAATTCCATACCGAGAAGTGCCAGGAATACGCCAACGGCAAGAACTGTTTCGTCGCCGGGGTGAATCCCAAGAAAGCCGGCGAGAGTATTTTCGGAATTCCGATCTTTGGTTCGGTCAAGGACGCCGCTGCCCAGACCGGTGCCACCGTCTCGGTGGTCTACGTGCCGCCGCCAGGTGCTGCCGCAGCGATCTGGGAAGCGGTCGAAGCCGACCTCGATCTGGTCGTCTGTATCACCGAAGGCATCCCGGTACGCGACATGCTGGTGGTGCGCAACAAGATGCTCAGGAAGGAAGCCGCCGGCGGCAAGAAGACGCTGCTGCTCGGGCCGAACTGCCCTGGACTGATCACTCCGGATGAAGTCAAGATCGGCATCATGCCCGGTCACATTCATCGCAAGGGTCGCATCGGTGTGGTTTCACGTTCGGGTACACTGACCTACGAAGCGGTTGCACAGTTGACCGAAATCGGTCTTGGCCAGTCGTCTGCAGTCGGTACCGGGGGTGACCCGATCAACGGCCTCAAGCACATCGACATCATGCGCCTGTTCAACGACGATCCGGATACCGACGCGGTGATCATGATCGGTGAAATCGGTGGTCCTGATGAAGCCGACGCAGCCGTGTGGTGCAAAGCGAACATGAAGAAGCCGATCGTCGGGTTCATCGCCGGTGTGACCGCTCCGGCAGGCAAGCGCATGGGCCATGCAGGGGCGCTGATTTCGGGTGGTGCGGATACTGCCGATGCCAAGCTGGCAATCATGGAAGAGTGTGGTTTCAAGGTGACACGTGATCCTTCGGTGATGGGCAAGATGATCCAGTCGCTGATTTAGGGCGCCTGTGGTTGCTGCTGTGGTTGCCTGAATTCCTGGCAAAAAAGGGCAGACTCCGGTCTGCCTTTTTTGTTTGCCATTGATCTGTGACATTTGCCGTTAAAATCACCGCTCCGAGCTGCAAACTGTCAACTTGGGAAGATCGTGCTGATCGTTTGATTCCGAGGTGCCGAATTGGAGGCAACGATGCCACTGTTTCTGAGTGAAAAAGAGGTTGAAAAACTGCTGACCATGCCGCTGGCGCTCGCGGCAGTCGAGGCTGCGCACCGTGATCTCGCG
>NZ_JDSS02000019.1:168397-178211 GCF_000584955.1 Candidatus Accumulibacter vicinus
TCCCCTGCCACAGACGACGCTGCATATCCTGCAGGGGGCATTGCCGCAACTCGACGTCATCGGGTACAAGGCCTACACCAGTAACCGATCGGGTGTGCGTTTCCTGGTTCACCTGTATCGTGCCTCGAGTGGCAGTCTGCGCGCCGTGCTGGAAGCCGATCGCCTGGGCATGATGCGTACGGGTGCGGCAGCCGGCGTCGCGACGCGCTGGCTGGCCAGGTCCGATGCCCGCGTGGCGGGCGTATTTGGTGCCGGCTGGCAGGCCGAAGGGCATCTCGAAGCGATCGCAGCAGTGCGCCCGCTGCAACGGATCAAGGTCTACGCACGCCATGCCGAGCGCCTGGCCGCCTTTTGTAAGAGAATGTCCGAACGGCTTGCGCTTGAGGTGGTTGCCGTGGCTTCGCCCGAAGAAGTGGTACGTGGCAGTGATATCGTCAGCACGGTGACCACGTCGGCGACGCCACTTTTCGATGCCGATTGGCTTGCGCCGGGAACACACATCAATGCCGCCGGATCGAATTCGCTGATCCGCAGGGAACTTGGCGAGGACGTCATCAAACGTTGCTCGCCGATCGTCGTCGATAGCGTGGCAACGGCGCTGTGTGAAGCGGGTGATCTGCTGCCACTGCTGGAAAAAGGGCGCCTGCATGCGCGTCAGCTCATCGAACTCGGCGACGTCATTTGCGGTCGGCAGGCTGGGCGTTCGACACCTGACGAGATCACCCTGTTCGAGTCGCAGGGCATGGCCGTCCAGGATCTGGCAGTCGCCGTCACCCTTGAGGATTTGGCACGTGAGCACGGTTTCGGTGTCGAACTGCCCTATGGCGCATAGTCTTGGCAGAGGATGTCGAGACTGCCGCCATGCCTGAGATAGGAAATGCCGATGGCCGTCTGGATTTGCTGATCAGTGATGGGAGTGGACGTGGCAAACAGTCTATTGGGAGCGCTCGAAATCGCCGCCCGTACCGACCCCGGATTGGTCAGGGGGAAAAATGAAGATTCGGTATTTGCCGATGCCAATCAAGGGCTGGTGATTCTGGCGGACGGAATGGGCGGGTACAATGCCGGAGAAATCGCCAGCAACATGGCGACAAAGCTCCTCTCGGCCGGACTGACCGCAGCTTTCAAGGCGACTGCCGCGCACCGGACCGATAGCGGTAGCGGACTACTGTTCGCGCATCGTTGCCTCAAGGAGCAGATCGCGGCGGTGAATTTGGCGATCTATCAGGCGTCGGAGCGTCAATCGAAGTTTGGCGGAATGGGTACCACGCTTGTCGCTGCCGTATTTTGCGATGATCAGGTGGTTGTCGCCCACATTGGCGACTCGCGTCTGTATCGACTGCGGGGCGATGAGTTCATGGCCATGACCCACGACCACTCGGTCCTGCAGGAGCAGATAGATAGCGGTTTGATTTCGGCGGCAGAGGCGCGTTACTCATTGCAGCGGAACCTGGTGACACGCGCCGTCGGCATTGAGGCAGAGGTCGAAGCGGAGATCCACGTTCACCCGGTGCGTCCAGGAGATGTTTACCTTCTATGCTCCGATGGTCTTTACGACCTGGTCGAAGAGGTGGAAATCCATTACGCACTGGAAATGCATACGGTCAATCTTGAGCGCTCGGCAGCGAAACTGATCCAGATGGCCAACGACAATGGTGGGAACGACAATATTTCGGTGGTGGTGATCAAGGTTTTGCATGCATTTCCGGCCGCCAAAAGAGGCTGGTCCAAACTCTGGTCATGGCTCAATTAAGGACGAAGAAGGCGATGGCAAAGCTCATACTCAGCATGGATGGTCTGGTTCTCAAGGAAATCCCGCTGCTCAAGGAGCGGGTGAGCATCGGCCGCAAGGCACATAACGACATTCAGATCGACAATATGGCGATCAGCGGTGAACATGCGGCGGTGGTGACCATACTCAACGATTCTTTCCTTGAGGATCTCAACAGCACCAACGGAACGTTGGTCAACGGCCAGCCGGTCAAGAAGCATTTTCTGAAGGACGGTGACGTCATCGAGCTGGGCAAGTACAAAATGAAGTACATTGTCGCAACGGTGACCCAGCACGAGGCTTCACCTTATGAGCAGACGACGCAACCGCCGCGGCCAGCAGCCGTGCACAATGTTCCGAGTGCTGCTGATGTGACGCCGGCCAGTGCATCGCAACCCGCGGGTCCGGCGCCTGTCCTCGGCATGGCGGTGATTCGCTTGCTCAGTGGTTCCAACGCCGGACATCAGTTGCAACTGACCAAGACCTTGACCACTCTCGGCAAGCCTGGGCAGGTGGCGGTGATCGCCAGAAGGCCGCACGGTTACTTCTTGACCCACGTCGAAGGAGCATTCCCGGTCTTGAACGGCCGGGTCATCGACGCGCAGGCGCGCCTTCTGGAGAACCATGACCTGATCGAGATTGCCGGGGTGAAGATGGAATTTCTCCTCAAGCAGTGATGGACAATGTTCTCTGCGGACGAGGCCGCACGGCTAGCAGATTCGGAAAGCAGATGAATCCGGCTGCGCTGCCATGAGAGTCAGGGTCCTCGGCTGTAGTGGAGGTATTGGCGGGCGTCATCGGCGAACCACGGCGATGCTCGTCGATCATGATCTGCTCATCGATGCCGGGACGGGTGTCGCTGATTTATCGCTGGCCGAACTGGCGCTCATTGACCATGTGTTTCTGACCCACTCACACCTCGATCACATCGCCTTGCTGCCCCTGCTGATCGATTCGGTCAGCGACTTGCGGGACAAGCCCCTAACGGTCTATGCAACGGCTGCGACACTCGAAATCATCGGCAATCATATCTTCAACTGGGCGATCTGGCCGGATTTCAGTGTGATCCCGAGCCGCGAGAAGGCCATCATGCGCTACCAGTCCATCAGCCTGGGCCAGTCGGTGCGGCTCGGTGAGCGAACGATTACGGCGCTTCCTGCCGAGCATACGGTACCGGCAGTCGGCTATCAGCTCGACTCAGGGGTGGGCAGCCTGGTCTTTACCGGCGACACCACTGCCAATGATGCCTTCTGGCCGGTGGTCAATCGCATTGCCAACCTGCGTTATTTGCTGATTGAAACGGCTTTTCCAAACCGCGAACAGGGGCTTGCCGAAATCTCCAAGCACCTCTGTCCGAAGATGCTGGCAAACGAGTTGAAGAAGCTGTCCATTGCTCCAGAAATCTATATCAGTCATCTGAAGCCCAGCCAGATCGAGTTGACGATGGCTGAAATCCAGGCCTGCGCAGGCGAATTCAAACCGAGGATGCTACAGAGCAATCAGGTCTTCGAGTTCTGATCCTGCATGGCCTGCGCGCGGCGCCTGGTCCGGTGATAGAGCAGACCGAGAAACTGCAGGGAGACGATGTCGCCGGGGATCGCCTGCAGGATGCTGCGGGCAATTGCCACTCTCAGCATTAAGGCGCTGGCGAGTGCAGGTCAGGGATCGATGGGGGGGCTTGCTGCCGGATCGCCTCGATGGCGATGTCGATTCGTCGCCTCTCAGTTTTCCCGGGAATGGAC
This sequence comes from Candidatus Accumulibacter vicinus, assembly GCF_000584955.1. Lineage (NCBI taxonomy): Bacteria > Pseudomonadati > Pseudomonadota > Betaproteobacteria > Candidatus Accumulibacter > Candidatus Accumulibacter vicinus. The sequence goes on from NZ_JDSS02000019.1 coordinate 171,911, forward strand.
GGGCAACATGCGGGTCAGGATGTCGTCCTTGTCGATGAAGTGGTGTTTCAGTGCGGCGCCGACATGGCCGACGATGGTCGCGACGAAGAGCAGGTTGAGGCTCATGTGGACGGTCTGCAGCAGGTCGCCCAGTTCCTTGTTCTTGTTCAGCAGATCGGGAATGGGCAGGATACCGAACCAGACAGTCTGGAAACCCTTGGCCGAACTCATCAGCCAGCCGGACAGCGGAATGGCGAGCATCAGCGCGTAGATGAGGAAGTGGCCGGCATGGGCGGCGAACTGCAGTGCGCGCGGCATGCTCGCCGGCAGCGCCGGGGGGCGATGCGTGAGGCGCCAGAAAAGCCGCAGCCAGACGAGCAGGAAGGCCGTGACGCCGGCCCACTTGTGCCAGGAATAGAGTTTCAGCTTTTCGGGCGAGAGCGGCAGGTCGTGCATGTAGAAACCCAGCGCCAGCAGACCGAAGAAGAGGATGGCCATCAGCCAGTGCAGGGCCTTGGCGGTGGATGTGTAGCGCTCGCTCATGCGGTACCTCCTGATGGCGGAAAAAATGAATAGGCGTCCATGGCGATGACGTGATCGTCGATGCCGGCATGGAAGCGTTGCACCGTTGCTTTTTCGCCACCGGCACCGAGCGAGACAAAAAGCGGCAGCAGATGTTCCTCGCTCGGGTGCGCCCGAACGGCGCCCGGCGCCTGCCGGCGATAGTCGAGCAGCGCGGCGATGTCGTGGGTGGCGAGGCGATCGGCGAGCCATCCGGAGAAGGCGCGGACATAATCCGGGGTCTGCCCGGCCTGGCGCGCGGCGAGTTGATAGTCGCGCAGGTTGTGCGTGACGTTCCCCGAGCCGATGATCAGGAAGCCCTGGGCGGCAAGCGGCGCCAGCGCCTGGCCGAGGCGCCACGCCTGTTGCGGACCCCCGGCGCTCTGGATGGAAACGGGGATCACCGGCACGTTGGCTTCGGGAAACATCAGGCGCAAAGGGACCCAGGCGCCATGGTCGAGGCCGCGGGCCGCCTCTTCCTCAACCGGCAGAGCGGCCGCCGTGATCGCCTTGACGACTTCGCGCGAGGCTTCGCGGCAACCCGTCGCCGGATAGTTGAGGGCGTACAGTTCCTCCGGGAAGCCGTAGAAGTCGTGGATCGTGCGCGGGCGTTCGGCAAAGCCGACGGTAGGCTCCGGCATCTCCCAGTGCGCGCTGACGATGACAATGGCGCGCGGTCGCGGCAGTCCGCCCACCGCGGCGACCATGGCCGCGCCGGCCGCACCCGGTCGCAGGGCAAAGCCGGGGGAACCGTGGGGGACGAAGAAAACGGGTAGCGAGGGGGTCATGCGGGCAACTCCTGAAGCGATTGCCGTACTCTAATCGTCCTTTTGGGTTTGAAATAGCCGACAATCGGCAAATATTTGTTGCGTAAACCGCAACAATGGACAGACCTCGGTGTGATGCGCCTCGTCGTTCACATTGCTGCCGCGGTGCAGACCGGCAGCGAGATCGCCTGCAGCACTTCGCCCGTGCGGCTGTCATGAACAAACGCGGCGAGGCCCAGTTTCGTCGTGTTCCATTCGGCGCCCAGCCCCAGCGTGCGGCGGACCGTCTGCAGCGTCGCGTCGGCGCGCAGCGGGAAGGGCGGCGACCAGTAGCGAACGACGTGGTCGTGGCGCAGCGTTGCCCCGCGGTTTTCGCCGCGCCGCACACTCGATTCGAGACGGTCTTCGTAGAGCACCAGCACGCCCTGCAGGCTGTTCCGGCCATCCTCGGCGGTTGCCGTGCGGAACTGGGCCTCGACGGCGATCGCTCCGGTTTCGCCGCCCTTCATCGCCAGGCGAATGTCTGCGCGCGCCGGCTGGCGATTGATCTGGCGCAGCCGCTGTTCGAAGCTGGCTGCATCGTGCCAGCCACGCAGTTCGCGCATGCCGACGAATACCTCCGGGGTGTAGACCACCGGGCTGGCCGAGCGCTGTCCGAGCTGGCGCTGGCGCTCGCTGAACTGCGCCTGGGCAAAAGGGTCCTGCCAGCCGATGTAGTCCCAGTAGTCGACATGCAGCGACAGCGGCACGACTTGTTCGGGTCCGTAGCGCGCAGCCAGCGTACTCAGCCAGCGGTCGGCAGGCGGGCAACTGCTGCAGCCTTCCGAGGTGAACAGTTCGACCAGCGCCACCGTATGCGGCGGGCTGCTGCGCTGACAGGCAGCCGTCGGAGCGGCGTCGGCAGCGCCGCAAGCGACGGCGAGGAGCAGCGGACTTGCCAGGGAATGCCAGGACATGGAAGCCTCCACGAGTTACGATGAAGCTTGGTCGTCGTCCGGGCGGGAATACTTACGATGCCCGCCTTACGATTCTCGCCTTACGCTTCTCGCGGTTTGCGTTCAATCGCTCTGGCAGCAGGCAAGCGCAGCAGACCATTGCCGGACGCCCGGTCTCATGTTAGGACGACAGCGGCACGACGGGTACCATGATCGTCGCGTCCCATCGCGCCTTGTGAACAACCGGGAGACAGTCGCCATGCCATTCTGGCTGAAACACTATCGACGTGATCTGCTGGCCGGCGACCTCGCTGCCGGCGTCATCGTCGCCCTGATGCTGATTCCCCAGGGCATGGCCTATGCCATGGTCGCGGGGCTGCCGCCGGTGGCTGGGCTGTATGCGAGCATCCTGGCACCGATCGCCTATGCGGTTTTCGGCAGCAGCATGGTCCAGTCGGTCGGACCGATGGCGATCACCTCGCTGATGACGGGCACGGCGCTGGCGGTTCTCGCAGCGCCCGGCTCGGCGCTGAGCGTCGTTCTGGCCGGCCAGATGGCGCTGATCGCCGGCGTGGTGCTGTTCCTGAGCGGCATCTTTCGCCTCGGTTTTCTCGCCGGTTTCCTCAGCCGACCGGTGATGAGCGGTTTCACCACTGGCGCGGCCCTGCTGATCGCCGGGGGCCAGATGCAGCCGCTGCTGGGCGGACCGCTGGCGGCCGTCCATCTGCCGAGCGCGATCATCGGCGTCAGTTCGCTGCTCGCGCTGTGGGCGGCGAAACAGTATCTGGCCAAGGCGCTGAGCGCCCTGGGGGTGTCGACGCGCGTTGCCGAGACACTGGCCAGACTGGCGCCGGTGGCGGTTCTGGTCGTGGCGACGGCCGTGGTCGGTGTTCTGGGTCTGGTGCAAGGCAGGGTGAAGGCGGTTGGCGAGATTCCCGCAGGGATTCCCGGAATCGCCCTGAGGGTGTCGGCCGAACACTGGCGAGCCTTGCTGGTTCCCGGCGTGCTGGTCGCTTTCATGATCTTTCTCTCCAGTCAGTCTGCGGCGCAATCGCTGGCGCAGAAGCGTGGTGAACGCATCGCGACCAACCGCGAGCTGCTGGGCCTCGGCGCCGCCAATCTGGCCAGTGCGCTATCCGGGGGCCTGCCGGTCACCGGCAGCATTTCGCGGTCGGCGGTGAACTACTCGGCCGGCGCCAACACGCCCCTGGCCAGCGTGATTTCGGCCGCCCTGGTCGTGCTGATCCTGGTGGTGCCGACGTCCTGGGTGTCGCTGCTGCCGTTGCCGGCGCTGGCGGCAACGATCATCCTGGCCGTGCTCGGGATGATCGACCTGACGACCTTGCGCGACGCCTGGCGCTACGATCGCGGCGACGCCGGAGCGCTGCTGGCCACCGTCGCCGGCGTGCTGCTGCTCGGCGTCGAAGAGGGCGTGATCCTTGGCGTCGTGCTGTCACTCGCCACCCTGATCTGGCGCACCAGTCGGCCGCATATCGCCGTCATCGGCAGGATCCCGGGCAGCGAGCACTTCCGCAACGTCGAACGGCACGACGTGGAAACACTGCCCGAGGTCTTGATGCTGCGCGTCGACGCCGACCTCTACTTCGGCAATGTCGACGCCGTCGTCGACCGCCTCGAGAACCTGCTGAAGGCGCGAGCGGCGCAGGGTCGGGTCACCGGCCACGTGCTGCTGGTCATGTCGGCGGTGAGCCTGATCGATACCACCGGCCTGTATGCGCTGACCGAGATCAATCGCAGCCTGCAGGCGCAGGGAATCAAACTGCATCTGAGCGAGGTCAAGGGCCCGGTGATGGACCGCCTGCAGCAAAGTGAGTTGCTCGGCAAGGAGCTCAGCGGGCAGGTTTTCCTGAGCACGGCGCAGGCGTTTCGCTCCCTGGCCGAGGAGGCTTCGCCGGCGGGCTGAAGGGGGCGCCCGTTTTCCGGGAAACGCTATCTTCGCACCTCGCCGGCATGCGCGAGAACACAGGCGCGACGGCCGGTAATCGCGCCGATTACGGTTTTTGTAGCGCGCGGAGGCCGCGTCCGCACAACGCCGGCGGCACTGGTCGAGGCGGGAGGTGTCTGGCGACGTACCGAACGGCAAGGTGGTGACTGGCCCGAACGGCTTGTGGAAGAGTGCCCGGTCATTTGACTCGTTTCCTGCTGGTGCATTAATCTCTGACTGTGGTGCGCCTCTCCTGGCGGGTTCGGGTTGCAATTGGCCCGGCCATTCCAGGGTTACCCTGGAGTTTTTTCGGTAGTTGGCTTTTCGTTGCCTGAGCGGCTCACGCCTGCGGCGTGTTTGGCTCAGGCGTCACACGACAGGCTGGAGAGGGCGCCACGCCTTGATCTTGCAAGTCACTATGGATGAACTTTCTGATCGCCCCAACTGCTCGTCGGCAGCCGTGCGCCGGGTGGCGACCGCCTTGGCGCGCGCCTTCATGGCGGGTGAGGCGAGTCCTCCCGCGATGCGGGCGAGAGCTGAGCGGGTACTTGGCCACCCCGCGCCGTGGCTGGTGCCGCTGGCACTGCATCTACACTTCGCGCGTGCGGCACCAGCGGGTGAGGTCTGGCCGCCGCAGCAACATGATCAGGTAGTCGCGTCCATCCTCGCTTTTCCGGCCTTCCTGGCGGCCTTCGAGCGGCCTGAAGCGATCCCGGTGGTCCGTGCCTACTATCCATTTCATCAGCCGATGGGACATCCGCCCGAGCCTTTGGCCGGGCTTCTCCTGCCGTCGCTGGCAACCATCGGTGATCTCGCGGACTGGCTGGAGATGGCGCCGTCCATGCTCGACTGGTACGCCGATGCGTCCGCGTGGTCCAGCCGTTCGCGCGCTGAAAAACTCGATCACTATCATTCCCGCTGGGTTGCCAAGGCGGCAGGTGGCGCGCGCCTGATCGAGGCGCCCAAGGAGAACCTGCGCTTCATTCAACGGCGTATCCTGCGGGAAATCCTCAATCGGGTGCCGGTGCACGAAGCGGCGCAGGGTTGCGTGCGAGGCCGCTCGGTGGTGGATAACGCGCGTCTGCATCTTGGCTCGGCGCTCTTGTTGAAGCTGGATCTGCGGGATTTCTTCGCCAGTATCTCCGGCGCCCGCGTGCATGCGCTGTTTCGCACCCTCGGCTACCCGCGCGAGACGGCCCGCTATCTGACTGGCCTGACCACTCGCTGCAGCCCCGCCTGGCTGCTTCGCCAGGTGCCGCAAGAGGCGTATCCGAGTCCCGAAGAGCGCTGCCGCCGTCGCGATTGGGCACGCCAGTTCATGGGACGGCATCTGCCCCAGGGTGCGCCGACGTCTCCCGCGCTGGCGAACCTCTGCGCCTATCGTCTCGACCTGCGCCTGGCCGGCGCGGCACGGGAATGTCAGGCTGGCTATAGTCGCTACGTCGACGATCTGGTTTTTTCTTGCGCCGACGGAGACCTGGCCCGCGGCAGGCGCATCGTGTTCATGGTTCAGGACATCATTCTCGAAGAAGGCTTCGCCCCGAACTGGCGCAAGACGCGACTCGCACCTGCCTGCGCCAGCCAGCGGATTACCGGCCTGGTGGTGAATGAGCGGCTCAACCTGCCGCGTGCCGAATACGACACGCTCAAGGCCATCCTGACCAATTGCCGTCGCCACGGACCGGCAAGCCAGAATCGCCGTGGACTGCCCGATTTTCGCGCCCATTTGCGGGGGCGGCTGTCCTGGTTGCGACAAGTCAATCCCGAACGGGGCGCGCGTTTGCAGGCGCTTTTTGATGAAGTGCTGTGGGATTAACTAGGCCGTGTTCACAAAATTGCTAGCGGAGCATGATCACGATGAGGGCGCGACGGTGACGAAAGCCAGGAAGTTGGCTTTGAGTTTTTCATAGCGGGTAGCGACTCGGCGGAACTGTTTGCGTTTGTTAAGGTGATTTCCGGGAATCAAGATCCAGAACAACTACCGCAGCGGCTTGTTATTCTGGCCATGAGCCCGGCCTGTCGCCATGACTCTTGGTACGGCTTTTTGCGGAAATCACCTAAAAAGGCGCTCGACTTTGTTGCGCTGCTTGTAGCGTTCCTGGTCGTAGACGATG
>NZ_JDSS02000019.1:178236-183146 GCF_000584955.1 Candidatus Accumulibacter vicinus
TACAAACGATCCATGCTCGACCCCTCTGGCCGTGGATGATAGCCAGAGTCTCGCACACAAACCATGATTTTGTGAACACAGCCTAGCCAAAAATGCCAGCTCTTGAACCTCGGCCATCTAACGAATAAGGATAACGTTAGTTCGGGATAAGTTTGGTGGACTGAGAGAGCCGACGGACATCCTGTAGCGACAATTTGGGCTTGTTGGGCATCAGGCAATGGGCGATGAGGCCGGCCAGCAAATTGACGGCGAAATGGGATGTGCGAGCGATGGCGGGGGTGCTCGATCTGACAGAGGTTTTTCAGTTCGTCGATGACGGTTTCGACGAGGAATCGTTGCCGTAGCATCGCTTGGTCGAAGGGATCGAGAGCGACGGGCTTCCTGTTTTTCCTGACCTGGGTCACGAAGTCGATGCCGAGATCCTTCACAATTTTTGGCTTCTTTATCCCGAACTGACGTTAGACCACGCCCTGATTTGCCCAGGTCAGCGCTCTGAATTCGGCGGGCAGGGTGAAGGTCCGTAGAAAGTACTCGGCGGGCAACGGCTTCTTCAACTGACGCTCCCGCCATTGCGGACTCTCATGATGTGGGCAGTGCGGGCAGGGGCGATGGCCGCAGGAATGCGGCACCCGCTTCTGATGTTCACCTGCCGTGCATTGAACCTGCATTTGGACGCTGCTTTGCGTGCGGCAATTTCTCATCGCCGCCAGCGCCTGACCGTGAGCCGGCGTCAGACGGTCCCCGTATTGCGCCAGAAAATCCGCCTCGAAGGTCTGAATGATCGCAGCCAGGCGGATCACTTGATCCGCCCCCAGGTCAGGGAGAAGCCCTCCATCAGACCGTTGATCCGCTCCAGCGCGGGATGCTGGGTCTGCTCCGTCAGGGGGTATAGCGGGCGGTGGTGAGAATCGAGTGATGGCCGAGGAACTTCTGCACCTCGATCAGAGGGGTCGCGTCGCTATGGCGCAAGCTGTGCGGCGTGATCTTTTTTAGGCCGCAGGCCTCGACCACCTTGTGCAAGGTGGTCTGCACACCGCCCGCCTCCATCGGCGTCGTCGCGGTGGCCGCCCCTTTCAGGCCGCCGGGGCGATGGGGAAAGAGCAAGACCGGGTGACGAGGCACCCGCCAGAAGCGGCGCAGGTGTTGATGGGTCGCTTGCGGCAACGGCACCCGCCGATCCTTGTTGCCCTGGGCGTCACGGAGGTGTACCCTTGCTACGAAACCAGTAACGTGACCTGTGCACGATGTGAAGCCTGTCGGGCAGAGTCCCAGTCACCCGTGCAATACACGGCCAATCGGGAGATCTTCCCTTCCCGAATTTCAGCGAAGAACGCTTCGCGGCAGTACCAATCACCTTTAGAGTCTGTCCAACGCTCCTCGGCTTCCATGGCGAACCCGTTGGGCGTCGGTAGAACGCTCCAGCGCGGCACGGTGCCCGATGTCGGATGACCCCTCATCCGAATGTCATGCACGTCCCTGAGTCCTTGTGCTTGAATGCGCCACGTCGGAAGCGTGAAGTCCAAGAAGATGTCAGGGGCAAACACACTCTGCGGTTCATCCCCGGTCTCTAGGTACCTGATGAAGCGCTTGCTAAGTTCGTCGACAATTGCAGTGTCCATAATGGTCTCCTAGCCCCACCATCGGGCTTATTCTCTTTCCGGTACGCAGGAACTGTGCATTCAGATTCAACTACACCGAGAATGCGATGCCTAACGAATAAGGATCGATCGTGCGAAGCCACGATCTGATCCGTTTGTTGGACGAGCCCGGGCCGGAGCGCGGGGCTCCCCCCCTGCAAATATCTTTTCTGGATTGGCCTCATAGGCATGAACGCCGCTGGCGCGGGAGCGGAAAGTCTCGGCCTGTCAGGGCATGCGCGGCGCCGATCTTCCGAAAGCGGCCGTTTTCGCGTCCCGGCCACCGCTTTCCGGGCGGCCGCACCACTCAGCTTGGGGAAACTGCAGTCCCGAGTGCGGCCGGGCAGCGCTGAGGTCTCGGCTCACATTTGCGGTAACCTCGCTTTCTTCATCAATATCCCTCGGGTGAGGGGCGAGGTCACATCTTGACTTCAACACGACTGCAGCGCCTCAGGTTCCTCCGCGTAGCGGCTTCGTCCAACAGCATGCAGCGGACGGCGCTGCATGCTGAGCGTTAGGCCTCGCGTTCAACGTCATGGGTGTCTGTCTACTCGCCTACTCGATCAGTACCGAGAACCTCGGCCGTGTCCGGGCCGATCCACCACTTGTTTGGCGCGTGCTTGATGGAGATGACGACACCAACTACCTGAAGCAACTCGCCTCGGACAGCAAGCATTCGCTCATTCAGCGCCTCTTTGGCAAGAGGCAGACGTTACCAACTCCACAGTCCATCAGGTTCTCTGAAGGAGAGCGTAGAGCGCTCGACGTGGACAAGTCGTGGGACGGTCTGCGAGCGTGCATCCGGTACTGCGCGCCACAGGCGCCAGACATGTTCGCGGGCGATGGCAAGATCGGGGACTTCGAAGTCGGGTATGGGCACGCACTCTACGTTCGGAGCGAGACGATGTCCGCACTCGATGCTGCGCTGAAGGACATCACTGAGGTTCAGTTGCTCCAGACCCTGCAATCGGTTAACTTCAAGGGTGTCTACCCGGAAGACCTCTGGAGCAGGAACTCTGGCGACGCCACTGCATATCTGCTGGAGAACTACCGCGACCTGCAAGCCTTCGTCCGGCACTGCGCTGCGCATCAACACGGAGCCATTCTGCAGTTCACGTAGCGAGGCGGGATTCGGCTAACTTTTCATGAGCTTCCTGGGAGCCAATCGGAGATTGACGCCCCTTGATCAAGGCTCATATACTCTCGATGGTGCCGTTGGATTTCCTATCCTTCGGAGGGAACTTGTGCTACCGCTCCTTCGGTCAATTCGATCGGCGCCGGTTCCTGCGCTACCGTGCGTGTTCCCTGACCTCGGCGTACCGGTACGTCTATCGGGTCTTGTGCTGATCGGGGTGGGCAGCGACTTTTCAACGCCGAAGCCGTCTGGCGGCAGCCAGACATCCTGTCGTACTTCTTCCGAAAGGCCGTTTGAATGAAAATCAAGACGCTGCTATGGAGTGGTTTCGCCGTTGTTTGCACCGTGATGGTAGTCCTTGTCGTCGTCAGTGAGGTGCAGCTCTCCCTGATCGACGAAAGTGTCGCCAACCTTGTCAGAGCAAGCCGTAACGAATCCCTGGCGCGAGAGATTGCGGAGCGGGTGAACAGCATGCGCCGCTATCAACTCAGCGCGCTGGTGGTGGCCGCCGACGAGCGCGACAAGGAACTCGAACGCGTTGCCCAGGCGGGCAAGGAGAGTAGCCAGCTGGCCGAGGAGCTGGAAAAGACGCAGCGCGGCCCGGACACGCGGCAACTGGCCGGCAGCATGAGAACGCTCAATGAGCGCTATTTACGCAGCAACGAGCAGGTCGTCGCCTTGGCCCGGGAAGGCAGGATCGATGCGATGCGCGAGTTGATTCAGGGCGACGCACGCGCCGTGCAGCGTGAACTGGCTACGGAAAGCCAGAAATTCATCACCCTTCAGCAGGAGCGCAAAGCTAACGCGGAGAAGGCGGTAGAGGCTGCACACATGCTTGCCGAAACGTTGATGTGGGGCTTGCTGGCCCTGGCCGTGGCGCTGGCCGTCGGCATCGCGGCCTTTGTCACGCGTCGAATCACCCGTCAGCTCGGCGGCGAGCCGGAGTACGCGCTGCAACTCGTGCAGCGGATTGCCGGCGGCGATCTGAGCCAGGACCTGACATTGCGCGCCGGTGACACGGACAGTCTGATGGCGCATCAGCAGGAGATGCAATCACGGCTGCGTTCGATGCTAAAAAGCATTGTGTCGACGGTCGCCGACACGGAGAGGGCAGCGCAAACGCTCTCCAGTTCGTCGCAGCAGGTCGCCGGCGCTTCGCGGGCGACCAGCGACTCGACAACGTCGATGGCAGCGGTGGTCGAGGAAATGTCGGTCAGCATCAGCCAGGTTGCCGCCAACGCCCGCGAAGCCCTGAAGACGGCGACGCAGGCCTCGGAACTGTCCGCCAGCGGCGGCGGTATCATCGAGCAGGCGACGATGGAGATCAACCGCATCGCAGACAGCGTCCGCCACACGTCGAGCGCGATGAGTGTGCTCGATGAAAGCTCGTCACGGATCTCGACGGTGGTGCAGGTGATCAAGGAGGTTGCCGATCAAACCAATCTGCTGGCTCTCAATGCCGCGATCGAGGCGGCTCGGGCCGGCGAGTCGGGGCGCGGTTTCGCCGTGGTCGCCGACGAGGTGCGCAAGCTCGCCGAACGTACCGGCAAGGCGACCAGCGAGATCAACGCCATGGTCATGCAGATTCAGGAGGAAACCCGCAACTCCCTGCACTCCATGGAGACCGCCGTGCAGCAGGTCGACCGTGGCGTGGATCTGGCCAACTCCGCAGGCGAGGCAATTCGCAGCATCCGCGGCAGCGTCGAGCAGGTAGTCGCGGTGGTCAACGACATCGGTGGTGCGATCGAGGAGCAATCGATCGCCAGCCAGCAGATCGCGCAGCGTGTCGAACAGGTTGCGCAGGCCTCCGAGCAGAACAACTCGGCAGCTGAGCAGACTGCCGAAGCAGCGCGCACGCTCAGCGGCCTGGCAGGAGGCCTGCGCAACACGATGGCCAATTTCCGGACCTGACAAAAGCTCAGTCCTCCTGCAACAGGTCCCACAACTCCTCGAACTGGAACTCGTCGCTCATTCGTCCGATACGTCCGGCAAGTTCCGGTTGATCGCCTTCGACCCGTGCCAGGACTGCCCGAACCTTGTCCGGGTTCAGTTCCGCCACCGCTTCACGCAGGGCCAGTTTGACCTCGCGCGGCAGATCGGCGATGCCGACGGCGGCTTCCGCCGCCGCGCTGGCCGCA
>NZ_JDSS02000019.1:183509-191868 GCF_000584955.1 Candidatus Accumulibacter vicinus
TTCGGCTGGCGATATCGGAAATGCAGCCCGAGATGCGCGGCCAGCACATCGAACAGTTCTCTCTCCCGCACCGGTTTGCGCAGGAAATCGCTGATTCCGGCCGACATCGCCGTGCGCCGCTGCTCTTCGAGGGCGCTAGCCGAAAACACCACGATCTTTGGCCGCGGCTCGCCAGGCTGAGCCTTGATCCGCTGCGCGGCTTGCAAGCCATCCAGTTTCGGCATTCGCCAGTCCATGATGACCAGATCGGGAGCAAAACTCGCCGACAGTTCGACCGCCTCGATGCCGTCGGCAGCTTCGGCGAGGACAAAGCCGAGCGGACTCAGGAATTGGACCAGCAACTGGCGCGCATCGGGATCGTCATCGGCAATCAGGATGCGTTTGCCGTGATCGAGCGCGCTCGGTGTCGGGCCGTCCTCGTCCGGCGCCATCTCTCCCTCTTCGAGCACCGGCAGCAGCAGGACAAAACGGAAGGTCGAGCCGACAGCAGGAGTCGATTCCACCTCGAGCTCGCTGCCCATCATCGTCAGGTACTGCCGCGTAATGGCGAGCCCCAAGCCGGTACCGGAAGAGGTGGGGTGCGTCACGATCTGGGTGAAGGGCTCGAAGATCCGTTTCTGGTCCTCGGGCGCGATGCCGATTCCCGTGTCACGTACTTCGACCGCCAGTCGCCAGGCACCGTTTTCGGCGGGTTCTCCAGCAACGGCCAGGGTGACGCTGCCTTGCCGGGTGAAGTTGATGGCATTGCCGAGCAGATTGAGCAGTACTTGCCGTAGCTTGGTCGCGTCGACGCGCAGGGCGCCCGGCAGGCGCTTGATGTCCGCCGTCAGGGCAAGTCCGGCGCGCAGGGCACGCGGTTGCAGCAGATCGACGACATCGCGCAGCAGCCGTCCGACGTCGGTTGCTCCCTCCAGAAGCTCGACCCGCCCGGCCTCGATTTTCGAGATTTCGAGCACATCGTTGATCAAGGCCAGCAGATGATCGCCCGAGCGATTGATGATCTCGAGGTTCTTCCGGTCGGTCTCACCGAGCGTCTTGGACTTGGCCATCAGTTCGGAAAACCCGATGATCGCGTTGAGTGGCGTGCGCAGTTCGTGGCTCATGTTCGAAACAAAGGCGCTCTTCGCCCGACTTGCCGCTTCGGCGCGGTTCAAGGCCGCGATCAGGGCGAGTTCCTGTTGTCGCAACTGCTCGACCGTCGCCGCCAGATGGCTCTCACGAGCATGCAGAATCTGGTAGAAGCGCACCCTCGACAGCAGCAGATTGTCCTCTATCGGCTTGGTCAGATAATCCACTGCGCCGAGGGCGAATCCCCGTCTGACGAACTCGTCGGCCTTGAACACCGCGGTCAGGAAAATGATCGGGATGTTGCGCGTGCGCTCCGTCATCTGCAGGTGACGCGCCGTGTCGAAGCCGTCCATGCCGGGCATCTGGATGTCCAGCAGAATCAGGTGCACGTCACGCGCAACGGTTTGCATCAGCGCCTCCTCGCCCGAGGAAGCCTCGATCACCTCGCTGCCGGTCAAGCGGGAAAGCAGTGCCCGTAGCGCGAAGCGGTTATTGGCGTTGTCGTCCACCACCAGGATCAGGAAGTCCTCAGGCATACGCGCCCCCTCTCCGCAGGCGGTAGATGTGCCCGCCAGTCGAATGAGGTACGAGGCCATGCTCGCTGGCCATATGGATCAGGCCGTCGCGTGGACCGAGCACGAGAAAGCCGTCCGGATGCAGTGAGCGCGCGAACAGGGCGAGGGCCTTCCGCTGGTTTTCCACATCGAAATAGATCATGACGTTGCGGCAGACGATGAGTTGGAATTCATTGAACACTCCTTCGCTGAGCAATGAGTGGCGGTGAAACAGGACCGATTGCCGCAAGCGTTCCCGCACTTTCAGACAGCGGCCGTTGTGTTCGACGTAATCGTCGAAGCAACCCGGCCCGCCGCTGGCCAGGTAGTCGCGGCGACTATCGGCCAGACTTGCCACGGGAAACAGACCGCTCTTGCCGAGATCGAGGTAGTACGCGTTGAGATCGGTGGCGAAGAGGCGCGTTCTCGGCAAGAGCCCCAGTTCGTCGAGCAGGATCGCCAGTGAAAAGGCTTCCTCGCCGGTGGCACAGCCAGCGGACCAGATCTTGAGGACCGGAAAGCTCGCCAGGTAGGGCAGGACATCGTCGCGCAGCAGCCGGAATTGCTCGGGGTGGCGGAAAAAGCCGGTCACGCCGACCGAGATTTCTGCCGCCAGGCGCTCGAACAGCGGACGCTGCGACAGGACGGCGCGCTGAAAATCGGCAAAGCCCGGCAAGCCGAACTGTCCCATCAGGTTCTTCAGTCGCCTTTCCAGACTGTCCCGCTGGTAACCACGCAAGTCGTAGTCGTACTGACGCCACAGCGCTTCGAGAAACAAATCCAGCAGACGGCCGGTTGGCGCCGCCTGAAGCCCGGCGATCGCAGCCGCGACGAAGCTGGCTATCCCGGCGCACTTCATGACGTGGTCGAAACGCCCCGCCGCCCAAGCGGCATCGGGCAGCACGCGCGCCGCGCCACACTCGTCGCCGTCCTCGACGACGACGCAGGCCCCGACCTCCTTGAGAGCAGCGCAACCCGCGACCCCGTCATTGCCAAAACCGCATAGCAGAACCCCCAGGCACTGCTCGCGGTACTCGCCGGCGACCGATTCGAAGAGCACATCGATCGACGGTCGGGCATGATTGACCTTGCCGTCGCGAGTGAGATAGACCAGCCCATGCGCCACTTTAAGGTGGCGCCCCGGCGGCGCGACATAGATGGTCGACGTTTCGACCGCCATCAGGTGCTGTGGCATCACCACCCGATAGTCGGTGCGCACCTGGAGCAATCGGTCGAGCAGGCTGATCTGGTCTTCCCGCACGTGCTGCGCGACAAAAACCGTGGTCTCGCCGACCGGTAGACCGTTGACGATTTGCAGCATTTTGTCCAGGCTCTGTGCCGAGCCTCCGACCACCAGCGCCCGGCAACGGGCCAAAGGCGCCGGCGGTCTCGGACCGGCCACCTGTCGCACCGGCAAACCGAGGCGCATCAGGCAATGCGCCAGCAGTGGACGATAGGCGACGATCGTCAGCCGCCGGCCAAGGTCGACCAGCCGGACCAGCGCCTCGACAAGTGGCGCGGGCAAGGTTTCGGCGTCGTAGACGTCCACTTCGAAAGGCTCGCCGTCCGCCTTTGCCTCGTACGCGGCCAACAACGACAACAACTCGGCTTGTTCGGCCGCCGACGTGAGACGACCGAGAACGCCGACCCGGTTTGTCTGGCCAGCCGACAGCAGAGCGGTGCTCATGCCGGACTCAGCGCTTCGCGCACCATAGGGCCGCCATGTTGACCAGGACTTCGTAGTCGACCGGCTTCGAAAGGTAGTCGTCGGCGCCCGCCGCCAGCACGCTCTTCTTGTCTTCCGGCAGCGCCTTGGCGGTCAAGGCAACAATCGGGATGCTGGCCAGACCGGGTGTGCCGCGAATGGCGGCGATCGTCTGATAGCCATCCATCTCGGGCATCATGATGTCAGTGATGACCAGATCTACCGCGGCCTGGGCCAGCAGCGCCAGCGCCTGCTTCCCGTTGACCGCGCTACGCACGCTGGCGCCGTTCTGCTCGAGGGCGGCCGTGATGACGAACAGGTTGCGCGGATCGTCGTCGACCACCAGGATACTTCGCCCGGCGAGACGCTGGTGACCATCCTCGACTGTCGTGCTGGGCGCCGCTTGCGGCACTTCGAGCAGAAAACGTTCGACATTACGCAACAAGCGCTGATCGGCTTGCGGCGTGTTGACGATGATGCTGTCGCTGTAGACGCGCAGGCGCGCCTCGTCCGCTTCGCTCACCGGCTGCGGGGAGAAAAACAGGATCGCCGTCTCCGGGCTCGCCTGGCGGATGCTTTCGGCAATCGTCACTCCCTCGTCGGCACCCCGCTCGCGCAACACGACCAGTGCCAAGCGCCAGCGGTGCTCGCGCAGCGCGGCGCGCAACGCCTCACCGGCGGCGCATTGCCGCACCTGGCCGAAACGCGGACCGATGATGCGCAACACTTCGGCGGCGTCTATCCCGCTGCTGCCGACCACCAGGACGGCAGCTCGCGCCGCGATCACCTCGTTTTCGACACGAGCAAGCTGGTCCGCGTTGACCGGCTTTTGCAGATAGCCGACGATTCCCTGGCGCAGAAGTGCCGCGTCGCGGTCGCGCGCCGACACGACATACACCGGAATAGGCGCCAGATCACTCGACTTAATGGCATGCAGGACCTCACTGCCATCCATATCCGGCAAGCCGAGGTCGAGCAATATACCCGCTGGTCGATGCCGGCGCGCCAGCTCGATGCCGTCAGCCCCGTTCGCCGCGAGCAGCGTTTTGTAACCAAGTTTGCGGTTGAGTTGCCGCAAGGCATTGCCGAAAGCCAGGTCGTCGTCGATCAGAAGGATCACCTGATCGCCTGGAGCCAAGTGTTCGCGATCATCGAGCGGAGCGATCACCCGCTCCTCGGCCACCGTCGGCGGCGGCGCGGGGGGCGGTGCCGCTGCGGCAAGCGGCTGATTGGTAGGGTCTTCCGGTAGCCGCAGGCTGAACACGCTGCCTTCGCCAAGTGTGCTTGCCAGCTCGATGGTCCCGCCTAGCAACTGTGCAAGGCGCAGGCTGATCGTCAAGCCCAGGCCGGTGCCGCCGTATTGACGCGAGGTCGAGCCGTCCGCCTGGCGAAAAGCTTCGAAGATCAAGGCTTGTTTGTCGGGGGGAATCCCGATTCCCGTGTCGCGGACATCTATCCGGATCGGCAGCGCGTCGCCGGAACGACGTTCGAGCCGCAGACTGACGCCTCCTTTCTTGGTGAACTTCAACGCGTTGGACAACAGGTTACGCAGAATCTGGCCGATCTTGTCCACGTCGCTCACGAAGCCGCCCTGGATGTGGTCGGCGACATCGAAGGTCAGGCCGCGCTCACGCGCGGCGTGTTCGAACAGGTCGCGGCAACTCGCGCTCAGCGCCGCACTGTCGACCAGCGCAGGGTGAAGTTCCATGTGCCCGGCCTCCACCTTGGAAAGATCGAGCACATCGTTGATCAGGTGCAGCAGATCCTCTCCCGCCCGGTGTATGACTTCCGCCTGCTTCACCTCGTCGTTGTTCAAGCGACCACCGGCGTTACCGGCGATCATCTTGGAAAGCAGGATGATGGCATTGAGCGGTGTGCGCAACTCGTGCGACATGTTGGCCAGAAACTCCGACTTGTACTGGCTGGAGAGTTCCAGTTGCTGTGCTCTGGCGTCGAGTTCCTCGCGCGAGCGGCGCAATTCGAAGTTGCTCTGTTCGAGCTGCTTCTGTTGCTGCTCGAGTTGCGAATTGGTTTGTTCGAGTTCCTCGCTCTGCTGTTGTACCTGCTGCTGCTGCTCCTCGAGCTGAACATTGCTCTGGCGCAACTCCTCCGCCTGTTGCTGCAACTGTTGCTGCTGCTCCTCCATGCGGGCGTTCGCTTCCTGCAGGCGCTCGCTTTGCTGTCGTGCCTCCTTCTCCGCGTTCTCCGCCACCACGAGCAAGCGGCGAACGTTTTCCTGCTGTTCGGCGGCATGGAGAAAGGACGCGACTATTCCGGTCGCACCAAGCAGGAACTCGCACTGCAGTTCGTCGAAACGCTCGAAGCTGGCCAGTTCGACGACGCCCAGCAACACGTCTTCACGCAGCAACGGATAGGTGTAGGTATAGCAGGGAAGCGCACTCAGCGTTCCGGTAACGACCGGCGCGCCATCTGGGTCGACGGCGGTCAGGATGATCGGTTTCCGTTCGCGCGCCACCTGGCCAACCGCACCTTCGCCGACCGCGAAGCGATTCCCCAGGCGGGAGCGCTGGGTGTACATGTAGCTCGCCAGCAGTTCGAGGCAATTCTCCTGCGGCCGGAAAACGTAAAGCACGCCGCGGCCAGCCGCGAGATAGCGGCCGACGACACGGATCGCCGTGTCGGCCAACTGCTGTAGCGAAAGCCCGCCGGTCAACTCGGTCGACAAGTGGTTGTAACCGTCCTTGACCCAGTTGCGGCCGGCATCCGCCAGCTTGGTTGCGCGCAACATGCGGTTCATATTGTCGATCGCCTGGCCGAGCTGGTCGTTTTCGGACAGCAGGGGGACATCCTCGGAAAAATCGCCTCGACCGATGGCCTCGGCGCGTACCGCGAGGCGCGACAGCGTCCCGATCATCGTATTGATCGAACAGGCCATGCTCTCCGTATCGCCGGGTTCGATCGGCAGCAGGGTAGACAGATCGCCATTCGACAGCCGTTTCATGACGTCCCGGACCCGTGCCGGCTCGCCACCCAACTGGCGCAGTGTGCTGCGCAGGACGGCCATCCCGAGGATGAGCAACAGCGCGCCAGTAACGGCCAGAACAGCGATTTCCACGTCGCGCACGTCGTTGCCCTGCTGGCGAAGGCCCTTGATCGCCTGCTCCGAGCGCGCCAGATTGATCTCGACGATTTCGCTCAGGATGTCGTCGGCAACCTGGAACTTCGGCCGGCATTCGCCGGCCATCAGATCGAGCGCCGGCTTGAGGTCCCGCTCGACACCGCCGCGCGCCAGATCGCCAATTTTCTGACAGACTGTATTCATCGCTCGCCAAGCCGCGTCGAAGCGCTTCATGGCGTCCGCCTCGGCCGGCGTCAGATCGGCCCTGCGGTAGAGGTCGAGCAAGCGCATCATCTCTTTTTCGAAGCGTTCGCGGTTGCCCGCGGCTTCACGCAGGCGCGCCGCCTCGGTTTCGACGGCGAGGCGATAGTCGGCGCGATTGACGTAAATCGCGTTCTGATTGGCTACCGCCACCCAGGCGATCGGCTGCAGTTGGTCGGTATACATCCTGTCTGCCAGTTCGCTCATCGTGGCGGTACCGCGCATCCCTTCGAAGCCCGTGCTCGCCGCCCCAAGCAGCGCAACGAAGATCAGGCCGAGGATTTTCTGCCGAATCGTGAATTGATTGAGAAAATGCAACATCGACGACCTCCTTCGAAGCTCGCAACGGTTCCACCGGTAGCTTACTCTTGAATACCGGTCGAAGACAAAGCGCCTGCGCCGGATCAGCGACGGTACTGACTGCCATGCGATGGCACCGTCGGCTGACCGACCGGCAAAACGCCACCGGCCGGCATGGCAAAACCGCCGCGCACCGAGATCGCTCACGGCGGGCGTTCGATCACCCTCCCGGCAACGACCTGGGGCCCGCGCGTGACCAGGACATTATGAGGTTGTCAAAGACCGCCTTGGCCCCGAAATCCTCACGCGCGGCATGCCAGGACAAGCCCGAGGTATCCCCCGGGCCAAGCCGGCTACTGCGGACCGCAGCGCTCGAGGGCGCGCGCGCCGCCGCCTGAGTGCATCGCGCCGCGAAGGTTGACCCCTTGAGTGCTCGACCCGAATCCCCATGGCTACCGCCTGCGCGCACGCTCGCACCTCCATCGCCGTCGCTGGCCCGAACGTACCGTGCGCTATCGCACCGTGCAGACACACCTTGCCACTTGGCTCGACCTGATCGAGCGTCTGGCGGCGCCGATTCCGCCGCCGCGCCGACATCGGCATCGGTACCCGACCAGCGTATCGCTTGCTAGGTACGGGGTGGAAGTGACCCTGCGCAACGAGACTGAAACAAGACGAGCTGCCATCACCCGTCGTGAGACACTGAGCCGGGCGTGATCCGAATGACTTTTCAAGGGCCACCGGGGCGAAATTCGAGATTGACGCCCCTTGATGAAGGTTCATATACTCCCAATCGTGCCGTTAAATTTCTCATCTTTTGTCGGGATTTTTTACATCAGCACCCAGCCGCGAATGGTAAGGCGCATTAAATTAGTATCATCTTTTATATGGTGCGAAATTTGCTTGCGGCTTCTTCCAATGCGGTGACCCATCTTCCAATGCTCGGTTGACGCACTGTCTCGCAAGGAGAGTTCATGAAGAAGGATGGCCATAATCGCCTCGGTGGGTTGTTCAACGGCGACACAACGACGTCGGCAGTGCATTTCTTCCGGGAGGGTGGTGATGAGACGACCGGCTCGCGCGACGACGGCGCCAATTCGCGGAGCGCACTGACCTCCGCGGCGAGCCAGGGTTTGGCGTCGTTACCTGATACGAGCGCGTCAGACAACCTATCGAATCCCAGCCCCTTCGGCGCAAGCGCTTTTTCCGCTGCAATCTCTCCGGCACTGGCCCTGGTTCCGATCAATCGCGACCCGGTCGCCAATGGCGACAGCTATACCACCCGCTCCAACCAGGCGTTGATCGTCGCCACACCGGGTCTGCTGGGCAACGACACCGATGCCGACGGCGATGCGCTGAGCGTGACCTCGGTCGACATCACGGGCCTGAAGG
>NZ_JDSS02000019.1:191878-193438 GCF_000584955.1 Candidatus Accumulibacter vicinus
AAACCAGGCACCGATCGCCGACAATGAAACGTACTCGATTCACCCCGGCCAAACGCTGGCCGTCGCGGCGCCGGGCGTGCTCGAGGGCGATACCGATGCCGACGGCGACGCGCTGAGCGTGACCTCGGTTGACATCACGGGCCTGAAGGGCTCACTGTCGGCGTTTGCGGACGGGCACTTCAGTTTCACGCCGACCGCCGGCTTTATCGGCGCGACCAGTTTCAAGTACAACGTCAGCGATGGTCATGGCGGTGCTGCCACGGGGACGGTCAACATCAATGTGGTGAACCACGCACCGGTAGCCGACAATGACACCTACTCGATGCGCCCGGGCCAGACGCTGGCCATCGCGGCGCCGGGCGTGCTCGAGGGCGACACCGATGCCGATGGCGATGCGCTGAGCGTGACCTCGGTCGACATCACGGGCCTGAAGGGCTCGCTGTCGGCGTTTGCGGACGGGCACTTCAGTTTCACGCCGACCGCCGGCTTCGTCGGAGCAACGGCTTTCAAGTACAACATCAGCGACGGTCATGGCGGCGTCGCCACGGGGACGGTCAACATCAATGTGGGTAACCGCGCACCGGACGCGAACGCCGACGAATACTCCGTTCATGCCGGCCGCGCACTGACGGTGGCCGCGCCGGGCCTGCTGGCTAACGACAAGGATCCTGACGGCGATTCCCTGAGTGTGTCGGTCCTCAACGTCGCCGGCCTGTCGGGCAAGGGCGTGATCAGCAACCCACGCGCGGACGGCAGCTTCACCTTCACGCCCAACGCGGGCTTTGCCGGCGACGCGACGTTCAGCTACACGATCAGCGATGGATTTGGCGGCAGCGCGACCGCTACAGCGCTCATCCATGTGGGCAATGCCGCACCGGTGGCGGTGGCGGATGCCTACTCGGTGCATGTCGGCCGGACCTTGGCGATCGCGGCACCGGGTCTGTTGGCCAACGACAGCGACCCCGACGGTGATTCGCTGCAGGTGATCTCGCTCAACGTCTCAGGCCTCCAGGGCAGTCTGTCGCCCTTTGCCGACGGCCACTTCAGCTTCACCCCGACCGCTGGCTTTACCGGCACGACCAGCTTCAACTACACGATCAGCGATGGTTTCGGCGGCACCTCGACGGCAACGGTCAAGATCGATGTCTTCAATAACAAACCGGTCGTCAACAACGACACCTACACCATCCGCCCGAATCAGGTGTTGAGCGTCGCGGCCCCCGGCCTGCTGGCCAACGACAGCGACCCCGACGGCGACACGCTGAGTGTCATCACCCTGGACGTCAGCGGCCTGCAAGGCAGCATTTCCCCGTTTGCCGACGGCCACTTCAGCTTCACGCCGACAACAGGCTTTGCCGGTACCACCAGCTTCAAGTATACGGTCAGCGATGGCGTCGGCGGCACGGCGACCGGCACGACCACGATCAACGTCGTCAACACGGCACCGGTTGCGACCAATGATAGCTACACGGTGCACGCCAACAACACGCTGAGCATCGCTGCGCCAGGGCTCCTGGCCAACGACAGCGACCCCGACGGTGATTCGCTGCAGGTGATCTC
>NZ_JDSS02000019.1:193448-198333 GCF_000584955.1 Candidatus Accumulibacter vicinus
CAACCGCTGTGATCGATGTTGTGCCGATTCCCACCCACACGCTGAGCATAGGCAATGCTCCCGAGCGCCAATCCGGCCTTGGCGGCCAGTGGGCGGCTGCCTGGACCAACGCGGACATCGTCACTTCGATCGTCCACAAGGCCGACTACGCGAATGCGGCGGAGACCTGGAGCGCCGCGCGCTTGAATGGAGTAAGCCCGCAGACCTTGACGGGGGGCGACATCTACGCTGGCGACCTGGGGGTCAGCGGACAATCAGAGGCGACCAACCCGGTGCGGCAGGAAATCGACGGCAAGGAAGCCTTGCGATTCAACCTCACCGAGGGCGCGACCGGGCTGACGGTCTATCTGTCGCGTCTTTTCACCCAGGACGACGGCGGCGACTTTGTTGAAAGTGGGCGTCTGCGTTTGCTCGACGCCGATGGTCGTGTTATCAAGGAAACCAGCTTCCACGCTGGCGGAGCGGCGGGAACGCAGACCGTCACACTGACGTCGGACGTGGCTTTCAGGGCCATCGAACTGAGTGCCGGCGTATACGACGGAAGCACCTTCGTTGCCGGTGGCTATGCCCACGCAGACGGCAGCTTCGCCGCGATGGTCACGACCGACGCCATGGGAGTCCAGCATGGCAGTGACTTCCTGGTCGACAAGATCGACTTCCAGGTGCCGGTCATTGGTGTGCCGACCGACGTCTTTGCTCCGTAGCAGTGGCCGGAGCGGGCGGCGGAAGCCGTCCTCGGCTGTGAACGACAGTAAGTTCATTCAACAGCAATCCTCTTGTCGGCACAAGGCTGGTGTCGTGCCGATGGGAGCCAACAGAACGAGAATCACATGAAACTCCTCACCACCTTACGAAAATTCCCCGCCGCCTCCGCCTTGCTGGTGGGCTGTCTTCTCATGGCCGGCAACGCGTCGGCCACGCTGCTCGTCGAGCAATTGCCGGCCGTCACGGCTGTCGGCCAGCAAGCCGACACCAGTACGGGGCCCTATCCAGAAAGCGTGACCGTACCGGCGCCGGCGTCGATCAACAGAATCTTGTGGTGGGGCTATTACCTCGCCGGCAGCACACTCGACGACAGCTTCCTCATCGCGCTCGGCGGCAAGGCGCAAAGCGGTAGTGTGAAGAGTGTCGCCGCTGGCTCCGTCGATGGCCTTGATCTCTACCGCTACGAGCTGACGCTTGCCACTCCGTTCGCCGTGACCGGTGCGACGCCTCTCGAACTGGCGCTGGTAAACGATAGCTTCGACGTTGAATGGTATTGGCAAGGCGCGGCCACGTCCGATGGCCGACGTGCCCTCGTCATGCTGCAGGTGCCGGAGCCCGGAATGCTGGGAATCTTCGGGGTCGGTCTTCTGGGGCTTGCTCTCTCGTCGAGGCGCCGGCTGACCCGTAGCTGACCTCCCGGCGAGTTACGTGGGCCGGACGACTTTCCCTGCGGGAAGGCTGGGCAGGCAGCCCCGACGGGCTGCGGCTATCCCGGCGCCTTGACCCTCTTCAGAAAGGGCACCGCCGCCATGCTCGTCGCATCGCACAGGCCGAGCCGCTGGGCGCTGAGCGCCGCCTGCGTACGATTGGTGACGCCGAGAGCGCGGAAGACCGCGCCGAGATGCGCGCGAACCGTGGCTTCGGAGATCCCCAGGCGGCGGGCGATGGTCTTGTTCGGCTCGCCGGCGCAAACTCCCTGCAGGACTTCGCGCTCGCGCGCCGTCAGTGGGCTGGCCGTCGTTCTCGGGACGGTCGCCGGCGCCGGGTTCAACGCCGGCGGCAGGTAGAAGCCGCCGTCGGCGACGATGGCCAATGCGGCGGACAGGATCTCACGTCGCGCCGACTTCGGGATGTAGCCGCTGGCGCCAGCGTCCATGCAGGCGCGGATGGTGGCGGCATCTTCGTCGGCGGAAACCACCACCACGGGAACTGCCGGATGGCGACTGCGCAGCACCGCCAGGGCGGTGCCGCCGTCGAGCCCGGGCATCTTGAGGTCGAGCAGCACCAGGTCGAAGGTATCATCCTGCGCCAGTTGTTCAAGTGCCATCCCGGCGTCGCCCGCCTGCTCGACCTGCGCCTCGGCAAACAGTTGCGCCACCAGCACCGCCAGCCCGTCGCGATAGATTGGGTGGTCTTCGATGATCAGGATCTTCTTCATGTCACGACGCTCCTTCCTGCCGCCTCGGAGCGCTCTCGCGAGGGGATGATGGCGTAGCGCTGCCGGCTGGCACCGCTGCCGTTTCCGCGACCCGCACAGGCAGCCAGTGCGCCCCCAGCGCCGCGCGCAACGCGGCAGGGCGGACCGGCTTGTGCAGCAGCACGACGCCATGCTCGCGGGCGAGACGGCGCGCGTCGTCGAGGGCATCGCCGGTGATCAGGATTGCCGGCAGTGCAGCGCGAAAACGCTGGCGTACCAGTCGAACCACGTCCAGCCCATCCTCGCCGCCAGGCAGACGCCAATCGGTGACCAGTGCATCGGGCGCGGCAGGAATCGTCTCCAGCGCCACGCGCACTGCTGCAGCGCTGGCGCAGGCGACGACCTGGCAACCCCAGGAGGCGAGCCAGCTGACCAGGGCGTCACGGGCGTGCGCATCGTCTTCCACGACCAGGACCCGCCGCTCTGGCCAACCAGGCGGCAGGGTCGCCTGGGCATCATCCACGGCCGGGGCGGCATCGGACAACGGTTCCGGAACGGTCGCCAGCGGCACGCTGACGCGGAACACGCTGCCGCGCCCAAGGCGTGAACGAAGCTCGATGGGGCAGCCGAGCAGCGCTCCCAGGCGGCGCACGATCGCCAGCCCCAGCCCCAGGCCCTGCTCCGGGTCGCGCTGCCGGTTGGCAACCTGGTAGAACTCGTTGAATACCGTACCCTGCTGCGCGTCGGCGATGCCGATGCCGCTGTCCCAGACTTCGATGCGCAGCAGCGCAGCGCGCCGCCGGCAGGCGATGACGATGCCGCCGCGCAGGGTATAGCGCACCGCGTTGGCGAGCAGGTTGCGCAGGATGCGTTCGAGCAGCAACGGGTCGCTGCGGATCCAGACATCGCTGGCGCGACAGCGCAGCGACAAGCCCTTGGCGAGTACCTCCGGGTTGAATTCGTCGGTCAATGCGAGCAGCAGCGGACGCAGCGCGAAATCCGTGCGCCGCGGCTCGATCGCGCCGCTGTCCAGCCTGGAAATGTCGAGCAAGCCCGCGAACAGCGAGTCCAGTGAGTCGAGCACATGCGCCATGCGCGTGGCAGTCTCTTGCGCCTGCAGGCTCAGCGACTGCCCCTGCAGCACATCGAGCAGCAGGCCGAGCGCGTGTACGGGCTGGCGCAGGTCGTGGCTGGCCGCGGCGATGAAGCGCGATTTGTCGAGGTTGGCCTGTTCCGCTTCGCGGGTGCGCTGCTCCAGCGCCCGCGCAAGCCGCCGGTTCTCGTGACCGATACGCAGCGATCGACGTGTCGCTGCGGCAAGGCGTGACGCGAACACCGTCAGCACGAGCATCATCATCAGCGCACCGATACTCAGCCCGAGGTTCATCGCGCCGCCGAGCAGGACGCGGTAGACCGCCGTTGGCAGCAATGCACCGGCAATGAAGACTGCGTAAATCGGCAGACTCGCGCCGATGTTGGCGAGCACCGCGGCGGCGAGACTCAGCAGCAGCGCCAGGACGACCATCTCGGCTGGCCAGGGCGCCGGTACGAATAGCCAACCGGCGACCCCCCAGGACAAGCCGCTCGCAGCGACCAGGACATACAGGCATGGCCGCCATCCCGCAACGCCGTCGAGGGCGGGCGGGTGGCGCCGGTAGAGGAAGCCAAGCAGCAGCCCGAAGCCGAGGACGGTAGCAACCGCCATCACCCATCGCACGAGCTGGGGCGGCGAGGCCAGGAGCTGCAGGAGAACCGCAGACACGGCCAGCGGCACGAAGCCGCTGCCGAAACCCTCCGGCAAGCCGCGCGCGACCATGTCGAACACCTCGAACTCGACCAGTTCGTCGAGCGAGGGCTCACGCGAGTCGGGCGGAGGCACTCGGGCAGCAGTCGGGACGGGCATGATCACCTGGCACCAACGAAGGTCGGACGGGATGACATGGTAGTTGCTTTGTCGTACGACATAAAGTGGATTGGCACGAGTGACGCAAAGGCGCAAAGTTGCGATGCGCAGGCGGGCTTGGGCTTCGCCGGCGCGCCAGCCACGCTTCGAATGCGCGGTGCTTGACGATTACACGCGCCTGGCGCGCCCAGGCGCTCACCTGCAGATGGTCCCATTCGTTCATCGATGTCATGCAAGTCAACAAGGAGTCAATAATGAGCCTCTTGCAAAACTCCCCGGTGGGCCGGGCGGATGTGGCATGGCTCGCTCTGGACGAGCGACCGGCGCCTCCACCCAGGTCGCACCGATCGAACCCATCCTGTACCAGGAACGAGCGCACCCCCCCACCGACCCTGCCGGGTCGCACCGTGTTGCTCGCAGGGCTGCTGGCGCTTGCCAGCGTGCCGGCGTTGGCCGAAGTCGACGTGCTGAGCATGCGCTCGGACGCGCGCTTCACCAGTGTGCTGAAGGCACCACCGCCCTGGTCCAGCGGTTACTCGGTCACCAGCGCGGCCGAGTGGATTGCCCTGGGCCGCCATGCGCAGACCGCCACGCCGGCTGGCCAGCCCGTGGGATCACCCTTCAGCGTCGACAACGTGCAGGCCTGGGCCGACTTCCAGCAGGAAGACGAAGGCAGCAGCTTCCACAGCTATGCCCGGCTCACCGGCAACTACCTGGACGCCGGGCCGTGGAACTTCGCCCGCAACGAAATCTGGCTGACCAACCGCTACCTCGTTGAATACGACGCGTGGACCGGCCCGAAAATCAAATTCAACGTCACGCACGCCAGCCACGGCTTGCTGCTGGCGGGCGGTATCGCC
>NZ_JDSS02000019.1:198706-207024 GCF_000584955.1 Candidatus Accumulibacter vicinus
AAGAGCAGGTGTTCTGGGGCCTGCGCGTGCCGTTATCAGGCCTGGCGAAGCCCTACGCTTTCAAGGACGCCTGGTTCGGCAGTGCCGAAGTCACGCCGGACGGGCCACCCACGGCCACAGATGACTGGCGCACCCGCTGGTTCCCCACCAGCCGCGAATTCGACTACGGCGTGTTGGACGGCATGGAGTTGAGCGTGCTGCTGGTGGGCAAACCCATCACGATGGACCTGGGCGACACGCTCTGGCTCGACGTCATCTTCCACGGCATCTACGAGGTGCGGGGCACCGCCGACACCGGCTACTTCTCGGCGGCGCTGGCCGACTTCAGCCACAGCGGCGCGCTGAGCTTCCATGCCATCGACACCGACACCGGTCTGCCGACGGACGGCCTGAAGTTCACGCTGCTGGGACCGGTACCCACGGTGTCCGAGCCATCGTCCATCGCGGTGCTGGGTCTGGGCCTGGCGCTGCTGGTCGGATGGCGGGCAAACGCCCGACGGCGCGCCCGATACGGATGCCGCGGCACGCCGCCCCCAGCCCATCGCCAAGGGCGGGTATTGCGGGCTCCCTGGTCGCCAAGGACCTGCCGGAAGAAAGCCGATTTCGCCGGCTGAGCACCCACAGCAAGCCATCAACGGCGAGCGCATCGAACGCCCTGCGGTGCCGCATCGACACGGCGATCGATCGGGCGGCATCCTGCCCTACGTTCTCGACGAATTGCTCGGAGCCCCTGCGGGAAACACGACCGACTGACCCGCTCTGCGGTCGTAGTGGAAACGGACAAAGGATTCCGCCGCTGCCGGAGGGCTGTAGTAGTAGCCCTGGATGGCATGGCAGCCGTGCGCTTCCAGGTAATCGAGCTGGGCGATGGTCTCGACTCCCTCGGCGATGACTTCCATCTTCAGGCTGGTCGCCATGGCCACGATGGCATCGACGATGACCGCATCGTTACTGTCATTGGCAAGGTCGCGCACGAAGGAGCGGTCGATTTTCAGGCGCGTCACCGGAAATCGCTTCAGGTAGGCAAGACTCGAATAGCCGGTGCCGAAATCGTCGATCGCCATTTTCACGCCCGCCACGGCGAGTTGGTGCAAGGCTGCCGTCGCCTGGTCGGGATCGATCATCAGCATGCTCTCGGTCAATTCGAGTTCGAGGCTTGCCGGATCGATCCCGGAGGCGCGAATCATGGCCGAGATCCGCTCGCTCAGGTCCCGCTGCTGAAACTGCCGCGCCGACAGATTGACGCTGATGCGCAGACCGGGCTGTCCGCCAAGCTGCCAGCGCCTGGCCTGGCGGCAAGCCTCGCCGAGCACCCATTCGCCGATCGGCACGATCAGCCCGGTCTCCTCGGCGATCGCAATGAAACGGTCGGGCGCAATCAGTCCCCGTTGCGGATGCTGCCAACGAATCAGCGCTTCCATGCCGATGACCTCGCCGCTGCGGCAATCGACCTGCGGCTGATAATGAAGCAGGAACTCGCCACGCTCGATCGCCAGACGTAGATCGTTCTCGATCGTGACCCGTTCCTGCACGCTCTGATTCATCGCCTGCGTGAAGAACTGGAAATTGTTGCGGCCGCGTTCCTTGGCGTGATACATCGCCGTGTCGGCGTTGCGCAGCAAGGTTGCCGCATCCTCGCCGTCCTCCGGATAAACGCTGATGCCGATGCTCGGCGTCACGTGCAGCGCGTGGCCTTCGAGCAGGTACGGCGCGGCGGCGACCTTCAGCACTTTCCTGGCGACCACGGCCACGCGCCTGATGGCCGCCAGTTCGGGGATGACGATGACGAACTCGTCGCCGCCCAGCCGCGCCACCGTCTCGGTCTGGCGCAACACTTCCGTCAGGCGCTGGGCGAGTTGCTCGAGCAGGCGGTCGCCGGTATCGTGCCCGAGCGTGTCGTTGATCAGCTTGAAGTGATCGAGATCGAGGAACAGCACCGCCATGTGGTCATCGTTGCGTTTCGACTTGGCGATGGCCTGACGAATCCGGTCGTCGAGCAGGGTGCGGTTTGGCAGCTTGGTCAGCGCATCGTGGTGGGCGAGGAAGTGGATATCCTGCTCCCACTGCTTGCGCTCGCTGATGTCCAGGAAAGTCCCGGTGTAATGCGTCACTTCGCCGCCGGCATTGCGAACGGCGGTGATGGTCAGCCACCCGGGGAAGATCTCGCCATTCTTGCGCCGGCTCCATACCTCGCCGCGCCAGACACCGACGTCAAGAATGCTTTCCCACATGGCTTGATAGAAGTCGGCATCGTGCCGCCCGGAGGAGAAAATTTTCCAGCTCTGCCCGATCAGTTCATGCTCCGTATAACCCGACAGGGCAAGCAGGGCCGGGTTAACCGAGAGAATTCGCTTCTCGGCGTCGGTGATGCAAATGCCTTCGGCGCTCGCCGCAAACACGGTCGCCGCCAGACGTTGTGCTGCCTCGGCGCGACGCTCCTCGCCGAGGCGCCAGATTTCCTGGCTGATCAGTTGCAGGGTCTCGACCTCCAGCGGCGTGTAGGGTTCGGCCTTGTTGCCGATCCCTGCGATCAGCCGGACCTTGCCGTTGGCGATGACCGGCACGGTGACCAGACGAAGCAGGGGCGAATGCCCTTGCGGCAGGCCGCGACGGCCCTCTGCCGACGCATAGTCGTTGCAGACCACCGGCTCGCGGCGGCGGACGACATCGGCCCAAATACCGGCCTGGCTGATCGGATAATGTTTGTCGAAAGTCACCGTACAGGATTCGTCGAGCGTGCGCCGCGACCACGCCACGAACTCGATGGTCTCCTGATCGTCGGCAACGAAATGGACGAACGAGATTGCGCTGCTGGTCAAGCGTTCGACCACTTCGAGGCAGTACGGCATGAATTCGGCTTCTGACATCCGATCGGCGGCGCGCGGCATTTCGTGCAGCGCCGTGGCGCGTGCCGCCTGCAGGGCAAGCAGTTCATCCGCCTGTCGCTGCCTTTCTTCGGCACGCTGGCGCTCGGTAATGTCGGTCAGGATGCAGTGCGTCCGCGCCACCCCCTGCCGATCGTGAGTGATCCGGCCGTTGATGAGCACGGTACGCGTTTCACCGTCCTTGCGCCGCAAATCCAACAGCAGGCTTTCGATGTGGCCGGCAGCGACGAAATTCGGGAAGCTCTCGGCGAGTACCGGCAGCGAAGGTTCCTCGATGAAATCGGTGATCGGACGCCCGAGCACCTCGTCACGCGCATAACCGCCAAGCAGGGCGAGCCAGGCCTCATTGACATCGAGGATTGCCGCATGCATGTCCAGCGACTGGTAGGGCAGAGGCGCCAGACGGAACAGGCCTCGATAACGCTCTTCCGACGCGGCGAGCTGCTCGGCGGCAGCGCGTTCGGCGGTAACATCGCGGGCAATGCCGGAAAAACCGACGATGGCGGTGTTGTCATGGGTACCCGCACGGTCGGCGACAATGTTCCATTGCAGCAGATGCACCGCACCATTGCGCGCAAGCTGCCGAATCTCGAACTGCAAGGCCGGGTCATCGCCTTGCAGCCAGGTGGCGAAAGCCTGTCGAGTGCGCTCACGATCCTCGGGGTGGACGAATTCAAAGGCAGACAGTCCGATACAGTCAGCGGCCGGCAGGCCGAAATAGGTCTCGGCCATGTAATTGACAAAGCTCAGTCGCCCCTCACGATCGACGCAGGTGATCAGGTCGCGTGTAGTCTCGACGACGCCGCGGTACCTGGCCTCGCTCTCGCGCAGTAGCGCTTCCCGTTCGAGCACGGCCTGGGCCATGCGGCGCATGCTTTGTGCCAGCTTTTCGATCTCGTCGGTGCCCGAGGGTGGAATCTGCGCGCGGTAGTTGCCATCGGCGACCGCTTCCAGGTGCCTGGCGAACTGGCCAAGCCGCTGGGTCATCCGCCGGCTCGCCAGCACTGCCGCAATGACCGCCAGCAGCAGCGCCAGCAGACTGCCGAAGGCCAGCGACTGCAGCGTCGAACGGAACGTGGCGAAGGCCTGTTCGGTCGGCTGCGCGATCAGCGCCGTCCAGCCCGCTTCACGGACCGGCGTACTGCTGCCGATGTAGTCAATGCCGTCCAGACGGAAGCGCACGACTTGTGGCGAGACCGCGTCACCCCCACTCAGTAGCGGCAGGTGGCTGAGGTTTTCCTGATGCAGGGCGCGCTCGGCATCGGGATGTCCGACGACATTGCCACGCCGGTCGACAATGATCGGCAGCACATCGGCGGCGCTGGCGAGCAATTTGGCAAAGCGCGAGACTTCCTGCAAATTGAGTTCGCCCACCAGGACGCCGTCCTTGGGTGGTGCCACAGTGGCCGACTCCGCTGTGATCGTCAATGGCAGGGCCAGTGCCACCACGATGTGTCCACCGGTCGACAAATAGGTATCGGACCACACTGGCTGCTGCTGCGCACGTGCCGCATGCACAAAGCGGCGACCAGAGAAATCGATGCCGAGCTGGTTGTCGCGCAAGGCACGGCGAGCCTTCGGCAAGCCGACTTCGAGAACCCGATCGGCACCATCGACGACGTAGATCGACTCGATGGCGCCATCCGCCTGGGCCAGGGTATCGAGCATGACGCGCAGTTGGGCGGTGTCCATCCTCGGCTGGCTGCCGACATCGTCAGCCAGGAGGCCAAGATGAGCAGAAAATTTCTCGAGAAAAGCGTCGATCTGCGTCGCCGTTGTTGTTCCGAGCGCATGATTCTGGTCCTCCACACCGGTGTTGAGACGCGGCAGGAGAACGCCGAGCAGCACTACGATGACCGTCAGGATGGCCAGCGCGACCAGCGACGACAACCCGAGCGACAACCAGAATCGTAGCGAGCGTGACATTTTCAGCCGTGGCCTCGTCGTCCCTTGAAGCGGGTCAATGCAGGCGCACGAAGGCGCCATCGCGGATGGTGGTCAGATAGGTCTCGCGTGTGGCGTCGCCGGTGGCGTCGAAACGTATCTCCGACTGTGCGCCGGAAAACACGCCACGCGCAAGAATGACCTGCTTCAGGGTCTGGCCGGGCTGTCTGGCGACAAGCGCATCGAGCACCACGTTCGCCGCGTCGAAGGCGGCGAGGCCGCCAAATCCCGGCTCCTGGCCGAAGCGCTCGACGTAGCGCCTGCAAAAGGCCACATAAGCGGGTTGTGTGCTGTCGCGATCGACAAACTGCGCGATCACGACGCCTTCGACTGTCCTGCCACCCAACTCGATCAGACGCTCGGTGGCGGCCCACTCCGAGGTGCCGATGCGCACGACGGCATCGCGCTTGCGGATCTGCTGCGCGAGTAGAGCAGCATCGACTGAATTGGCCAGGATCAGCACCATCTCCGGTTTCGCCCTGAGAAGACTCTCTGCCAGGTCAGCAAACGAGGTTTCCTGGCCCGAACTAAAGGCCAAAACGGTACTGATCGTGCCACCGGCCAATTCGAAGGCGCGGCGATAGTCGGCCAGCCAGCCCTCGGTATAGGCCCGATTGTGCAGATCATAGGCGACCGCGACACGGCGCAGCCCCAATCGGTCGAAGTGATAAGCGGCACTGATGCGTGCGTATTCGGTGGTCGAAGCGACGACCCGCAGGAAGTGATCGTCGACCCCGGTCAGCGTTGTTGTCGTCACCGTCGGGCTGAGCATCACCAGTCCGGCCTCGTTGACCAGCGGTACCGTAGCCACCGCCATGGCGCTGGTCATCGGCCCGATGATCGCCTCGACCTTGCGCTCCAGGAGGCGGCCAACGGCTTTTCTGGCGAGATCCGGGTCCTGCTTGTCGTCCTCGACGATCAGTTCGACCACCCGGCCGTTCACACCCCCGCTACTGTTGCGCATTTCGACGGCCAACATGGCGCCGTTGCGACCGGCAATTCCCAGGTCGGCCACCCGACCCGAGATACCGCCGAGAAAGCCCAGGCGCAGTGGCTCCGGCGGTGTACAGCCAGTCAACGCACCACAAATCGCAAGCAGGACGGTGACACATTGCCACCAGCGTGGAAGCGAACTCTCTCCGGCCAAGGATCGATCCTCTCGACATCCGTCGAAAAAGACATGGCAGCGCGGACAACGCGCTTCCCGCCGCAGGCTAATTGCCTGAAACAATCCTGGACATTATGCAGAATGTCGGGCTCGCTGTCCAAGAAAGGTGCGTCAGCGACTCACGAATCTCCGCCCCCGGCAAGCAGGAGAGCAAAACCGGGGAAGAGGCAGAGGGCACTGGGTGGGTCAGAAAGCAGCTTACCTATGGTGACTATGCGCCGCGAGCAGACACCTGAAGTCGGTACATCAGGCCCCCGGAACGAAAACCGATTTGTCCGTTCAATGCTTCGAGGATCATTTCCGCCTTGACTGCAGCGGACTGTACCTGGCGTTGTGCAAAGGTCTTGCTCGAATAGACCCGCAGTTCGCCGTTGCCCGGAATGTAGCCGACAATGCCACGACCATTCGCAGCGGCATTGATGAAGGTCTCGTCCGTGTGCTCCTGCTCGATGGCGCACCATTGGCCGGCTTCGAGACGGCACAGATAACGCGAGACCAGCGCCGTCCGCGGCTCCTGCGCCAGAACGATGGCGAAGATGCCGTTGTCGGAAAAGACATCGAGGATCTTCTGCGCACGCAGGAACGCCGCCGGAAAGATGTTGACCCGGTCGGCGACGGTCAACAGATAAGGCTGACCGAGGTAATTCGACCAGCCGGCCGTACGGAAAAACACCGTCGCATTGGCCATCACCGGCCAGGTGGTGCGTACGATCCCTGCTTCGTCGAGTTCGATCAAACCGCGGTCGGAATCATTGACCACGGCAAACAGCCTGCCACCGATGCGCAACATACGGTCGTGGGCGACGTACGTTGCGGGAAATCCGGCCGCCGGCGGCGGGGATGAAGAGAGTCGCGTCACCGACACGACCGCATCTCCATGGTAAGTCCGGCGATATCCTGGCGACGCCAGGCCGGCGTCATCGAGTGTCGCTGGTGGCAGCGTACGATCGGCCGGCGATGGGCGAGATCGACGGCAAGGCCAGGCGCTCGCGTTCGATGTATTGCCAGACGTCGATCTCGGTCCAATTGGCGATCGGGAAGACACGTATGTTTTCGCCCTTGAGGCTGCGCGCGTTGTACAGGTCCCAGAGCTCGGGCCGCTGGTTTTTCGGGTCCCACTGGCCGAATTCGTTCGGTAACCGGCAGCAGACCGCCGCTGCGGCGAACGATCGGCCGGCAGTGAACGAAATAGACTTGAGACTTGCGTATTTATATCCAAAGCAGTATTTTCAGCCCATGAAGCTACTCCGATTCCTGGGTGATTCGCTCAAGTGCTTGCGGGAATTCCCCGAGGATGCCAGGCACGATGCGGGCTACCAACTGGACAAGGTGCAGCGTGGCGAGCAGCCCAACGATTTCAAGCCAATGGCTTCCATCGGAAGAGGCGTGGAGGAAATCCGGGTGTGGGACGACACCGGCACCTACCGTGTGATCTACACGGCCAGGCTGGCGGATGCGGTCTACGTGCTGCACGCTTTCCAGAAGAAGACGCAGACGGCGGCCAAGCGCGACGTCGAACTTGCCAGGAGACGATTCACCGAACTGATGAGGGATGTCCAATGAACAAACCAGAGACTTTCAGCAGCGTGTGGGATGCGATCGCCGACACACCCCAGCAGGCCGCCAACCTTCAAGCCCGCGCCGAACTGATGCGGCAAATCGCAGCCATCATCAAGGACAGCGACTGGAAGCAGGCCGACGCTGCAACCCATTGCGGCGTTACACAGCCGCGCATCAATGACCTGTTGCGCGGGCGCGTGTCGCAGTTCTCCCTCGATGCCCTGGTGAACATCGCCACAGCACTGGGCCGGCGAGTGCATGTGGAGTTGGAAGTCGCGTAACCAGGTGCCTGCGCGGCCGGTGACCCTGAAGCGAAAGGCACGGTATTCCGGCTATCTTACGGGTGACCGCAAGGGCTGCCGTTGATTTTCGCGTGGGGACTGAAATTGTTCAGGACTTCCTCGCACTCCGCCCATGGTGCTCGTACAACACCACGGAGATGTTGTCGTGCCCGCCGGAGTGGTTTGCGCGGTCGACCAACTGCGTCGCGATCTGGCGCATCGAGCCATCGCCGCCCGTCACGTCGGCAATTTCCTGATCGGAGAGCATCTCCCACAGTCCGTCCGAGCACAGCAGAACACGGTCGCCTGAAGTCAATGGGCACAGGTTCATCTCCGGA
Organism: Candidatus Accumulibacter vicinus; assembly: GCF_000584955.1. Classification (NCBI taxonomy): domain Bacteria; kingdom Pseudomonadati; phylum Pseudomonadota; class Betaproteobacteria; genus Candidatus Accumulibacter; species Candidatus Accumulibacter vicinus. Next base: position 206,883 of record NZ_JDSS02000019.1, read on the forward strand.
GCGAATCCGACAGTCATTCCGATGGCCCGCAGCACTTCGTTCTTGTCGGGATGCCTGCGTGCCTCATCCCGCGTCAACACGCCGACCGTGACCAATTGCGCCGCGAGCAGACACCTGAAGTCGGTACATCAGGCCCCCGGAA
>NZ_JDSS02000019.1:207049-208609 GCF_000584955.1 Candidatus Accumulibacter vicinus
CGATCAAACCGCGGTCGGAATCATTGACCACGGCAAACAGCCTGCCGCCGATGCGCAACATACGGTCGTGGGCGACGTACGTTCCGGGAAATCCGGCCGCCGGCGGCAGGGATGAAGAGAGTCGCGTCACCGACACGACTGCATCTCCATGGTAAGTCCGGCGATATCCTGGCGACGCCAGGCCGGCGTCATCGAGTGTCGCTGGTGGCAGCGTACGGGCCCCCTCCTGGAAGGTCGCCCGATACCATTCGCGCAGCCTGGCCGGAACCTCGTCCAGGCTTCTGACAGCCGAATTCAAGCGGACACCGGCATCGAAGATCGACGCGTTCGCCATCATTCTCTCGACCAGCTTGCCCCGACCGAACACCGGGTGGATGCCTTTATACGGATGAATCCCGATGAAGATCTGGAAGGTGACGATGCCCCAGGCAAACCAGTCCGTATATTCCGAGAATTCGGTCGCCGACCAGTCCCGAATCGACGGCATCAGGGCGCTCGCCTGGTAAGGGCCGACCTGCCACGAATCGACATCGATGACCCAGGGCGTCGTGCCATCGACCAACCAGTTGAACTCGTTGGCATCCACCAGCAGCGCCTGGCGCGAATGGGCAAAACTGACGATCTCGCGCATGGCGAGGACGGTTTTCGTGGTCTCCGCAGTGCCGAAGTGGTGGGCCTTGCGCCACGCTTCGGCGAACAGGTTCGGCAGCGAGGTGCCATGGCGACGTTCCATCCAGTAGCCGACGAAGCATCCCTGCTCGTCGCGCAGCGCGCCACGCGGGTGGACCACGCCAGGATGGGCAAATGCGTGCAGCAGACGGATCTTTTCCGAAAGATCACGCGGGTCATGATAGAGCTTGTACGCCTCGCCGCCTTTCGCATACACCGACCCCTCTCCACCGGAAGCCACGAGGTGACAGGCATCGAGGATGACCGTTCCCCTGTTTTCAGCGATCAGCTTCATGGTAAGCCGCCACGGCAATGTCGTCGGCCGGCGGCATGCCTTTCAGGGCACGCAGCGCACGGCGTTTGAGAAAACTGCCCGCGAGGGTCTTGTACGCCGTCAGTTGCGACACGGCCTCGACCACCCGGGTATGATCAAGTTGTAGCATCCCGTCGGTGGCGATCAGGAATTTCCGAGGTTTCGCGGCTTTCCAGTGCAGGCCGCCCGACAAGGCTTGCGTTTCTCCGTCGTCACTCTCGATCATTCCCGTCAGGCCGGGGTGGCCCTCCAGGAGGTAGACCGGATACAGCGGGATGTTCCCGTCCCACTGCACCACTTTCAGAACCTTGCTGCCATCCGGGTACTCGGCGTAGAGCACGCCATCCCCCCAGAGCCAGGCATCGACCTCGCCGTTCCGCTCGACGAAGCCGCCGACGGTCGTCAGGAGATCGGCATGACTGGCATACCCTTGCGACAGGGTGGCGCGCAGGCTGGCAAGCAGCCGGTTCTCGACCTCCTCGACAGCGCCTTGCTGCATGGCGCGCAGCATCGCCATGGCCACCAGACGCGCCCCGATGTCGGGGCGACCCGCCGAGTTGCTGCAGCCGTCGGCGACC
>NZ_JDSS02000019.1:208963-215315 GCF_000584955.1 Candidatus Accumulibacter vicinus
CCCCGTAACATCCACTGGTGCTGCTCTCGTGCGTGGCATAGTCCTGGCAGGGCTCGGCTGCCAGGGCATGCGCAGACCCGATGGCAAAGTAGCTGTCGACTCCCATCGCGCGCGCCTCAGAACACCAGGGCCAGGCTCGGACCACCGGTCCCCAGGCTCTGCGATTGTGAGGAGATCGAGTGGCTGACGAATCTTGCCAGCTTGGCCAGCGTACCGGGGGTGGCATCGGCGACGTCCACGTACTGGTCGACCCCGGCCTGGGCGGTGAAGCCTTGCAGTTGCAGGCGATGCTGGGCCGCATTGATGCCGATCAGGACGACCCGGATCGACTCGAGCCACTCCGCGCTCACCCCTGCAAGCACTTCTCTGGCGATGTCTTTCGGGCCATACGAGGTCGATGCGTTGTCGTCCCCGTCGGTAATGACGAAGACGATGGCATTGACCCCGAAGTCGGCGTCCGCAAGTGCTTTCGCGTAGGCATTGGTCGCCGAGACAGCGGCCATGGTCGCATCGTAGAGGGCAGTCATGCCGCCGGTGGTGGGGATCACGTAGGCGGCAGGATCAATTGCGGAGAGTTCGGCAAAGCCATGGATCTCCGTGACACGGGTATTGAACTCGAGCTGCCGCAGCAGCAGATAGGCGGCGCGCGGGCTTTTCTGGCAAGCCTCGACGACGGCACGTTTCATTGCCAGCAGTTCCTTCGCGAAATGACTGACGCTGCCGGTTCTGTCGGTGACCACGCTGACCAGGGTGTACTCGGTCGCCCCGAGCTTATCCGGGCGCGTCGCGGAAAACGTGAATCCGGCGGCTTTTCCCGATTGCATGTCGATGAGTTTCATCCTCAGCTCCTGATCAGTAATCGGTCGATTTCATGACCCGCATGCCGCGGGCCGTCATCTCGGTGATGAAGTCGGCACCGAGAGACTCGAAGCCCGCCACCGAACTCGAACAGTCTTCGAGCAACACGAGCTTCCTGACGTTGTCGTCGCCAAAATTTGCGGCAATGTCGCGTACCGTGCTGGCCACGCAGTGCGACAGCGCCTCCCCGGCGATCAGAATCTGATCGGCACGAGCGAGCGTGTCGATGAACCGGGTATTGACCAGGGTGGACGGGTCCGCAGCGTCGGGCACTTCTGCCTGCACGGCACTGTAATGTTCCGTGAACGGATTCGATCCCTTGGTAACGTAGTCTACGATTTCCATCCGGTCACGCGCCCAGCGGTTGAGTGCGCCCATCAGATCGACCTGGATGTTGTGTCCCCAGCTACCGATCAGACAGTGTTCGGGCCAGATCACCAGCGCATAACGCCCGGCCTGGTCCAGCTGCCTGACGTAAGCCGCGCTGCGCGCCTGTGCATCAGGATGACGCGCGCGCCATTTCCCGGCAAGCACGTCGGCCTGGCTGATGACGGTAAACGGCAAAGGCGGATTGCCCAGCGAATCCACCCACCAGGAAGCGTGGGCGATATCCAGCGGGTTGTGCGAATCCAATGTGACGTGGATGTCGTAAAGACGAGCGGCGTGGGCATCGACAAATGCCGCCAGGCGTTGCATATCGGCATTGGCGCCGGCGACCGGCAGCGCAGCGCCGGCGATGTCGCAGAAGTCATTCTGCGGGTCAATGATGAGCAAGTGAGTCTTCTTCATAACGTTCTCCCGATGTTCGTGGCGTTTTGCCACTAAGCACAGTGTAGCAGGCATATTTGCTAAATGCAACTAACCAGAGTAAAATTTTTTCCTCCTGAATTGCTGGAGAAACCATCGCCATGTACCCATCAATCATCGTCACCGTCGACGTGGTTCTGATGACCCTTTGTCTCGATGTGCTGTGCGTGGCGCTGATCCGCCGCCCAAATGCCCCCTTTGCCGGCGAGCTGGCCTTGCCTGGGGGATACGTCCATGCGCAGGAGGATGGGAACGCGGAGGATGCGGCCTACCGCATCCTCCGCGAGAAGATGGGCATCAGGCCGCCCTACCTGGAACAGCTCGCGACGTTTTCCGGAAACCGGAGAGACCCGCGCGGCTGGTCCGCGAGCATTGCCTATTTTGCCCTGGTATCGCCGACGACCGAGGCCACCTGGCAGCCGGTGAGCAAGTTGCAAAAGCTCGCTTTCGATCATGCGGCGATCATCCAGGCAGCGGTCGACAGGTTGCGGAGCAAGTCGGCCTATTCCGTTCTGCCCGCGTACCTGCTACCGGAAACCTTCACGCTTGCAGAACTGCAGAAGATCTACGAACAGGTGCTGGGATCACCGCTGGACAAAAGTTCCTTCCGGAGAAAGATCAAGGAACTCGATCTTCTCGATCAGGTCGCCGGCAGCTTTCAGGTCGGCAACCAGCGGCCCGCGCAGATTTACCGCCTGAAGAAGATGATGACCTTCGACAGAACCTTGAGTCAGTCGGCCCCTCGGAAAGCCGGGCGGAGTGGACAGTGAAGCGCCCGTTTGCCGGTGAAATCAACGTTTCTTGCGTTCTTCCATCTCCCGCAGCAGACGTTCGACTTCGAGACGCCTGCGCTCTTTCGTTTCCCAACTCAAATTCGGTTGCGCAGCGCCGGCCAGAACTGCCTGCAGGCGTTCACTGAACGTCTTTAATTCAGCCTGGCGAACCTGCTCCAGGGCCACGGCGCGCTCGGTGGCGATGGGCACGCTACGTTTTTGCAGGCCGCCCAGCGTGAGATAGTGGTCGATGACCTCCGGGAGCTGCTCCCATCCCGCAGACTGCCGGCTCTCCGTCCGGGAAAACTCATTGATCAGCGGCAGATTGAGCGCCTTATAAATCGGCGTCCACTGCTCTTCATCCCCCTGCCTCTGCCGTACCGCGAGTCCGGGATTGAACTGATACCAGCCCTGCGCGACGCGCATGAACAAGGCCCGGTTATAGGCGTAATCGCGATGGATTTCGTTTCGGGCAAGCACGCCGGAAAGATGCTGGCGCTTGTTCCGTTCGGGACGAACGATATTGGCCGGCAGGTGCTGCCAGGTGCCGAGAATCGCCTGCGTATCGAAGGCGCCGTTGGCACGGCGCTGCCAGTGGGTGAAGCGTGACTTGAACAGCACCCACAGCGTCTGAAAAATGAAGTATTCGGACAGATGCCGGTCGATGCGCACCAGCCGATCGCCGGTATTGACGTCGATGCTCGCCGGTGCCAGCAGTTCATAGAGTGCGGCCAGCGGACCGCCGGCAAATCTGGCATCGCGGAAAGCCTCGCGCAAGGCCCAGTGCAGGGCGTTGTAGCCATAGTGATCGACCGCCTCGCGGTTGGCGCCGCGTTCGAGCAGCGCTTCCGCCAAGGGCACATTGCCGGCGACGGCCGCGGCCATCAAGGGCGTCTGGTTCATTGGCAGGCGATGGTCGATGCCGTACTGCTCGCATTGCCTGAGAATGTCCTTGAAATGGTTGGCGAAGTAAGGGATGTAGGTCTTGCGGCCGAAGTTCGCGCGTTGCTGCGCAAAATTTTTCGCCGGCTCGAATCTGGCCTCGCTGACCAGCCATTCGGCCAGTTGCGGCTCATCATGACAAGTCGCGTATTCGTAGAGTTGCTGCTTCATCTTCGCGCCAGGCGCCTGTTCGCGAAATACCTTGACCACCAGTTCGATGACCTTGGTCTCGTCGAACACCGGCCAGGGTACCGGCACCTGCTTCAGAATCGTGCGACGGATCGCTTCGGCCTGTTCCTGCTTGCCTTGCAGTTCCAGCTTGCGCGCTTCCTTCTGCCAGTCTTCGAGGGTCGATTGTCTGGCCTCGACCTTGACCTGGCCAAGGCTCATGTCGAGCAGTGCGAAGAGTGGATGTGCGGTGTCCGACTCGATGACGTAGATGTTCCGGATGGCGCGCGTCAGCGCCACATAGAGAGCATTGACAAAGAATTTGTAGACTTCCAGCGACTTGTCGCTCTTGTCCTTTGCCCGCCGGTAGTCCAGGGTCTCGACGGCCAGGTCGGCGCGGGCAACGCCCTCGACGATGTCGCTGAACTCGGCGCGATGATCGGAAATGAAACGGTAGAGGATGATGTTCTCGTATTCGAGACCCTTGGCTTCATGAATCGAGAACAGCAGCGGCGTTGCAAAGTGCCTTCTCGCTTCCACCTTGTCTTCGTCGCGCATCACCAGCACGGCGAACTGGGTGGACTGGCGAATCTTCTGGTCGAGTTCGCGCTTGCCAAGGTCCTTGTCGGGCATCAGCGCAACCTGCCCGGTGTCGCCGCCCACCGCCTGAACCAGGAAGTTGCTCTCGCGGTCGATCGAGCCAAAGCGCCTGTGCTTGATTTTCAGCAACTGGTTGGCGACCCGCGTGGCCTCCAGGCCGTTGCGGAAATTGGCCGTGAGCACGTGCAGTTCCTGCCGCTCGGCCAGCTTGGGGTCTTTCCAGAAAAGGCTCTTGACCTGACTCCAGGAAAAGAAGTTGGGATGGACGATCTGGTTGGAATCGCCGCAGAGCAGAAAATGGCCGGGTTTTCTCAAGGTCTTGAGAACCAGCGCCAGTTGCACGGTGGTGATGTCCTGCACCTCGTCAATGACCACGAAGTCGTAGCGTGGCGCAGCCAGCCGTTGCCAGTCCTGGGCGACGAGATTCAGGTCGTAGAGTTTCGCCTCGGCGAGCCAGTCGCGATATTTCTCGAACAGATCGTAGAGTTTGTCGCGCAGCTCGACGGGGAAGATCGACTGGCGTATGCCGAGTGCCAGGTACTCGTCGCGTGCGAGAACGCCGCCGGCACCGGCCGCCAGCACGCCACGAATTTCTTCAAAGACCTGATGGCCGTCGAATTCCTTGAATGCCTGCCGCAGACGCCCGAACCAGCCGGCAAAGTCGCGCCAGCCGGCTTCCCGGCCCGGCGGCACCCGGATCGATTCGACAAACTCGCGGTACGAGAGGAATACCGCTTCCTGACCGGCGTGCTCGAAGCCGTTCGCGTAATAGAGATCACGGGCGCTCTGCGCAAGGTAGGCGGAGTGGGTAACGTAGAGCACCTCGCCTTCTGCGTGCTTGAGCTTTTCCAGGGTCAGCGCGGTCTTGCCGCTACCGGCACAGCCGACGACGATCAACGGCGCTGGCCGGCGATAGATGGCCTCCTGGGTGTCATCGAAGGAGATCGGCTTGTCCAGCAGGTGAATCGTCGTACGTTCCGGGTGCAGGTAGCGTACCGGCTGTGCTTCCCTGATCGCTTCATCGACGCCAATCTCCGGAATCTTTTCGTCGTCGATTGCCGCGCCGCGCAGAAAGCGCGACTTGTCGTAATCGTGATTACTGATCACTTCCAGCATCAGTGCGCAGGTTTGGTCGCCGTGACGAATCAGGGTGAACAACAGCCGGGCGGTATCATCGAGTTTGGCCCGGTAAAACCTGCCATGGCTGAGATTGGCCAGCTTCTTGACCTGTGCGGCGTAAAAGTCGTCGCGTGCGATGGCCTCCACTACCTTGCGATAGCTGGCCTTGACTCGGGACGTGTCGAGTCCGTTGTATTCGAGAATTTTCACGGTTTATTTGCTCGGATGATCTGGATCGGACTTGCCGCTTGGAAGGCATGACGCCGGGCATCGGCCTGACGGGCTTTGCGGCATCTCCCAGCGGCGATTTTAACCGTTCCTGGACATGCTGGCGGCAGCACCGATCTGCCGCCAGCAGCTAACCAGCGCTTGCGGGGTGGACTACCCTGAGCAAAGCGGTTAAGCTTCCAACCCTGCACGCGCCCGTAGCTCAGTTGGATAGAGTACTGCCCTCCGAAGGCAGGGGTCGGACGTTCGAATCGTCTCGGGCGTGCCAAACCAAAGCGTGAGTAGCCAGCGGGACTGGCCGGCGTGCTCGGTCAGGCGGCCCACCCCGGCGAACAATATCGGGCGACTGGTGATCGCTTCCAGGCGGGTCTTCGGGTGCGCCAGGCGAACGTAACTAGCTCCACCCGTTGTAGGCTGTGTTCACAAAATCATGGTTTGTGTGCGAGACTACTGGCTATCATCCACGGCCAGAGGGGTCGAGCATGGATCGTTTGTATTACCTTACGGACGAGCAATTTGAGCAGATCAACCGGTTATTGCCACCCGAAGAGGGTCGCCGGGGACGTCCGCCGAAGGTCAAGAACCGCGAGGCGTTGGAAGGTGTGCTGCATGTTCTGCGCACAGGCACTCCGTGGCGGGATTTGCCGAACGCCTATGGCCCTTGGCACACGATCTACATGCGCTGGCAACGCTGGATCGCGCGTGGGGTCTGGGGGGAGATCCTGAAGCTGCTGCAGCGGCTCAAGGGCGTCGACCTGACCATCGTGTTTCTGGATTCCCCCGTGGTGCGCGCGCATCAGCACGCGGTGGGCGCTGCTAACGGTCATGACTTTTCCAGGCACCCCCGATCATGAAAG
>NZ_JDSS02000019.1:215325-215523 GCF_000584955.1 Candidatus Accumulibacter vicinus
ACCGTGGTGCGCGCGCATCAGCACGCGGTGGGCGCTGCTAAAAAAGGCGATCAGGCCATCGGCCGCTCCCGGGACGGATTGACCACCAAAATCCATGCCGTGTGTGCTTCCGAGGCCGATGCGATCGATAGCCGCATCACAGCCGGACCGGTGGGAGACGCTCCGGTCGGCGAGGCGCTCGTCGACGCCTTCGATCCG
>NZ_JDSS02000019.1:215856-218237 GCF_000584955.1 Candidatus Accumulibacter vicinus
TATGGACAAAGCCTACGACCGCAACGCCATCCGTGCCAAGCTCGACGCCAAGGGCATCACCCCGGTCATCCCCCCAAGTCCAATCGCTTGGAGATCATCGTCTACGACCAGGAACGCTACAAGCAGCGCAACAAAGTCGAGTGCCTTTTTAACAAACGCAAACAGTTCTGCCGAGTCGTTACCCGCTATGAAAAACTCAAAGCCAACTTCCTGGCTTTCGTCACCGTCGCGCCCTCATCGTGATCATGCTCCGCTAGCAATTTTGTGAACACGGCCTGGCACATTCAGGCACGCGTGCGCTTGCAGCCGTTGTGCGAGCGCGACGCTTTGCGCGCCTGATCGAGCGAGAGGGAGGATATGGGAAACATGGGCGGACTTCGCGGGCGGTGATCGATGGGCAGCCGGCGCGTGCGCGCTTCCGTTCAGCCGCTCTTCTCGAAGCACGCTCGTCTGGCGACCAGTCTGGAGTCCGTCTCCGTGGCTTCGACGACGACGTAGTTCAGCTCGTAGGGGAAGCAGGATTCGTCGCGCAGGTCGTCGAGCCTGAGAGGCGGGTGTGACTCGAGGTCGAGGTAGCGTGTCCAGCTACCGGGATTCAGGTAATGGCGGTTGCCGAAGCTCTGCGTGTCGGGCAGGTGGGTGTGGCCCATGACGATCACCTGCGCTGCCGGACAGGCGTCGAATCGGCGTTGCGCGAGGTCGCGCAGCGCCTGGCGGCCGAAGTGGCGCGCCCCGACGATCGTGCCCAGCGTCTTGCTACTCCCCGTGCCGAGCACCGCCGCCGGCCGCAGCGCGAACAACGCCTGCCAGTCGTCCGTGGGAACGACGACGAACAGTTGGCGCATCAGTTCGGCCAGGCTGTCCTCGTCTGTCACGTCGCGGCGCACGCTGGCCGGGCTTCGCTCTTCGCCCAGGAGCCGGCACGCGGCGGCCAGACGCTGCGCGAAATCGTCGTCGTCGCGCAGCCGCGCCAGCAGCCGCCGGCCGACGTCGGAATGCGCCGGCGCGCCAAGCGCCTTGGCGTGGCGGGCGATGAACTTCAGCAGCATCCAGCCGGCGCTGGCGAAACCGCCGGTGTCTTCGCGCAGCAAGACCGTCGCCAGGTTCTGCACCGGGTGCAGGTTGTCGGCGAACGGATAGCGCGCCTCGAGACCATTGACGAAGTGCACCATGAACAAGGTGCCGGGGCACATCTCGAGCCGCGCTCCGTCCGGCGCCTGGCGGATCGGCGCCGACCAGTGTTTGAAGCGATTGGCCGGATCCTCCATGTGGCCGTGGCCGATGTGCAGCCGGCCGTCGTGGCGCTCGACCCAATCGACGCCCGTTTCGAAACGCAGGCCGGGGCCGATGCGCGCCCGCAGGCGCTTGCGGACGGCCGGCCAGCACAGGTCGACGTCGTGGTTGCCGGCGGCCAGGGTCACCCGGTTGCCCGCCGCCTGAAAATCGCGCAGCGCGGCGAAGCTGTTGTCGTGCCCGGCGAGGATGGCCTCGAGCTTCTCCAGCGACTCCGCTTCCGAGCACCAGTAGTCGGCCGACGGGTTGCGATAGGCCTGCGGCCGGACCTGCGCGAATTCCAGGAAGTCGCCGTTGAAGAACAGTTCGATCTCGCCCGCCTGGCCGGCCGGCGAAGCCAGGCGCTGGCGGACGAAACGTTCGAGCTGCCGATTCTGGTAGACATGGTCGTCGCCCGGATCGGCCGCGCCACCGCCCAGGTGGAGGTCGCTGACGATCAGCGTTTGCCATCTTTCCGACATCGTGTGCCTCCTTATTATCTAGAGATCGAGCTGGCACTGCACGGCATAGAGCAGCGGCAGCGGGTTGCCGCGCCGCACATGCTGCTGCCGGAAGCCGAGCAGCAGGCCGGCGAGGCTGCGGCCCGGGCTGTGGAAACAGGCGTCGACGACATCGGCGCCGAAGCGGGCCGCGAAGCCGGTCGGCACGGCAAAGCTCGGCGCAATCAGTCCGAGCGCCTGCTTGCGCCGGAATGCCTTGAGAAAGCCGGTGAAGGACAAGGGCGAGCAGGCGCCGGCGCTGCAGGCGTTGAGAAAGACGAGCGGCGCGTTCGGATAGACGCGCTGCTCGTCGATCTGCTCGACCGAAACCGCGCAGTCCCGGTCGAGCTGCAGCGTTTCCGGCTGTGGCGCCGCGGCCGACGGCGGCGAGCTGCCGTGGCAGAAAACGTAGATCAGCGTCGCGTCGGTGCGTGCGCGAACGATGACCTCGCGCATGCCCTGGCCATCGGCCTTCACTTCGACGCCGGAGCCTTGCGCGCGCAAGCTGGCGGCCAGCCCCTCGTGCGCCTGACGCGCCTGCCCGGCGGGCACGACGATCGTCGGGTTGAGGTTGAGGCTGGCCGCCGCTCTGGCCTGCCGCCGGGCCCT
>NZ_JDSS02000019.1:218604-221311 GCF_000584955.1 Candidatus Accumulibacter vicinus
AGTCGCCCTCGCCGAGGAACTGCGTTTCCAGCGCGAAGCGCACGCCCCAGAAACGCTCCGCTTCCAGCGGCCAGTCGTCCGGCGCGTCGGCATCGAAGCGCCGCGGGTAGAGCAGCTCCCAGGGCAGCGACAGCTCGCGGCTGATGATCGTCAGCCGGGTTCCCGCTGCCGCTTTCTGCTCGATGTAGTCGAGGATGCGGCGGAACTTGTCGTCCTCGCGGAGCGCCCGGTACAGCGTGCTGCCGGCCTGCGCGAACTGCTGGCTGATCTGGGTCAGGGCGCGCCGGCAGGCCGGCGCCGTGGTGTCCGCACCGTCGAAATCGTCCCACACCGGCGACGACTCGTAGAGACCGGCACCCAGGCTGGCCGTCAGTTGCAGGCGCAGCGCGTCGAGCCGGGCACGGTCCAGGGTCGGCGCGAAACCCTCGATCGACGAACTGATCTCGCCCTCCACGTAGTCGTCGAAGTTCAGATACAGCAGATTGTTTTCAAAGCAGGCTTTCAGCCGCAGGCGGCGCGCCGACGGAGCGATCTCGGCGGCGGCGCGCCGCACCCGCTCGCCGTCGAGGTCTATCGTCGTCGGCGCAACGACCGCCGGCAAGTCCTTGCCGGGCGGCAGCACGATGATCGGCAGGCGGAACTCGTAGAGCCGCGCGCCGGCGTGGTGAAACTCGACATGCACGCCGTATTCGCCGACCGAGCCGGCCAGCGCCCGCAGCGCGAAGGCTTGCGCCTGCCGCAGTTGGCCGTCCTCGAACTCGGCCTCGCCGGCATGCGGGCCGTCGATCGCCAGCCCGTCCTCGGGCGTCACGCTGATCGCCAGCTTCTGTTGGCCGGTCAGCAGCGGTTTGAGTTTCTCGCCTTCGACCAGCGCCCCGGCCGCGTCGCCCGCCGCGAACTGCTTGAAGACCAACAAGGCGACTCCTTGGGCGCGCAGCGTCAGGCCCCTGGCCGCCGGGCCTTCGAGGACGAAACCCAGCTTGCCGGCCGCCGCCGCGCTCGCCGGCGCCTTCTCCCGCGCCGCCTCGTCGGGCGACCCGTCGGCGATGCCCTTGCCGGCCCGCCCGGTGGCGCCGCGCAGTCGAAAGACATCGTGCCCGGCGCCCTCGTCGAGAAAAGCGAAACCGCGCTCGGCCGCGAGGGCGTGGAATCCTTTCGTCGACGACCGCTCGCGCGCCGCGCCGGTGTCGTCCGCCGTCGCCGGCGCCTCGCGCATCTTCCCCGTGTCGCCCCGGCGGCGCGGCTGGCCGCCGATCAGGATGGCCCCCTTGCCGAGCGCCGTGGCGCCGTCGCCCTGCGCGATGGCACCGCCGCCGCGCAGCCTGGCGCGGTAGGAAACCGCCCCGGACGCCGGCAGCGCCAGCGGATCGGGTGGCCGCTGTCCGGTGGCGAGTCCCTTTCCGCCGAGCAGCAGCGCCACCGGGAAGTTGCCGCGCAACTCCGGCCACGGCGTTTGCTCGGCCCCGTGGTCGGCGCGGGCGCTCTCCGGAACGCGACGCTGGAGGTGACTGATCAGGTCGGAAACCAGCACCTCGCTCGCGCCGCCGGCCGCCGGTGCGTGCCCGCTCAGCGCCTCGATCAGGTGATAGGTGAAAATGCTCATGTGGCCGTCGGCGCGCAGATACGAGAGCTGCCCCGGCCGGCACGAACTGAGCACGGCGCGGCCCTCGCCCTGGGCGAGCGGCGTCGCGAGCGACTTCCCGGCAGGCGGGAAGAGCGTCGGCGGAATCGCCGCGCTGTGCAGCGCCGTGGCGGCCAGCGTGTCCTTGACCCTCATCCCGCCCGCGTGGCAGCAATCGAGCAGCACCAGCAGGCGGCGCGGCGCCAGCGCCGCCACGTCGGCCGCGAAGTCGGCGGCGGCAATCGCGCTGCTGCGCATGCGCCGTCGTTCGAGATCGTAGGGAATCAGGAAATACTCGCCGTCCTGCTCGTGGCCGTGGCCGCTGAAATAGACGATCGCCGTCGCGTCGTCGTCGGCGGCCACGCGCTCGGCCAGCCAGTCGAGCCCGGCCAGGATGCCTTGGCGGCTGCTCTCGGCGCCGCTCAGCAGGCGGACCTTGTCGGGCCGGTAGGCGCAGCGCTGCGGGTGCACCAGCACGTCGTACAGCGCGCGCGCGTCGGCCGCGACGGCGGGCAGCGCCGCCGCAGCTTCCCGGTTCCGGTCGACGGCAATCAGCAGCGCGTAGGCATTTTTGAAACGACGGCTCATCTTCTTCCTCCCCGCATCCGGTCGTCCGCCGGCCTCCGGCGTTGACAGCCGCGCGCGTCGACAGGCATCCTCGTATCCTACTCCAACGATAACCCGGCGAGCGGCACGGTGATGAACAGCGAACAAGCTCCCCCAGAGAAAAAGCCGCGCCGAGGCGCCAAAGGCCGCGTCGAGGGCGGCGGCGCGGTTGCCCAGGGCAAGGCGGCCACCGCCCTGGGCCAGGGGGCGCGCCAGGCCGGCCGCGACATCAACGAAGTCACGATCGTCCTGCCGGCGGCCGCACCCGACGACGCCGCCGAACTGCGCCAGGCGTATCTGGGCTGGCTGGTCACGCAGGCCAACCGGCTGCCGCTCGTCGTCACCGACGACAAGACGGTGGTGCAACTGCCCGCGGTCTACACCGCGCTGCTCACCACGGCGAGCGACGACAGCCGCTTCCCGCCGGCCGCCGCGGGCGCGGCCCGCCAGCCCGGCGACGGCGAGCCGTACCAGGGCGAG
>NZ_JDSS02000019.1:221686-223159 GCF_000584955.1 Candidatus Accumulibacter vicinus
CCGCGAGCGTTCGCTGGTGCTGATGGGCGGACCGGGGAGCGGCAAGACGACTTTCCTCAACTTCGTCGCCTTGTGCCTGGCCGGCGAGCTTCTGGGATCGCCGACCGCCAACCTGAAGCTTCTGCGCCGGCCGATCCCGCGTGAACCCGACGCCTCGCCCGCCGACGCCAAGCCGCGGCGGCAACGCTGGACGCACGGCGCGCTGTTGCCGGTCTGCGTCGTGCTGCGCGATTTCGCCGCCAGCGTGCCGGCCGACGCCGCGGTCGACGCCGGCACGCTGTGGCGTTTCATCGTCGACCAGTGGCCCGAGCCGCTGCGGCGCTACGCCGACCCCCTGCAGCGCGAACTGCTCGGCCGCGGCGGGCTGGTCCTGCTCGACGGGCTGGACGAAGTTCCCGACGCCGAAAACCGGCGCGCCCAGGTCAAGCAGGCCGTGCAGGCCTTCGCCGGCCTGTACGGCAAGTGCCGCTTCCTGGTCACCAGCCGTACCTACGCCTACCAGCGCCAGAACTGGAAACTCGCCGGCTTCGCCGAACGCGAACTGCTGCCCTTCACGCGCGGCCAGATCGAGCGCTTCATCGACGCCTGGTACGCGCACATGGCGCACGACCTGGCGCGCCTGAGCGCGTCGCAGGCGGCCGACGGCGCGGCGAGGCTCAAGCGCGCCAGCGAGCGCCGCGAGCTGCGCGATCTGGCGACGCGACCGCTGCTGCTGACCCTGATGGCGCGGCTGCAGACGCGCGGCGGCGGCGAACTGCCGGAAAGCCGCGAGAAGCTGTACGCCGAGTCGGTCGGCATGCTGCTCGACGAGTGGGAACGTCACAAACCGCGCTCCGACCGCCGTGGCCAACCGATGGACGAACCCTGCCTCGGCGAGTGGCTGGGCGCCAGCCGCGAGAGCATTCGGCGCGAAATCGACCGCCTGGCCTATGAGGTACACCTGGCGCAGCCCTCGCTGACCGGCACGGCCGACATCCACGAAAACGCGCTGACGAAGGCGCTGCGTGCCGCCTCGCGCGACCGGCCGGACGCCCGGCTCATGCGCCTCGAGGAGTACCTGCGCGACCGTGCCGGACTGCTCAGCGCGCACGGCGAGGGCTGGTACCAGTTCCCGCACCGTTCCTTCCAGGAGTATCTGGCCGCCTGCCACCTAGCGCGCTTCAGGTTTCCGGACGAACTGAGCCGACTCGCGACAACCGACCCCGACCGCTGGCGCGAGGTCCTTCTGCTCGCCGCGGCGAGCGCCAGGAACACCCCGAGTGCGATCTGGGATTTGGTCGAGGCGCTGTGCGGCGAGGGGGTCGATCCGGACCCCGAAGCGCCCGAACCCGACAGCGAAATGCAGTGGGGCGCGCTTCTCGCCGGCCAGGCGCTGTACGAAACCGGCCTGGCGGCGGCCGACCCCGACCTGCAGCCGCGCCACGAGACCAAGCGCCGGCGCGTGCGCGACTGGCAGCGCCGGCTGCTGCGCAG
>NZ_JDSS02000019.1:223209-226273 GCF_000584955.1 Candidatus Accumulibacter vicinus
CGACCTGCTCGCCGCGCTCGGCGACCCGCGGCGGGAACTGCTCGACGTCGACCACATGCGCTTCGCCTTCGTGCCGCGCGGCGCTTTCTGGATGGGCGACGAAGAAAGCAGCAAAGCGCCGCTGCACCGCAACGAAACGCTGGACTACGATTACTGGATCGCCGAATCGCCGGTCACGGTGGCGCAGTTCGCGCAGTTCTTCGCCAGCGCTGGCGGCGAATCGCCCGATCCGCAGGCCTTGCGCGATCCGCCGAACCGGCCGGTGGCAACGGTGAGCTGGCACGACGCCCTGGCCTTCTGTGCCTGGCTCGGTGAGCGCTGGCGCGAGCGGTTGCCGGCCGGCTGGTCGGTCGCCCTTCCGTCGGAAGCAGAGTGGGAGAAAGCCGCGCGTGGCGGCGTGGAGATTCCCGCCGCCGCGCAGTACGCCACGGTCGGCCCGGGCCTCGCCCTTGCCGACCCGGCACGGCGGAAGAACCCGCAACCACAGCGCGCCCGGCCCTGGGGTGACGAGTGGGAGCCCGAATGGGTGAATGCCGAAAGGATCGTCGGTGCGAGCAGCACGCCGGGCTGCTTCGAGGCCGGGCGCAGCCCAACCGGCTGCCTGGATATGGCGGGCAACGTCTGGGAGTGGACGCGCAGCCTGTGGGGCACCAATTGGCGGCAGCCCGCTTTCGTCTACCCCTACGATGCCAGGGATCTGAAACGTGAATACTTGAACGCTCCGGACGGTGTCTTGCGGGTCGTGCGGGGCGGCTCGTGGTACTTTCTTCGAGCCAACGCCCGCTGCGCCTCCCGCGACTGGTTTCACCCTGGCGGTCGGGATGCCCTTAGCGGTTTCCGGGTGGTGTTGCGTTCCTCCCCTGTTCTTTGACTCTGTCCTCTGTTCCCTCTGGCCTCTGTCACTCCGGATACTCCGACTCTGGAGGGGGTGCGGGGGAAACTTCCCCCGCCGCGCTGCGCCCTTGATTTTCACGACCCCGTCGCGTACGGTTTGCCCGACCTCAGCCTTCGCGAGCCGACAGCATGATCACCACCAGAAAAATCTTCCTCGCCTCCTCACAGGAACTCGAAGACGACCGCCGGCAGTTCGAGATTTTCATCGCTCGCGAGAACAAGTCGTGGGTCAAGCGGGGGGTGGAGCTCGAACTCGTCCTCTGCGAAGACTTCCTCGACGCGCTTTCCCGCACGCGCCTGCAGGACGAGTACAACGGCGCGATCCGTAGCTGCGACATCTTCGTCCTGCTCTTCTTCACCAAGGTCGGCCCCTATACGGCGGAAGAGTTCGCGGCGGCCTACGAGCACTTCCAGGCCACCGGCAAACCCGTGCTGTACACCTATTTCAAGGACGCGCCGCACCAGGGCGCGCGCGCCGATCTGCAGAGCCTGTGGGCGTTTCAGGACAAGCTCGAGGCCCTCGGCCACTTCCCGACCAAGTACGCGAACGTCGACCAGCTCAAACTGCACTTCTGCCAGCAACTCGACAAACTCGCCGCCAACGGTTTCGGCGACTCCCCGCCCGATCGGGCGGTGCCCGGCGGCCGCGGCTCCGCGGCGCCGCTCGAGCAGTCGGCCGACGACCGCGCCGTCATCGCCGATTACCTCGCCGCGCTGGCCAGCGAACTCGCCGGCCTGAAACTCGGCGAGATCGACGTCGCCGCCAGCGACACCCGCCGCGAGCCCTTGCAGCTCGCCGACGTCTATGTGCCGCTGGCCACGCATCTGCGCCTGCCGGAGCGGACGACGCTGGCGCAGTGGCTGGCAAGCGAGCGGCAGGGCGCGCGCGGCGAGCGCGCCGACCTCGAGACGGCGCGCGACAGCCGGCCGGTGTCGGCGCTCGAAGCGCTGGCGCAGCATCGGCAACTGACGCTGCTCGGCAGCGCCGGCAGCGGCAAGAGCACTTTCGGCGCCAGCGTCCTGCTCACTATGGCGCAGGCCTGGCCGGGGCGGGCCGATCGGCTCGCCGATCTGGGGGACGCCTGGACACACGGCGCGCGGCTGCCGGTGCGCGTCGTTCTGCGCCGCTTCGCCGAAGCGCTTCCGGCCGGCGGCGCGCCGTCCTGCGCCGGCGACCTCTGGGCTTTCATCGGGCGCTCGCTCGACGCCGCGGGCTACGGCCTGTCGCCCGCCACCTGCCAGACCATCCGGCGCGTCGCCCGCGACCAGGGGGCGCTGTTTCTGCTCGACGGCCTCGACGAATGCGGCAGCGAAGCCGCTCGCCAGCGCGTCCTCGGCGCGGTCGACGAGTTCATGCGCAGCGCCGGCCGGCACTGCCGTTTCCTGCTCACCGCGCGGCCCTATGCCTGGCCCGGCGGTGCGGACCCGGCGCAAGGCGTGTACTCGCTGGCCGACCTCGACGACGAACAGATCGAGCAGTTCATCCGCGCCTGGTACGCCGCGCTGGCCAGGCGCCAGTGGTTGTCGCCCGGCGACGCCGAGCGCAAGTGCGACGACCTGCTCGCCGCGCGCCAGCGCCCGGACTTGCGGCCGCTGGCGCGCAACCCCTTGCTGCTGACGCTGATGGCCTCCCTGCACGCCAATCGCGGGCGCTTGCCCGACGACCGCGCGGACCTCTACGACGACTCGGTCGATCTGCTGTTGCTGCGCTGGAACCGGCAGATCGGCGCCGAGAAGGCGCTGCTCGACGCGCTGGCCCTGCCGACGCTGAAACTCTCGGACCTGCGCGGCGTGCTCGAAGAGCTGGCCTTCGCGGTGCATGCCGAGAGCGCCGTCGAGCAGGACGTTCTGCACGCCGGTGCGGCCGCCGCCGGCGCTCCGGCCGATATCGGCGAAGGCCGCCTGCTGCAAGCGTTTCGGCGGCTGCTGCAGAACGATTTGAACAAAGCCGCGATCGTCGTCGACTACATCGAAAAACGCGCCGGCCTCCTGCTGGGCCAGGGCTTTCGCAGTGGCGAGCGGCAGTTCGCCTTCCCGCACCGCACCTTCCAGGAATTCCTCGCCGCCAGCCATCTCGCGGCGCGGCCGGATTTCGCCATCGAGTGCGCGCACCTGGCCCGCCAGGCCCCCGGCCACTGGCAGGTCGTGCTGCCGCTGGCGGCGCGGCTGG
>NZ_JDSS02000019.1:226298-229031 GCF_000584955.1 Candidatus Accumulibacter vicinus
CGGCAGCGATCGAGTGGCGAGAGAGCGGCGAGGCGCTGCGCGCCGAGTGCGCGGGCCGCATCGTCGGCCTGTTGGGCGACGCCGAGGCGCTGGCGAAGTCGCGACCGACGGTGCGCGCGCGTGCCGGTGACCGGCTGGCGCAACTCGGCGATCCGCGTTTCGATGCGCAGCGATTCTTTCTGCCGGCCGACGACGGGCTCGGCTTCGTGCGCGTTGCCGCCGACCCAGGGTTTATGATCGGCACGCGACCAGGCGACAGGGGACGGGTTTCGCGGATCGCCGGTTACAAGCTTTCCGACAACGAGATCAACGACACGCTCACGCCGACATCGGAGTTCTATATCGCGCGCTATCCGGTGACCGTCGCCCAGTTCCGCGCTTTCGTCGAGGCGACGGGATACGCGATCGGCGACAGGGACGCCTTGCGCGACCCGGACAGCCGGCCGGTGCGATGGGTGAGCTGGCACGAGGCGCTGGCCTGGTGCCGCTGGCTCAACGAGGTACTGGCTACTTCCGGAGTTTTCGCGGGCCATCCGATCGCCAGCTTGGTGCGCGAACACGCTTGGCGGGTCGCTTTGCCGAGCGAACTCGAGTGGGAAAAGGCGGCGCGCGGCGGCCTCATCGGCGCGGTTTTCCCGTGGGGAGACCTGGCCGATCCCGAACGGGCCAACTACGGCGAAGCGGAGATCAACGACAGCTCGGCGGTCGGCTGCTTCCCGGCGAACGGTTTCGGTCTGTACGATCTGGCTGGCAATGTCTGGGAATGGACGCGCAGCCTGTGGGGCGACGGCTGGGAGAAGCCGACCTTTGCCTATCCCTACGATGCGAACGACCCCCGGCGCGAGGCGCTGGATGCTGCCGATGGCATTCTACGGGTCGTGCGGGGCGGCTCGTGGTTCGATCCTCGGGTCTTCGCCCGCTGCGCCTACCGCAGCAGGGATCACCCTGGCGGTCGGAATGGCTATAGCGGTTTCCGGGTGGTGTTGCGTTCTTCCCCTGTTTCTTGACTCTGTCCTCTGCTCCCTCTGGCCTCTGTCACTCCGGGTACTCCGACTCTGGAGGGGGTGCGGGGGAAACTTCCCCCGCCGCGCCGGGCGGCTATTTGGCGCGGCGTCCGGGGATCGGATGCGCCGCGAAGAGGTGCTTGCGCAAGCCCCAGGTGTCGGCGTAGCGGACGTGATTGATCCAGCCGCGCACGCTGGCGTCGAGTTCGGCGAAGGAGATCGACCCCGCGCGATACGCGTCGAGATTGCCGCTCAGCCGGCGCGTGAAGTTGACTGCGTTGCGCCGCTTGAGCAGACGATGCGTCGGGTACACGACGAAGCCGAGCCAGGGGATGCCGCAGCGCGTCGGCAGCACCTGCGCCTCGCTGGCGTGGATCGTCAGCCGCTCCTGCGCCAGGCGGGCAATCAGCGCCTCCTTCCATTGCCACAGCGTTTTCCGGTCGTCGCCGAACAGCGCGAAGTCGTCGACGTAGCGCAGGTAGGCGCCACAACCCAGTTGGCGCTGCACGAACCAGTCGAAGTCGTCGAGATAGACGTTCGACCAGAACTGCGAAGTCAGATTGCCGATCGGCAGGCCGCGTGGTCGGCAGGCGGCGAGCAGGTCGTCGCCGGGGAAGTACACCGGACTGTACTCGTCGGCCAGCACGCCGGCGCCGCTGTCGAGGATGAGGCCGGCCAGCCACAGCAGATCCGGATCGTCGACCACGCGCGCCAGCTTGCCGCGCAGGAGATCGTGGTCGAGCGACGGGAAGTGCTGCACGATATCGGCGCGCAGCACGTAGCGATAGCGCCGCGCATGGTGCTGCAACCGCTCCACCGCCCGGTGCGTTCCCTTGCTGCGGCGATTGGCGTAGCTGTCGGCGATGAAACTCGCCTCGAACAGCGGCTCGATCACCTGGCACAGGGCGTGATGGACGACGCGGTCGCGAAACGGCGCGGCACTGATCTTGCGGCGCTTCGGCTCGTGAATGAAGAAGTGGCGATAGGCGCCGGGGCGATAGGTCTTGCCGCGCAACTCGTCCTGCACGATCACCAGTCGGTCAGCCACTTGCTGTTCGAAGGCCGCCGCGCTGCCCTTGCGGCGCTTGCCGCGCGCGGCGACGGCAAAGGCCCGCCAGAGATTGTCCCATTCGGTGACGGCGTCGAAGAGCTCAGCCATCGTCGGACCACGCCGACTTGGCGACACGGCTCGCCGCCGCGCGATTCGCCTGCGGTCCCGGCGAACGGAGCCGCTTCATCGCTTCATCGCTTCATCGCTTCATCGCTTCATCGCTTCATCGCTTCATTCTTCCTGCCCGGAGTTGCCCATAATGCCCACCACAAAAGAACTGGTGATCTTCACCCAGACCTACGACCTCCTCACTTGGCTCCTGCCGCACTGCGAGCGCTTCCCGAAGACCCAGCGCTTCGTCGTCACCCAGCGCCTGCAGGCGGCCGCGCTCGATTTCCAGGAGGCGATCTTCGAAGCCAACACCCGCCACGGTGCTCAGCGCCTGCAGCATCTGCAGGCTGCCGACGCGCAGCTCAACAAGCTGCGACTGTACTTGCGGCTGGCCCGGCAATGGGATTGGCTGAGCAGTGGCCAATACGAGCACGTCAGCCGCCTCGTCGCGCAGGTCGGCCGGCTGCTCGGCGGCTGGATTCGGCAGACCGCGTCCGGCAGGCCCGGTGTCTCCGGTCGCGAGGCCGAGGAGTTTTCCTGACCCAGTGCATCCCGGTGGCGGGAGCC
>NZ_JDSS02000019.1:229377-230764 GCF_000584955.1 Candidatus Accumulibacter vicinus
CGGCGGGCGCTTCGGCCTGGCCGTTCCCGTGCTTCGTTATGCGCCCGGCGCGGGCGATTGCCCCGCTGTCGCCCTGCCTTGCGGCCTGCGCGCGGACCAGACCTGTCTGGCGCTGTTCTTCTTCCTTCGCCTCGGCCGGCAAATCCGCTCGCGCGAATCGACCGGCATTTCCGGAACACGACCGGCACGGGGGTGCCGGCGCGCCGTCCCGCCTGACGGCGGAACCAGAAGAAGGGGCGGAAGAACGTGGGAAGAACGCAACACCACCCGGAAACCGCTATTGTCATTCCGATTGCCAGGGTGATTCCTGTTGCGGTAGGCGCAGCGGGCGTTGTCTCGATGATTGTTCCACGAGCCGCCCCGCACGACCTCTCCAGACTGCCTGACCGAGTGTCACCACCCGGCAGGCGAAGGATAGCAAAAAAATCGCGCGCCGCGCTGCGCGCGGCGGGGGAAGGCTCCCCCGCACCCCCTCCAGAGTCGGAGTACCCGGAGTGACAGAGGTCAGAGGGAACAGAGGACAGAGTCAAAGAACAGGGGAAGAACGCAACACCACCCGGAAACCGCAACCGTCATCCCGAGTGCCAGGGTGAAGCCCGCCGCGGCAGGCGCAGCGGGCGTAGTCTCGAGGAAAGTCCCACGAGCCGCCCCGCACGACCCGTAGAATGCCA
This sequence comes from Candidatus Accumulibacter vicinus, assembly GCF_000584955.1. NCBI lineage: Bacteria > Pseudomonadati > Pseudomonadota > Betaproteobacteria > Candidatus Accumulibacter > Candidatus Accumulibacter vicinus. Next base: position 230,049 of record NZ_JDSS02000019.1, read on the forward strand.
TCGGCGGCATCCAGCGCCTCTCGCCGGGGGTCGTTCGCATCGTAGGGATAATCAAAGGCAGGCTTCTCCACGTCGTCGCCCCACAGGCTGCGCGTCCATTCCCAGACGTTGCCGACCATGTCGAAGAGACCGAAGTCATTGGCCGCGAAGCAGCCGACCACGGATGTATCACCGATCCGCGAATCGGAATAGTTTGCGCGGTTTGGGTTGGCATCGTCTCCCCAGGGGAAGACCGCAGTGCTCAGACCGCCACGCGCGGCTTTCTCCCACTCCAGCTCGCTCGGCAAGGCAATACGCCAACCGTTCTCGCGCACCAGCTTGACGATTGGATGGCCGGCGAACACGTCGGAAGTGGCCAGCACCTCGTTGAGCCAGTCGCACCAGGCCAGCGCCTCATGCCAGCGCACCCATCGCACCGGCCGGCTGTCCGGGTCGCGCAAGGCCCTCCTGTCGCCGATCGCGTATCCCGTCGCCTCGACGAAAGCGCGGAACTGCGCGACGGTCACCGGATGACGAGCGATGTAGAACTCCGGCGTGGGCGTGAGCGCGTCGTTGATTTCGTCGTCGGGAACGCGGTAACCGGCGATCCGCGAAACCCGTTCCCTATCGCTTCGTCGCGTGCCGATCATGAACCCTGGGTCGGCGGCAATGCGCACAAAACCCAGCATCCCGTCGGCCGGCAGAAAGAATCGCTGCGCATCGAAACGCGGATCGCC
>NZ_JDSS02000019.1:230789-238358 GCF_000584955.1 Candidatus Accumulibacter vicinus
GCGCGGCGGCCGAGAACCGCGCGTCGGCGACGCGGCCGCTTGCGGCCAGGGCGCGCAGGAAGTCGCGCGCCGAGCGGGCGGCGTGCGTCGCCTGATAGCCGGCAAGCAGCAGGATCGGCTCGCGCCACCAGGGGTCCTCGAGTCGTTCGGCGAGGAAGGAGAGCATCGCTTCGCGGCTGTCGCGCCCGATGACCTCGCTCAGGTAGCGGGCGACGAGGAATTCCTGCAAGGCGAGATGCAGGAAACGGTAGGCGCCGTCGCGCTCTTCGAGGACGCTGCCGCGTTGCCGCGCATGGCGGACGAAATCGTCGAGGCGCGGCTGAAACTCGGGTTCCGCGCGCAGGATGGCGCGCAGTGCCGGCTCCTCGATCTCGCGCCCCTGATCAGCACCCTGCTGGTGCATGCGGAAAGCGAGCTGCTGCGCCATGTCGCGGTACAGCGTCCAGTCGGCGGACAGCTCGCGATTGTCGCTCTCGTCGCGTCCGTAATCGACCTGCAGCAGGGCGTTGATCGCCTTGTCGAAGAGGTCGGCGCGCTGCTCGGGCAGTGCGCGGTTGTTGAGATGGACGATCAACAGCAGCCGCACCATCAGCGGGCTGTCGACCAGCGCGGCGGCGTTTTCGCCCAGGCGTTGGCGACGATCGGCCTCGAGTTGCAGAATCCCGTTCAGCAGGTCGTCGGAGCGCTCGAGCCGGCGCACGCTGTCCTGCGGGTGGATGCAGCCGTAGGCCTGACGCACCATCGGCGCGATGTGCCGCGCGTGCTCGAGCGCCTGCACCACGATCTCGCGAAAACCGGCCCCGAGGGCGGTGCTGCCGCTGCGGTAGGCGATCGTGCGACAGGTGACGACGACGCGCATCGCGTCGCGACCGGCGACGAGATTCTCCACCGACTGGCGGACCTCGGCGCGTTCGCCCTCGTTCGCCACTTCGTCGAGTCCGTCGAGCAGCAGCAGGACGTTGCGCCCGTCATTGAGCAGGCGGACGAAGAAGTCGGCCGGCAGGTCGAAGGGGGCTTCCCGGCTGACCAGGTGGTGGGAAATGAAATGCGCCAGGGTTTTTTCACGCGCCGGCGCCGCCGCCGGCAAGTGACGACGGTAGCGCGCGAACGAGGCCAGCGGCACGAAGATGGGCAGCGGCAGTTCGCTCGCCGCCATCGTCAGGCCGAGACGCGAGCGCGCGGGTTCGGGCTGTCCGGCGAGCAGCGCAGAGGCCAGCGCCCAGGCCATGTGCAGCAGGACCGTCGTCTTGCCGCAACCGGGCCCGCCGATGATGGCCAGACGATGGCCGAGGCCGAGGACCTCGTTCAGGGCGATGTCGGCTTCGCGGCCGGAAAGCCCGCCGAAACGCGGCAGCGAGCGGGCGCGCAGCGGCACGTAGGCGGTCTCGATCGGCAACACGACAACCGCCGCGCCGCCCGCCCGTTCGATGCCGCGCAGCTCGATGCTCTGCGTGCGCTCCTGCAGCCAGCGCAGGTAGCCGGCGACCTGCCGGGCGATGTCTTCCTTGCTCGGGGCGCTGCCGCTGGCGGCGCGGCAGTCGTGGTAGTACTTGTTGACGATCTGCGTGCGGTTGACGAGGCTGCCGCCGATGTCGCCACTGACCTGGATTGCTCCTGGTCCGAACGCGTCGCCACCGCCCTGCGCGACGACGCCTAGGCCCTGCACGAAGGCTGCAAGGGAAACCGCCGGCGGCAGGGGCGCCAAGGGGTCGGGCGCCGCCTGCCCCTTGCCGAGCCCTTTGCCGCCGAGCACCAGCGCGACCGGAAAGTTGCCGGTGAGGCGTGGGTCCGGGGTCTGTGGGGCGCCATGCTGCGCCAGTGCGCTGTGCGGAACGTGCCGCTGCAGGTAGCCGATCAGGTCGGAAACCAGCACCTCGGGCGCTCCACCGCTTGGCTGCGCATGCCCGGTCAGCGCTTCGATCAGGTGAAAGGTGAAAATGCTCATCCGCCCGTCGGCACGCAGGTAGGAGCTTTCGCCGGGCTGGCACGAACTGAGCACGGCGCGTCCGGCGCCAGTGGCCAGGCGACCAGCAGCCAGCGACTTGGCTTCGGGCAGGAAGAGCGCCGGCGGAATCGCCGCGCTGGCGAATGGCGCCGGCGCCGCCTGCTTGACCGCCATGCCGGCCGCGTGACAGCAGTCGAGAACGACGAGCAGGCGGCGCGGCGTCAGTTGCGCGACGACCTCGGCAAAGTCGGCGGCGCGGATCGCGCTGCTGTGCATCAACTGCGGGTTGAAGTCGTAGGGGATCAGGTAGTGCTCACCGCCTTCGACGTGGCCGTGGCCGCTGAAGTAGATGATGGCTGTCGAGTCGCCGTCCGGCATCGCCGCCAGTTCGTCGGCCAGCCAGCGCAGCCCGTCGAAGACTCCTTGCCGGCTGCTCTCGGCGCCGGTCAGCAGACGAAGCTTGTCCGGCGCGTAGCCGCAGCGCGCCGGATGGATCAGGACATCGCGCAGCGCGCGCGCGTCGGCGGCCACGGCCGGCAGGGCGGCGCTGGCTTCCCTGTTCTGGTCCACGGCGATCAGCAGCGCACAGGCGTTCTCGAAGTGATGGCTCATCTGGTCTCCTGCTTAGGCGGAGGGAGCAGAGGACGGCGTCAGAGGAGGGAAGTCATGACCGTCAGTCACCGGCCACCTTCATTTTTTCGATGAGCAGGGAACCTACCTGCTTCGAGCCGCGTACCAGGACGTCGTTGCCGACTGCCGCAAGATTCCTGAACATGTCGCGCAGATTGCCGGCAATGGTGATTCCTTCGACCGGGTGTACGATCTCGCCGCCTTCAATCCAGTAACCGGCTGCGCCGCGCGAATAATCGCCGGTCACATAGTTGACGCCTTGACCGAGCAGTTCGGTCACCAGCAATCCACGCCCCATCTTTCTGAGCAGACCCTGCAGATCACGTTTTCCCGGTCGGACGATCAGGTTGTGGCAGCCCCCCGCATTGCCCGTGCTCTGCATCCCCAGCTTGCGTGCGCTGTAGGCGCTCAGGAAGTAGCCCTGCAGCCTGCCGTCGACCAGCACTTCGCGGTCGTGCGTCGCGACCCCGTCGCTATCGAAATGGCTGCTCGCCAGGCCACCGCGCAGATGTGGCCGTTCGCTGATCTGTACCTTCTTAGAAAAGACGCGCTTGCCGAGACTGTCGACCAGGAAGGATGTCTTCCGGTACAGGCTGCCACCGCTGACCGCATGCACGAAGTGGCCGATCAGCGAGGAGGCGAGCGGCGCCTCGAAAACGACCGGCACCCGGCAGGTCCGGACCTTGCGCGCGGCGAGTCGCGAGACGGCCCGCCGCGCGGCGATCTCGCCAATCGATTCGGGCGAGCCGATCGCCGAGGGGTCGCGAGCCGTCGAATACCAGTCGTCACGCTGCATTTTGTCGTTCTTGCCGGCGATCACCGAGCACGCAAGATAATGCCGCGAGCTCGGGTAGCCGCCCATGAAACCCAGGCTGTTGGCTGAAATGAACTGCCCTTCCTGGATCGATACCGTCGCTCCTTCCGAGTTGCTGATCTGCGGGCTGACGGCAAATGCCGCCTGTTCGCAACGCTGGGCAAGGTCGACAGCGGCTTCGACCGAGAGTAGCCAGGGGTGGTAGAGATCGAGATCCGGCAGGCTGCCGGTGTCGATGGCCAGCAACTCCGGGTCGGGCAGGCCGGCACAGGGGTCGGCGGCCGTAAAGCGGGCAATGTTCAACGCCGCGTCGACGGTCTCGCGCCAGGCCGTCGAAGAAAAGTCGGAGGTGCTCGCCTGACCCTTCCGCTGACCCAGATAGACCGAGACCGCGATTCCCTTGTCGCGGTTGTATTCGATGGTTTCGACTTCGCCGCAGCGCACCGTCACGGATTGACCAAAACCCACCGAGACGTCGACCTCGCAGGCGCTTGCGCCCTGCTTTCCGGCATACGCCAGGACCTCCTGTGCCAGTTGCTGAAGAACTTCGAGACGATGGCTGAAGCGGGATTCGCTAACGGCCATGGGGGGGGATGAACGGGGCATGGGAGCGGTCGCCAGAGGAAAAAAACGTTATCATAGCAGTTCCCCGAAAGGCGCCGCTTGCCGCATGGCAGGCCTTTCACCCGACCCAGCGAAAGACCCGTCTTAAGCCGATGAGCCCCCCCGAAGAAGCGCCCGCACCCCCCTCGAAAACACAACGCAAGCGGGCCATGGAAGAACTCCAGGTGCTCGGCGAGGAACTCGTGGCACTGGCCACCGAGCGGCTCAACAAGATTGCGCTCCCGGAAGATCTGCTCGCCGCCGTCCATGAAACCCGGCGCATGTCCCGACACGACGATGCACGGCGGCGCCAACTACAGTATATCGGCCGCCTGATGCGCGACGTTGATCCGGCACCGATCCGCAATGCGCTGGCGGCAGTGCGCGGCGAATCAGCCGAAGCAACCGGCAAACTGCACCGCCTCGAACGCCTGCGCGCCGAGCTGATGGCGGATGAGAAGGTGCTCTACCGAATCGCCAGTGCATCCCCGTCGATCGACCTGCAGCACCTGCGCTCGTTGCGCCGCGCCGCCCTGCTTGAGCAGGCACAGGGCAAGCCACCGCGCAGTTTCCGCGCCATCTTCCGGTTCCTCAAGGAACTCGAGCAGGGCGACCCCCTACCGGACAGCCACGATGAACACGAACCCTGATGAAGAATTGCTGATCGGCCTGGTGTCGATCAGCGACCGTGCCTCGCAAGGCCTCTATGCGGACCAAGGCATCCCGGCGCTACGCGAATGGTTTGCCGGCGCCTTGTGCAGCCCCTGGCGAATGGAAACCCGCCTGATTGCCGACGACCAGGCAGCGATCGAAGCCACGCTGATCGAATTGGTCGATGCCGTCGGTTGTCACTTGGTGCTGACCACCGGTGGCACCGGCCCAGCCGCGCGCGACGTCACGCCAGAAGCCACGCTGGCGGTCGCCGACAAGGTGATGCCGGGCTTCGGTGAAGAAATGCGGCGCATCAGCCTCCACTTCGTTCCGACCGCCATTCTCTCGCGTCAGGTCGGGGTGATTCGTCGGCAGGCCTTGATCCTCAATCTGCCGGGGCAACCGAAGTCGATCCGGGAAACCCTGGAAGGGGTCAAGGCTGCCGACGGCACGGTGCTGGCGAACGGCATCTTCGCCGCGGTCCCTTACTGCATCGACCTGATCGGCGGTCCGTACATCGAAACGGTCGACGCAGTGATCCAGGCCTTCCGGCCCAAATCCGCGCGCCGGCCTGCCCCGAAGGAGCCACCCCGGACGCCGGACCTGGGCGACCAGGCAAGTACCGCGGACGCAACCGCGGCACGGCGATCCGGCGTGGACGCGTGATTCGAAGCTGACGCGACGCTCGCCTCAAGCGGAGGTATCGACCCGATTACCCAGATGCAACGGGTTGTTGGGAACCCCCTGCGCAGCCGCTTCCACCAATTGCAGTGCGCCTTGCGCCTGTACGTCGAGCGCTTTTTTCAGTACCGCCATCTGGACCGCATCGGCCGTTCTGGCCTGGCTCATTTCAGTTGCCGCAGCGGCGATTCCGGTGACGTTCATGATCTCTACTCCAATGAATTGATGACCCTTGAGATTGTCTCTACGGCACCTGCGGGCGGATCTTGAGGGCAGATTGGGTCGATCACCGGTTGTCGTTCGAAGGATGGGAGATCAGGCGCCACTTTGCAGTTCCTCGATGACTTCCTCAGCCGTGTATTGGAATGGGCTAACCTTGTAGCGCGAGAGGGCATCAATGAAACCCGCCCGGGTCAGGCCCGCGATTTCGGCGGCGCGACCTTGCGAAAGCCGGCCGAGTTCATACCATTTGATGGCGGCGGCGACGCGCATCTCCTGCGCAAATTCCTTGGGTGCTTGATGCAAGGTGGCGAATGCCGAGTCGGGCAGGTCCAGGATTACTTGCGTCATGTGGATCTCCTTTGAGCAGGCTGGGATGGGTCACATCATGCATGGTCGTTGCGCAGGCGCCCGGCGAGGATGCGGGCGGCTTCGGAGTCGGCGGTCCATTCGTTCATTCCTTCAACAAGGCCTTGTCGATGCATTTCGAGCCGGGTGCCATCGTCTGCCGAGTGGCAAGGATAGGAGATCCAACGCTACGTCCGCAAGTGTTCCAGGCTGGTCCGGACAGCCGTCGTGATTCGGGGAAAGCGTGCCGACGGAGCGGGAAAACCTCGCCGGAATCGCAGCGCGAGGATGACCCTGGGTCGCTGCGGCGACCCAGGGCGCAAGCGTTCGATCGGATCTCTTCGTGCGGCCTTTACCAGGCGATGCGCTGATCGCCGCACTTCGGACAAAGCAGCGGGAAGAGCTCATCGATCCGGGCGAGCAGTAGGGCCCCGGCGGTTCGCGCGGCGTGGCGATGGATCGGCTCTTCTGCGGCTTGAGCGGCCTCGGCGGATGCCCTCGTCGGGGCGGTTGGTGGTGCGCCGGGCGCCACAGCCGGGGTCTGCGCTGCCGGCGTTTCGGCCCGCGGGCCCGCCAGCGCCGTGCCGGAAAAAACCGGGCACCGACGACAAAAAGCCAGTACAGCCTCGCCTCCTAAGGCTGCCGGTACGTTGACGCCGTCGCCATAAATGCGTACGGTATATTTTCACCACGGGAAAATCGACATGTCGAAAAATGTCTCGGGAACGCCCCGCATTGACGCAGCCGCGAGACGCGGCGCACCATGACGAGGCACCATGGCCGAAAAACACCCGCGCGACATGCCATCTCCATGATTTATCATGGTGGCACGCCTATTGCTCTGCACAATCAGGAGCAATCATCATGAACCAGCAAATCAAATCCACCTGTTGTTACTGCGGCGTCGGTTGCGGGTTGCTGATCGAAACCGAAGCCGGACAGATCGTTGGCGTACGCGGCGACCCCGATCACCCCGCCAACCTCGGCCGGCTGTGCAGCAAGGGCGCGACACTGCACCTGACGGCGAAGCCGGACGATCGCCTGCTGCATCCGCAGCTGCGCCTGGACCGCAATCTGCCGCGTCAGCGCGTCGGCTGGGACACGGCGCTCGATCATGCGGCCGACCGTTTTGCCCGGATCATCCGCGCGCATGGGCCGGACAGCGTCGCCTTCTACGTCTCGGGGCAGTTGCTCACCGAGGATTATTACGTCTTCAACAAGCTCGCCAAGGGGCTGATCGGCACCAACAACATCGACACCAACTCGCGCCTGTGCATGTCGTCGGCGGTGGCCGGTTACAAGCAGACGCTCGGCGCCGATGCTCCACCGTGTTGTTACGAGGACATCGCCCTGACCGACTGCCTGCTGATTGCCGGCGCCAACCCGGCGATCGCGCATCCGATCGTCTTTCGCCGCATCGAGGACGCACGCGCAGCCAATCCGGAACTGCGGATCATCGTCATCGACCCGCGCCGCAGCGAAACCGCAGCGCTGGCCGACCTGCACCTGGCGCTCAGGCCCGGCACCGACATCGCGCTCTACAACGGTCTGCTCAACGTCCTGCTCGACGAGCAACGCGTCGATCGCGACTACATCGCCCGGCATACCGAGGGCTTCGACGAACTCGAAGCCCTCGTGGCCGCCTACCCGCCAGCGGCGGTGGCCGGGGTCTGCGGCC
>NZ_JDSS02000019.1:238680-245506 GCF_000584955.1 Candidatus Accumulibacter vicinus
TGCGGCCTCGCCGAAGCCGACATCATCCAGGCGGCACGCTGGTTCGGTACTGCCGGCGCGGCGCTATCGCTGTACTGCCAGGGACTCAACCAGTCGTCGCACGGCACGCACAACAACGCCGCGCTGATCCATCTGCATCTGGCAACCGGCCAGATCGGCCGTCCCGGCGCCGGCCCCTTCTCGCTGACCGGACAACCGAACGCCATGGGCGGCCGTGAAGTCGGCGGCTTGGCCAACCTGCTTTCAGCGCATCGCGACCTTGCCAACCCCAGACACCGGGACGAAGTGGCGCAGCTGTGGGGCGTCCCGTCGGTCCCCGCGGCGCCCGGCAGGACCGCGGTCGAACTGTTTGCGGCGCTCAAGCGCGGGGTGGTCAAGGCCGTCTGGATCGCCTGCACCAATCCTGCGCAATCGTTGCCCGACCAGTCCGAAGTACGCGCCGCACTGCGGGCCGCCGATTTCGTCGTGTTGCAGGAAGCCTACGCCAATACCGACACCGCCACCTACGCCGATCTCCTGTTGCCGGCGACCACCTGGGGCGAAAAGGAAGGAACGGTCACCAACTCCGAGCGCTGCATCACCCACCTGACCCCGGCGGTTGCCCCGCCCGGCGAGGCACGCCACGACTGGCAGATCGCCGTCGATTTCGCACGTCGTCTTGGCGCCCGCCTCGAACAGGCGCTGACCGCGAAGCTGTTTCCCTACGCCGACGCCGAAGCGGTTTTCAACGAACATCGCGAAAGCACGCGCGGACGCGACCTCGACATCACCGGCCTGAGCTACGCGTTGCTCGATGCGGCCGGCCCGCAGCAGTGGCCCTTTCCCGCGGGCGCCAGCCACGGACGCCAGCGCCTGTATGAAGACGGCGTCTTTACGACGCCGAGCGGACGCGCCCGTTTCGTCCCGGTCGAACACCAGCCGACGGCCGAAAGTACCGACGCCAGGCGCCCGATCAGCCTGCTCTCCGGCCGTCTGCGCGACCAGTGGCACGGCATGAGCCGCACCGGCCGCGTCGCGCGGCTGTTCAACCTCGACGACGAGCCGCTGCTGTCGATGCACCCGGACGACCTGCGCCAGCACGGCCTCGTCGCCGGCGACCTGGCGGAGGTGGACAGCGCACGCGGCGACATCGTCGTGCGCGTCAAGCCGGATGCCGGTCTGGCACGCGGTTGCGCCTGGCTACCCATGCACTGGGGCAGCCAGTTCATGAACAGCCCCGGCGTCAATACGCTGACCGCCTCGGCACGCGACCCTTACTCGCAACAACCCGAACTCAAGCACGCCGCGGTCGCGGTCAACAAGGCCGACCTGCCGTGGCAAATGGTGATCCTGCGCAAGACCGGGTCTGGCGAACTGGCCGCGCCGACCCTGCTCGCCAGGGCAAGGACGCTGCTCGGCGAGTTCGCCTTCGCCAGTGTCGGACTCTACGGTCGCGCCGAACCGCTGGTGATCTTCCGCGCTGCTCACCCGCAGGCGCTGCCGGAAAGTCGCCTGCAGGAAATCGATACCCTGTTCGGTCTCGGCGACAACACGGCCGTGATCGTCTATGCCGACCCCCGCCGCCAGATCAGCAAGCGCGCGCTGGCCCCGGACGGCAAGCTGACCGGCGTTCGCCTCGCTGGCGAGACGCAGGCAGAGGCGTGGCTCAAGGAGGTGATGGCCGACGACACGCTCGATGCCGAGCTGATCCGCTGGGCCGTCGCGCCGATCGGCCAGCGCCCCGGCCGACTGCCGCCACGCAGCCACGTGGTCTGCAAATGCGCCGATGTCACCGCCGCGCAGATCACAGGCGACCTCGCCACCGGGGCGACGCTGGCCATGCTGCAGAAGCAGCGGAAATGCGGTACCTTCTGTGGCTCATGTCTGCCGGAACTGCGGCAGATGATTTCTGGCCAGGCGCTGCGCGCCAGTGACGCCGCAGTGTTGTGAACATACTGGGAGGGGGTATGGATTTCGCGTCGATCATCCGGTCAGTCGGACGGGGTGCGACAGGCGCGCGCGACCTGTCACGCAGTGACGCCCAGCAGCTCTACGGTGCGATGCTCGATGGCGAGGTTCCGGACCTCGAACTCGGGGCGATCGCCATCGCGTTGCGCATGAAGACCGAAACGGTCGAGGAAATGGGCGGCTTTCTCGCTGCCGCGAACGCGCGCCTGCCGATCCTGCGACGCCCCCCTTGCGGCAAGATCCGGCCGGTGGTCATCCCGACCTATAACGGGGCCCGCCGCCATGCCAATCTGACGCCGCTGCTGGCACTGTTGTTGCAACGCTTCGATGTTCCGGTGCTGCTGCATGGCCTGAGCGACGATTATGGGCGGGTGACCAGTGAGCAGATCCTGTGCGCGTACGGCCTGCAGGCCTGCGGCAGTGTGCAGGAGGCGCAGTGCCTGATCGATCAACGCCGTATGGCTTACCTGCCGCTGCCGCTGCTTTCTCCCGGCCTCGACCGCCTGCTCGCCCTGCGCAGCCGCCTCGGCCTGCGCAACAGCGCGCACAGCCTGGTCAAGATGATCGATCCTTTCGCGGGCGACTCCCTGCTGGTCACCGCCGCGACCCACCCCGATTACCTCAACAGCATGCGCGCGCTGCTCACCGGCACCGGCGCCAACGCGCTTCTGTTGCGCGGCACCGAGGGCGAACCCTTTGCCAATCCCAAGCGTCGCCCGCTGATCGAACACCTCCACGGCGGCGTCCACGACATCCTCTTCGAAGCTGAGCACGACAGCCTCAGAAACCTGCCGCAACTCCCCGAGAACTGCGACGCCACAGCGACCGTCGCCTGGATGCACCGCGTTCTCGTCGGCGAAGTCTCGCTGCCGCTACCGATTGCCAACCAGCTTGCCTGCTGTCTTCATGCCTGTGGCCGGGCAAGCAGCTTTCATCAGGCAAAGGCGCTGGTCGCGGTGGCAGGGAAGGGGTTGGCGACGGTTTAGTGGCAGGCCGTGTTCACGGAATGCGCAGTCGCGGGCACGGCGGATGCAAGGTCATGCAATTATCGAAAGGTTCGATCATGCGACAAGGGGCGGGATGGTTGGCAAGGGTGGTACAGGTCATTGTGCTGGTGGCGGTGGTGCTGGTGGTAGATGCGGCAGGCCCGCCGCAGGTGGAGCGCTTTACCCCGCAGGGTCAGGCGAAGGGAGTACGCCAGGTGGCCGTGCGTTTTTCCGAGTCGATGGTCGCTTTCGGCGACCCGCGGCTGGCCGACCCCTTCAGTGTCAAATGCGAAGGCGATCCCGAGCGCACCCAGGGGCGTGGCCGCTGGGCCGACCAGAGGAACTGGGTCTATGACTTCGCTGCCGACCTGCCGGCGGGTCAGCGCTGCCGTTTCACCCTGAACGCGGGCGTCACGTCTGCGGCCGGGACTGCATTGGCGGGCAAGCGGGAGTTTACGTTCGACACCGGCGGCCCGGCGGTGATGGCTTCGCTCCCCGGTGAGGGAGAAGAAGATATCGATGAAGAGCAGATCTTCCTGCTTGCTTTCGATGCGCCGCTCGACCCGGCGAGCATTGCCGGTGCCTGGTGCGAAGCGGACGGGATCAACGAACAGATTCCGCTCAAGCTGCTGCCGGAAAAGGAAACTCGTGAATTGCTCACGGCCAACCGGGACAACGCGTTCAACCTGTTCAGGCTATATTTCCCGGATGGCCGTGATGTCTCCATCGGCAAGCTGAAGGTCGAGGACAAACGCTTCCGCGATCTGCCGGTGGCCGGCGCGAAATGCGCGCGGCGGCTGCCGGCCGGTGCGCAGGTATCGATCGTGATCGGCCCCGAGGTGAAATCGAAGACCGGTCTCGCGCGCGGAGCACCGCAGCGGCTCACGTTCCGGGTGCGGCCCGATTTCGTGGTCGACCTGACTTGCCAGCGCGTCAAAAAGGACGCGGCCTGTCTGCCGATCACACCGATCACGCTGGCGTTCAACGCGCCGGTGCCGCGCGCAGCGGCGACGGGCATCCGGCTGAAAAGCGAACCAGGGCAGACCTTCGAACCGGTGCTGGAGCCGCACGTCAAGACCGTGGACAGCGTCGAGTTCCGCGGCCCGTTCCCGGAAAAGACCCGGTTCACCGTCGAACTGCCGCGCGGCTTCAAGGATGATGCCGGCCGCGAACCGAAGAACATGGCCTCTTTCCCGCTGCCCACGGCCACCGACGAGCACCCGCCGCTCGTCAAGTTTCCGGGCCGCTTCGGTATCCTCGAACTCCAGGCCGAGCCGGTGTTGCCGGTGACGGTACGCAATGTGGAGCCGACGCTGGCCGGGCAGAAGATCGCGCTGCCGGCGACCGCCGCTGTTCCCGGCCGCTCGCTGCGCCTCGCCAACGACGAGACGCAGATCATGCAGCGGCTGCAGCGCTTCCTGAACAAGGACTCGGAGTACTTCGACCGGCTGCGCGGCGAGAACCGCTCCTATCCGCGCGAGGGCGAAATTTCGGCCATCCGGGAGGGCGACCAGGCCACCGCCTTCGAACTGCCGCGCCCCGGCGGCGACAAGCCGATGGAGGTGATCGGCATTCCACTGCCGAAGCCCGGGTTTTACATCGTGGAGCTGGCAAGCCCACGCCTCGGGCGCGCACTGCACGATGCGGAGAAGCCTTATTACGTGTCGACCAGCGTGCTCGTCACGAACCTGGCCGTGCACCTCAAACATGGCCGTGAAGGGTCGCTGGTCTGGGTCACCGCGCTCGACAGCGGCAGGCCGGTGGCCGAAGCAAAGGTCAGCGTGCGCGACTGCACGGGCCAGGCCTGGTTTACCGGCACCACCGATGCGAACGGCATTGCCCGGGCAGGCGACCGGCTGCCCTTCGCGCAGGATGTTGCGAGGTGCGGCGACTACCGGCGCGCGCTGGTGGCGTTCGCGCGCCTGGGCGAAGACCTGTCGTTTACGTATTCGGACTGGAACGAGGGCATCCAGCCGTGGAACTTCAACCTGCGCCACAACGCCGACCGCAGGACGCCGCTGTCCATCCATACGGTGTTCGACCGCACGCTGTTCCGCGCCGGCGAGACGGTCAGCATGAAACACGTTGCGCGCGTGCCGGTCAGCGCCGGTTTCCGCATTCCAGGCCATGCCGACTTGCCGTCCGCGATCGAGATCGAACATCTCGGCAGCGGCCAGAAATACAAACTCACTGCGCAATTCGACGACCAGGGCGTGGCCGAAGGCCTCTGGAAGATTCCGCCCGAGGCCAAGCTCGGCAGCTACCGGCTCGGCTGGCCGGGGCGTGACATCCAGCAGGGGCAGGCCGAGTTCCGCGTGGAAGCATTCCGCGTGCCGCTGATGCGCGCCGCACTCGCCGCACCGAAAGAGCCCTTGATCCGCCCATCGGTTGCCAGGCTCGAGGCGGCGGTGAACTACCTTGCGGGCGGTCCCGCTTCCGGCCTGCCGGTGAAGGTGCGCCATCGGATCGAGAACCGCGGGGTGTCGTTCGCGAGTTACCCCGAGTTCCGTTTCGATAGCGAGCCCTTGAAGGAAGGGATCGTCATCGGCTCATCCGCCGAGGCCTTCGGCGCCTACGATCCGGAAGAGGACGGCAGCGCTTCCGGCAACCAGGGCGCGGGCCCCACGGCCGCACGCACATTGACGCTCGATGGTGCCGGCACGGCAGCGATTTCGATCGACCAGCTTGCGCCGGTCGTTCGCCCGGCAAGCCTGTTCGTCGAGATGGAATACAACGATCCGAACGGCGAACGCCTGGCCGTCGCAACCCGCGTCGCCTTGCATCCCGCAGCGCTTTACCTCGGCCTCAAGCCCGACGGCTGGGTGGCCAACAAGAACGGCGTGCGGGCGCAGGTGGTGGCGCTCGATCCGGCCGGCAAACCGCTCGCCGGTCGTGCGGTGCGGGTCGAGATCTATGAGCGCAAGAGCTTTTCCAGCCGGCGGCGTTTGATCGGCGGCTTCTACGCCTACGACTCGACGACGGAAACGAAGAAACTCGGCGGCGGCTGCTCGGGCACGACCGACGAGCGCGGCTTCCTGTTCTGCACGGTCAAACCCGGCCTGTCCGGCGAGCTGATCCTGCTGGCACGCGCGCAGGACGAGCAGGGCCGCGAGGCGCTGGCAAGCACCAGCGTCTGGGTGCGCGGTGCGGACGAATGGTGGTTCGAACCCTCGGATAGCGACCGCATCGACCTGATTCCGGAGAAAAAGCACTACGAGCCGGGCGAGACGGCGAAATTCCAGGTGCGCATGCCGTTCCGTGCGGCAACCGTGCTGGTGACGGTCGAGCGCGAGGGCGTGCTGGAGCAGAAAGTGGTCGCGCTCGACGGCCAGTCGCCGGCCATCGAAGTGCCGATCATCGGCAGCTACGGTCCCAACGTCTTCGTGTCGGCGCTCGCCGTGCGCGGGCGCGTCGATCCCGAGGTGCCGGGTCCGTACGCGTGGCTGAAGCGCGCGTTCTACCGTCTGGGCTACTGGCTCGGGCTGGTGGACGAAATCCCGGTCGAGCGCGACACCCGCCCGACGGCGCTGGTGGACCTGTCCAAGCCCGCCTACAAGCTCGGCATGGCCGAGATCCGGGTTGGGCACCGCGCTTACGCGCTCGCGGTGAAGGTCACCCCCGACCGCGACGTTTTCCGGGTGCGCGAAACGGCACGCGTCAATGTGCAGGTCACGGATAGCGACGGCAAACCCGCTGCCCACGGCGAGATCGCACTCGCCGCGGTGGACGAAGGGCTGCTGGAACTGTCGGACAACCCCTCGTGGAATCTGCTCGATGCCCTGTTGGGTGAGCGTCCCGTGGAAGTGACCACGGCGACGGCGCAGGGTCAGGTGATCGGCAAACGGCACTTCGGCAAGAAGGCGGCGCCGCCCGGCGGCGGCGGCGGACAGGGC
>NZ_JDSS02000019.1:245859-249734 GCF_000584955.1 Candidatus Accumulibacter vicinus
CGCGCGTGAATTGTTCGATACGCTGCTGCTGTGGAAGGCGCGCGTCCCGCTCGACGCACAGGGTCACGCCGTGGTGGACGTGCCGCTCAACGATGCGCTGTCCGCCTTCCGCATCGTCGCCGTCGCGCAGGCCGGTGCCGACCGGTTCGGCACCGGCCGCGCCAACATCCGCACAACGCAGGACCTGATGCTGCTCTCCGGCCTGCCGCCCTTGGTGCGCGAACAGGACGAATTCTCCGGCATGTTCACGCTGCGCAACAGCACCGGCCAGGCGCTGTCGGCACGTTTCGAGTGGTCGCTGCGCGACCTGCCAGCGGACGATCCCAAAGGCCGCGTGATCGCCAACGGCCATGCCGCGGTGGCACTCGCTGCCAACGAAGCGAAGCTCGTCTCCGTGCCGGTCAAGGTGCCGGTCAACATCACCGGCCTGTACTGGGAAGTGACCGCGACCGCCAAGGACAACACGCGCGACCGGCTGCGTGTGGCGCAGAAGGTCATCGAAGTGCATCCGGTGCGGATTTATCAGGCGACGCTCGCCCAGCTCGACAAACGTCTGGAATTCCCGGCAGAACGTCCGGACGGCGCGGTGCCGGGGCGCGGCGGCATCCGCGTGGAAGTGATGGGAACCCTGGTCGGCGAAATGTCCGGCGTGCGCGAGTATTTTCAGCGCTACCCCTACACCTGCATCGAACAGCGCACCTCACGGGCCATCGGCCTGGGCGATGACGCCTCGTGGAAAAGCGTCGCCGGCAGCCTGCCCAACTATCTCGATTACGACGGGCTGGTCCGTTATTTCCCGGTGGACTGGGCACAGGGCAGCGATGCGCTGACGGCATATCTGGTACAGATCGCCAACGCCAGCGGCCGGGAATGGCCGGAACAGGCGCTGGATCGTATGCTGAAGGGACTGGAAGCGTTCGCCACGGGCCGCATCGTACGCGGCAGTGCGTTGCCGACGGCGGACCTGACGGTACGCAAGCTCGCCGCCATCGAAGCCCTTGCACGGCACGGTCGCGCGAAACCGGAGATGCTCGAGTCCATCAGCATCGACCCGGCGCTCTGGCCGACCTCGGCCTTGCTCGACTGGATCGGGATTCTGCAGCGGGTGGACAAGTTGCCGCGCCGCGCCGAGCGGCTGCCGGAAGCGCTGGCTCTGCTGCGCGGACGCCTGAATTTCCAGGGCACGGTGATGACCTTCTCCACCGAGCGCACGGACGCGCTGTGGTGGCTCATGGTGTCGGCGGACGTGAACGCCAACCGCGCGTTGCTGGCGGTGTTGAACGAAGCCGACTGGCGCGAGGACATGGGACGCCTCGTGCGCGGGTCGCTGGCGCGGCAGAAGCACGGACACTGGGGCACCACGGTTGCCAATGCCTGGGGCACGGTCGCGATCGCGCGCTTCGCGCAGGCCTTCGAGCAGGTACCGGCAAGCGGCACCGCGGTCGCCACGCTGGGCGGCACGACGCTCAACCTCCCGGTGAGCAATGCCAGGCAGACGCGCGACTTCGCATGGCCTCCGGCGCGCGAAACGTTCTCGCTGACGCATACCGGCCATGGCGCACCGTGGGCGATCGTGCAGGCGCGCGCGGCGTTGCCGCTGAAGGCGCCGTTGTTCACCGGCTACCGCATCCAGCGCACGCTGACGCCGGTGGAGCAGAAGGACAAGGCGGTCTGGTCGCGTGGCGACGTCTATCGCGTGACGCTGGAAATCGACGCGCAAAGCGACATGACCTGGGTGGTGGTCGATGATCCGATCCCCGGCGGCGCCGCGATCCTGGGCTCCGGTCTCGGCCGCGATGCCGCTTCGCTGACGCAGGGCGAGATGCGCGCCGGTGCGACCGGGCCGATGTTCGTCGAGCGCAGCTTCGAGGCTTACCGGGCTTATTACGAGTTCGTTCCCAAGGGCCGTTTCAAGCTGGAGTACACGGTGCGCGTGAACAACCCTGGTCGTTTCGACCTCCCGGCGACACGGGTGGAGGCGATGTATGCCCCGGAAATGTTCGGCGAAGTGCCGAACTCGGTGCTCGCAGTGCTGCCGTGAAACGCCGCCGCCTCCTTGCGCTTGCCGCTGTCTCGCTCGTCGCGGCAGGCGCGCTGGCGCTGTCGATGTTCGTCGCGCCGTATCCGGTCGTTGCGCTCGACTCGGTGCGCACCGACTGGCGTGCCTCCGATGCCTGGCTGCTCGACCGCCATGGCGAGCCGCTGTCGCGCGTGCGCGTGGACCACCAGCGCCGCCGTGGCGACTGGGTTGCGCCGGCCGACGTGTCGCCCGCGTTGGTGGCGGCGGTGCTGGCCGCCGAGGATCGCCGCTTCCACGCGCACGCCGGGGTGGACTGGCCCGGCATGGTCGGCGCATTCTGGCAGACCGTGAGCGGGGGGCGGCGCGGTGGCAGTACGCTGACCATGCAGGTGGCGGCGGCCCTGCACCCGGAACTCGCCAGGGGCGGCGCGCGCGACGTGCTGCAGAAGTGGCGGCAGATGCGACAGGCACTCGCGATCGAGCGCTCATGGCGCAAGGACGAGGTGCTGGAAGCGTGGCTCAACCTCACGCCTTTTCGCGGGGAACTCGAAGGGATTGACTCGGCTGCGCGTGCGCTGTTCGGCAAACGGGCGACGGGGCTGGACCGCAGCGAGAGTGCCCTGCTGGCGTCGCTGGTGCGCGCGCCGAATGCCCGCCTGGCGCAGGTTGCGCGCCGGGCCTGCGCACTGCTGGCGCTCGGCATGGATTCGGAAGAATGCCTGCTGATCAAGTCGCTGGCGGCGCAGGGACTGCGGCACGGGCCAGCGCGGCACGCCATCGGCGGCGATGCGCCGCATCTCGCGCGCCGGCTGCTCACTGTCCCGGGACAACGGCTGGTGAGTACGCTGGACGCACGCGTGCAACGCTTTGCCGTCGAGACGCTGACGCGGCACCTGCGCGAACTGAACGGACGCCATGTCGAGGACGGCGCGCTGCTCGTGCTCGACAACCTCACCGGTGAAATCCTCGCCTGGGTAGGTTCCAGCGGCGGCCTGTCGAGCGCCGGTGAGGTGGACGGCGTCACGGCGCGGCGGCAGGCGGGCAGCACGCTCAAGCCCTTCCTCTACGCGCTGGCGATCGAGAAGCAACTGCTGACCGCAGCGTCGATTCTGGATGACTCGCCGCTGGCGGTCACGACACCGGCGGGGCTGTATGTGCCGCAAAACTACGACCACACTTTCCGGGGCAGCGTGTCGCTACGCCAGTCGCTGGCCTCTTCGCTGAATGTGCCCGCGGTACGCACGGTCACGCTGGTGGGCCACGAGACGTTCTATCAGCAGTTGAAGAAGCTGGGCTTCGACACGCTCGACCGCGATGCCCACCACTACAGTTACGCACTGGCGCTGGGGGGGGCGGACGTGACGCTGCTGCAACTGACGAATGCCTATCGCACGCTTGCCAACGGCGGCTGGTCAGGGGCTGTGGTCAGCACGCCGGCGGTGCAGACGCGGGACGATGAAGGGGGGCAGGTCGTGACAGCGCAGGCGGCATTCATCGTCGGCGACATCCTCGCCGACCCGGCTGCGCGTGCATTGACCTTCGGTCTCGCCAGTCCGCTGGCCACGCGCTACGCGGCGAGCGTAAAAACCGGCACCAGCAAGGACATGCGCGACAACTGGGCAGTGGGCTACAGCGACCGCTACACGGTGGGCGTGTGGGTCGGCAACTTCTCGGGCAGGCCCATGCACGATGTCTCCGGCGTCACCGGCGCCGCGCCGGTGTGGCGCGAGGTGATGGACTTTCTCCAGCAAGGCGTCGCGCCTGCCCGGCGGGAGCCGCCGGGGGGCCTGGTTCGCCAGCGTGTCGTCTATGCGGACGGCACCGAGCCGGCGCGCGAGGAGTGGTTCGTGGCGGA
>NZ_JDSS02000019.1:250082-256222 GCF_000584955.1 Candidatus Accumulibacter vicinus
CGACGGTCACCCCGGTCGGCGCCATGGCCGTCCGTCCGCGCATCGAGTCGCCGGCCAACGGTGCGATCTACGCCGTCGATCCGGACATTCCCCGCGACCGCCAGCGCTTGACGCTGATGGCACGCGCTGCGGCGCGTACCGCAGTGCGCGGCCACTGGTTCGAGCTCGACGACGGCACGCGCCTGCGCGCGGATGCGCTGCAGCTCTGGCCGCCGACACCGGGCCGACACGAGGTGGTGCTGGTGGATGCGAAGGGCACGGAACTCGACCGGGTGCGGTTTGAGGTGAGGGGCCTGCGCAGGTCGGGATCGGGGCCGGCATCCTCGCACTGAACACGCGTCTTTGGCGCGCACTGGCGGACTCCTGCTCGCTGCCGGAAGCCCGGTGCTACAGTTGGTCGGCAGGAATCGGCCGGCCGGTGAGGTGGCCCTGGATCAGATGAAAACCCATGTCGCGGCAGATCTGTGCTTCCTCTTCGAGCTCGATGCCTTCGGCCAGCGGCACTGAGCCCAGGTTCAACACCAGCTTGACCAGATCGCTGATCACCCGGCGTTTGCGTTCGCTGGCCAGATGGAGGTCGTGCAGCAGGCCCATGTCGAATTTCACGAAGTGCGCCGGCGCTTCGCCAAGTTCATTCAGGCGCGCCTGCCCTGCGCCGAAATCGTCGTAGGCAAAACGCACGCCGATGTCGCGCAGGAAAGCGCTTAATTCACGTAAGCGCAGCAGGTCGGTGACCGCGGATTCATGGATCTCGACGACCAGTTGCATTTCCGGTGTCTGCCGGCGCAGGTCGGTCAGCAACGCGAAAAACGGCTTGCTGAAAGTTTCCTTGGGGTGAGTGTTGATAAACAAGGGGAATTGGCGCAGGCGCGGAGCCATCGAGGTGATCGCGAATTTCCGGAAGGCGACGCTGAGGTCGACTTCGCGGTTCAGCGCCGTCGCCATTCGGAACAGGCGGATCGGACTGCCGGACAGTTGCGGATGATTCGCTCGCCCGAGCAATTCGTAGGCGAAGATACGGCCATTGTGCGCATCGACGATGGGCTGCGCAGCACCCGAAATCCCCTGTCCGTTAAGCAGGTCGAGAAACTCGCCCTCATTGGCGACGAAGAGTTCGGACAGGTTCGTGCCCATCGGCATCAGCATGGTTCGCGAGTCGTTCGAGGGGATGAAACGCGTCTGGTCAGGCTGGTGCCGGCGGAGGCGAAACTCCGCCGTAAAGAAATGGATGATGTCGTTTTCCTGCAGCAGGCAGGAGCCTTCGATACGCTTGCGGTTCACAAAGGTACCGTTGGTGCTGTTCAGATCGGCCAGGCGGAGTTGCGCGCTGATGTCGTCGTAGAGCATGGCATGCTTCCGGCTGAGGCCGGGCGTCGCCAGCACCAGATCGTTTTCCTGACCACGACCGATCCGGAAAGGCAGGTCGTCAATGTCGTAGTTCACATGAGAACCATCGGCAGCAATGGATTCCAGAAACCAATGACTACTCTCCACAGGACACTCCAGAGACGATCCGCTGACAGGCCACGGCCCCTCGCCATGGGATGTGGCCGGGGCCGTGCCCCGGCGGGTAGTGCGCAAGCCACCGGGCCTATCGCCTGTCGGCGTGACCCCTGCGTGGCACGCGTGTGAGTATGCCCAGCCCGCTTGGCCGCTGTCAATCCTGTTACCTTCGAAATGGGAAGGCACGCCCGCGGTGCCGGCCGCAACCGGGTCATTCTCCGGGTGACCCGAAGCGCAGTTCACGGCGTGGCAAATACCTGCTCCCAGAGTGCGCGAACGGCTGCGATGCGGCGGCTGACCGAGCTGCGTTCGACGCGTGCCCGACGCTTGGCGTTGAGCCGCAGAACGTGTTGCAGGCGGCGAAACTCACGGTAGGCGCTCTGCACGGGTGCGGCCAGTTCGACCGGAATCAGGCCGATTTCGACGGCAATCCCGAGCAGCGCGATGTTGCCAAGGTTGCCGCAGAGCCGGTCATGGTGATGCGCATGGCCGAGAACCAGATACTGAACGATGAACTCCACATCGATCAGGCCGCCACGATCGTGCTTGATGTCGAAGTCTTCTTCGCTGCGCGAAGCGTGCTGGTCGAGCATGCGCTGACGCATGGCCAGGACTTCGTCACGCAGCTTGGCGAGATCGCGCGGCTGCCGCAGAATCTCGATCCGGATGGCCTCGAACTGCGCCCCGACAGCCGGGTCACCGGCGCAGAAGCGGGCACGCGTCAGCGCCTGGTGTTCCCAGGGCCAGGCGTGTTGCAACTGGTAGTCGCGAAAGGCGGTGATCGGACAGACGAGCATTCCCGAATCACCGTTGGGGCGCAGGCGCAGATCGACTTCGAAGAGCACGCCGGCCGGTGTCTGGGACGACATCCAGGTACTCATGCGCTGCCCGAGACGCGCATAGAGTCCGCCGATGTCGGGTTCGGGATCATCGTGCACGTAGACCAGGTCGAGATCCGAAGCGAAGCCGAGTTCCTTGCCGCCGAGCTTGCCATAGGCGATGACCGCGAAGCGCGGCGGTCGCTCGGGATGCGGATGCCGCTGCCGCAGCTTTTGCCAGCAGAGGTCGAGCGTCGTCTGCACCATGATGTCGGCGAGCTCGCTGAGCCGGTCGGCGAGGTGTTCGACACTGTGCAGGCCGACGAGGTCCTGCGCCAGGAAGTGGAAGACCTGCGCGTGGTGGGTTTCGCGCAGGATGTCCATTTCGCGTTCGACATCGCCGACATGCTGCGCCAAGCGCATCCGCAGTTCCTGCTGGAAGTGCTGCCAGTCGGTGCGGACGTCGAAGATGCGCGAATCGAGCAGTTCGTCGAGCAGGATCGGATGACGGGTCAGGTAGTCGGCGGCCCACGCCGAACTGCCGATCAGCTCGCAGAGTTTCATCAAGGCTTGTGGATACTGCTGCAGAAGGGCCAGATAGGCGCCGCGACGGCTGATCGTCTCGAGAAAATCGAGACCGCGCTGCCAGGTGGCGTCGGGCGTCGCCGTCGCCGCAGCAGCATCGATCAGGCGCGGACCGAGCGCGTCGAGACGCTCGCGATTGCTCGCCGGCAGTTGCAGGTAGCGACCGCTCTGACGAAAGCTCTGCAGACGCTGCAGCAGCGCCTGCGGAGCACGGAAACCCAGATTGGCCAGTCGATCGAGCGAATCGTCAGCCGCCGCTTCCTCCCAGATTCCGGCCAGCGGGTGCCGGCCTTCCTCGGGTTCCGAAAAAACCTGCTCGAAGTGCCGGCCAACGGTCGCGCGGTGTGCGTCGAGCACCGCCATGAAGGCAGGCCAGTCGGCAAACCCCATCGACCCGGCAATCTCCAGTCGATCGGCGTCGCCACTCGGCAGTTTGTGCGTCTGGGCGTCACGCACATACTGCAGACGGTGTTCGAGGCGGCGCAGAAACACGTAGGCGGCCGCCAGCTCGCGCTCGCTCTCGGCCGGCAACCACTGACGCTCGGCGAGCAGCGCCAGGACCTGCAAGGTCGGCCGGATTTGCAGGGCCGGCTCGCGGCCACCGCGGATCAGCTGGAAGACCTGCGCCATGAATTCGATCTCGCGGATGCCGCCAGGTCCGAGTTTGATGTGCTCGGCCATGTCCTTCCTGGCCACTTCGCGACGAATCTGGGCATGCAGATCGCGCATCGCGTTGATGGCGCCAAAGTCGAGGTACTTGCGGAAGACGAAGGGGCGCACGCTGCCGTACAGTGCCTGACGCCATTCCTGCTGCAGATTGACTCCCTCATTCATGACCCTGGCCTTGATCCAGGCGTAACGTTCCCATTCGCGGCCTTGCGAGATGAAATAGTTTTCGAGCGAGCCGAGCGACCCCACCAGTGGCCCGGAGTCGCCGTTGGGGCGCAGGCGCATGTCGACGCGAAAGACCTGTCCGTCCGCGGTACAGTCGCCGAGCGCAGCGATCAGGCGCTTGCCAAGGCGCAGGAAGAAATCATAGTTGTCGATGCGTCGGCGACCGCCTGCCGTCTGTCCTTCCTCGGGATAGACGAAGATGTAATCGACGTCGGATGAGACATTCAGCTCGCGTCCGCCCAGCTTGCCCATGCCGATGATCAGCAGACGCTGGGCCTGACCACGGCTGTCGAGCGGTTCGCCGAACTGCTCGCACAATTGCCGATGCAGGAAGTCGAGCGCGAAGTTGGTGGTGACATCAGCGAGCTGGGTCATGCATTCGACGACTTCGCTCAACGGCGCCACGCCACCGAGGTCACGAACGATCAGCGTGGCCATCACGCGCTGGCGCAACTGGCGCAGGACGCGCTGCAGGCCCTCCTCGCTGCTCGGCGCGGCGGTGGCAAGAAAGTCGCTCATCTGTCGGGCGGTGAGCGGCAACGTGGCGTGTTCCTTGAGCCAGGCGGCGATCTCCGGACGGGCAGCGAGCAGATCGCGCAGATAGCGGCTGTGCCTTTGGGCTGCCGGCCAGAGGGGTGCTGCTGCGCTGGCGCAGAGGGGATTGCGGGTGGTGTCCAATTCGTCTCTCACACAAAGGGTTTGCCGGTACTGATCAGGGGCCGGCAAAGCCGCTACAATCATGGGGGGTGTCTGACCAGATACCCCGACATTCTAGTGATGCCTACCGACTGTTGGCAAAAGTCTCCCTGCGCTGGGGTGCGATTGAAAGTGTTGGACGGAGGAGCAAAATCGCTGTTTTCAGCTGGCCGAAGGGACGCAAATAGGGCCGTTCAGGGCTCCTGAGGATCACGACCAACCGAGGCGTCCAACACTTTCGTTCGCGTGCGCCGTGCAAAGGCGCTGTCTTCCAGCGGGTGCGAAACCCGTCCGGCAACTTTCGCTCCGGCCGGTAGCAACTGGAGCAGTCGTGGAGGTAACGAAGCGGCTGAAGCCTCTGGTGTAGAGGGTTCTGTAAGGAACTCGGCGAACATGCAGGCCGTAATTTGATTGAACACTGAGCAGGCCTCGAAAAAGTGTGATGCGGAAGCCGACCCGGCGTGAATACGGGGAAGGCCGATGTCACAGGCGAATGCGAGCGAAACGCAGTCTGTGGTTCCGCCGGGGTATTGGTGACGGCATGTGTGGAAGAGGAAGGCAGACGCAACACGGGAAGCCCCATCCCGTGGTCAAGCGCAAGACCAACCGGACGCCCGCGAGGGACAGGCTGGGCGAGATGGGGTGGCGGAGAGGCCCGTAGTACCGATGAAGTCGGGTAATGCCGATGGAGGGAAGGGGCCTCAGTTCAAGACTAACGCAAGAAGCGGGAAGGGACAAGAGATTGGGCAACCTGCAAACTCCGATAAGCGTTCAGAAACTGCGGACCGCGTTACATGCCAAAGCGAAGGAAGAACCCGAGTACCGGTTCTACCTCCTGTACGACAAGATTTATCGACGGGACGTGCTCGACCACGCCTACCGAAGCGGCAAAGCCAACCAGGGAGCTGCCGGGGTGGATGGCGTACGTTTTGAAGACATCGAAGCGTATGGAGAAGAACGCTGGCTTGGGGAACTGGCGGAACGGCTGAAGAAGAAAGACTACCGACCGGAAGCGGTCAAGCGGGTCTGGATTCCCAAGCCGAACGGCAAGCTGCGCCCCTTGGGCATACCGACGATCACCGACCGAGTGGTACAAACGGCGGCCATGCTCGTGCTGGAACCCATCTTTGAAGCCGATCTGCAACCGGAGCAATACGCGTACCGGGCAGAGCGGGGAGCGCAGGATGCGGTACAAGCGGTTCATCGTCTATTGAACACTGGACACCAGCAAGTGATCGATGCGGATCTATCCGGCTATTTCGATAGCATTCCGCACCCTGAGCTTATGAAGAGCGTCGCCCGTCGGATCGTGGATCGGCACGTTCTGCACCTCATCAAGCAATGGCTGGACGCGCCAGTGGAAGAGGACGATGGACACGGTCACCGGAAACGGACGACGTCCAACCGGGACACCGGACGTGGCACCCCGCAAGGGGCTCCGATTTCACCGCTGCTGTCGAATCTGTACATGCGGCGCTTCATCCTCGGATGGAAGACGTTGGGGTATGCCCGTCGCTGGTCGGCGCAAATCGTCAATTATGCGGACGACTTCGTCATCTGCTGCAAGGGCCGGGCAGAGGATGCCATGGCGGCGATGCGAGGAATGATGGAGCAACTGAAGCTGACGGTGAACGACGACAAGAC
>NZ_JDSS02000019.1:256232-257023 GCF_000584955.1 Candidatus Accumulibacter vicinus
GGAAAGACTACCGACCGGAAGCGGTCAAACGGGTCTGGATACCGAAGCCGAACGGCAAACTGCGCCCCTTGGGGATACCGACGATCACCGACCGGGTAGTCCAAACGGCGGCCATGCTCGTGCTGGAACCCCTCTTTGAAGCTGACCTGCAACCGGAGCAATACGCTTATCGGGCAGAGCGGGGAGCGCAGGATGCGGTCAATGCAGTTCATCGTCTATTGAACACCGGTCACCAGCAGGTCATCGATGCGGATCTGTCGGGTTATTTCGATAGCATTCCGCACGCTGAGTTGATGAAGAGCATCGCCCGTCGAATCGTTGATCGGCACGTTCTGCACCTCATCAAGCAATGGCTGGATGCCCCGGTGGAAGAGGACGATGGACACGGTCACCGGAAGCGGACGACGTCCAACCGGGACACCGGGCGCGGCACCCCGCAAGGGGCTCCGATCTCACCGCTGCTGTCAAATTTGTACATGCGGCGTTTCATCCTCGGATGGAAGACATTGGGGTATGCTCGCCGCTGGTCGGCGCAAATCGTCAATTATGCGGACGACTTTGTCATCTGCTGCAAAGGCCGGGCAGAGGAGGCCATGGATGCGATGCGGGAGATGATGGAGCAACTGAAGCTGACGGTGAACGACGACAAGACACACCTGTGTCAGATACCGCAAGAGCGGTTTGACTTCCTGGGTTACACCTTCGGGCGGTGCTACAGCCAGAAGACCGGGCGCGCCTACACGGGTACCCGGCCCTCACAGAAGAGCATCAAACGGATGGTGGAAAGCATC
>NZ_JDSS02000019.1:257033-257174 GCF_000584955.1 Candidatus Accumulibacter vicinus
CGGGCACTCGGCCCTCGCAGAAGAGCATCAAACGGATGGTAGAAAGTATCACTCAGGAAACCGACCGTGGCCGAACCCTTCTGGATGCCGAGTTCGTCGTGGGACGGCTGAACCGGAAACTGATCGGCTGGGCGAATTACT
>NZ_JDSS02000019.1:257364-257784 GCF_000584955.1 Candidatus Accumulibacter vicinus
TCGGCACCCGGCCCTCGCCGAAAAGCGTCAAACGGATGGTGGAAAGCATCACTCAGGAAACCGACCGCCGCCGAACCATACTAGATGCCGAGTTTGTCGTGGGACGGCTGAACCGGAAACTGATCGGCTGGGCGAATTACTTCTGCCTGGGTTCTGTCAGTCCGGCCTATCGGGCCATCAACACCCACGTCACGCAACGGCTCCGCCGGTGGTTATGCAAGAAACACAAGATCTCCAGCACCGGGTGGGCGCGCTACCCGAATCAGTACCTTTACGAGCAGTTGGGGCTGGTCAATTTGCCGGCGAGAACCCATGACCTTTCGTGGGCGAAAGCATGATGTCTTGTCCGAGAGCCGGATGCGGGAGAGCCGCCTGTCCGGTTCGATGAGCGGGATGTGGAAACGGGGTTATGGTCAGGCT
>NZ_JDSS02000019.1:257985-258115 GCF_000584955.1 Candidatus Accumulibacter vicinus
GAAGTTGGGGCTGGTCGATTTGCCGGCAAGGACCCATGACCTTCCGTGGGCGAAAGCATGATGTCTTGTCCGAGAGCCGGATGCGGGAAATCTGCACGTCCGGTTCGATGAGCGGGATGTGGAAACGGGG
>NZ_JDSS02000019.1:258368-258658 GCF_000584955.1 Candidatus Accumulibacter vicinus
ACTTAGGCACCGTCAGACGAAAGGGACGGAACGGATAAGCCAGACCTAATGCTACCGCGCCACATCTCGACTCTACACCCCTGTCCCCCCCGCTGTCGGAGTGTGTGCATGCGGCTGAAGATGAGCTGCGCAGTACCGGCCCCAGACACCCGCACAGCACTCGTTCTACGGGCCATGGCAGGTTGGCAGTGCGCAGCAGGTATCCGGGGCCTGGCTGCACGGGTGTGATTCAAAGTGATGCGCAGCATACAATCCCCCCTGGATGTCCGTAATGACGAACCTGAGGAGCC
>NZ_JDSS02000019.1:258668-283637 GCF_000584955.1 Candidatus Accumulibacter vicinus
CTGCGCTGGCCACCTCTGAAGAAGCCGTGCCGCCCCTTGACGGTGACCACTTTGAAGACTATGGTCAGCAATGTGGTTAATCCGTTGGAGTGTGCCATGCCGACAATTCAAGCTTCCGAATTCAAAGCCAAGTGCCTTGCCTTGATGGACGAGGTCGCCAGCAAGGGCGAAATCTGGGTCGTGACAAAGAACGGCCGCCCGATCGCCGAGTTGCATCCGTACAGCGGTGGACGTTCCACGTCACCCTTCGGCTTGCACCCCAAACTCGAAATATCCGGCGACATTGTCGAACCGCTCGATGAGGTCGAGTGGAAGGCGCTGGCGTGATCATTCTCGATACCCACACCCTGCTCTGGATGGATCGCGATGACCCGGCTCTCGGGCCGGTCGCGCGGTGCCTGATCGAAGATGTCTGGCGCGCCGGCCAAGTCGCCGTGAGCGCCATCAGCTTTTGGGAGGCGGCCATGCTCGCGCAGCGCGGGCGTATCGTGCTGCCCCTTCCGGCGACAGAATGGCGCTCCGAGCTGCTCCAGGCTGGCCTTCGGGAAATTGCGCTGGATGGCCGCATTGGCATCCTTGCCACCCAACTGGAAAACATGCACCGTGACCCCGCCGACCGTTTCATCGTGGCCACTTCGTTGCAACACCAGGCAACGCTGATCACAGCCGACGTGAGCGTGCTGGCGTGGGCATCGCAGTTGCCGCGACAGGATGCGCGCTTGTGATGAGCGGAGCACCTCCTTCTCGGATTGTCAGCTCCCGATGAGCTTCGCGGTCGCCCGGGCGGGCGGCCAGACGACCTCGAATTCGCCTTTTTGCCACTGCCCGACGGTGCCGGGGATCGACGACAGTTCGCCGCGACGAAACTCGATCGGACCGAGGATGCTGTCGTGCGCCCGCGCCGCAATTTCGTCGCGCATCGCCCGCCGGTCGAGACCGACCTTGGCCGCGGCCGCCTGAATCACTTGCAGCGCCGCGTAGGTGTGACCGCTCGCCCAGCGATCCGGTTGGCGGCCGAAGCGCGCCACATGGGCGTCGAAATAGGCGCGTGCGCCGGCGCTGGTCTTGGCGTTCCAGGAGCCGATCCCGAGAATGCCTTCGCAAGCGGGTCCGAACTTCTCGACGTAGCCGGGGAACGCGGTACCGACCGCCAGATAGAAAAAGCGTGGCCGGAATCCCATTTGTTTCGCCTGTGCCGTAATGGCCTCGGTTTCGGCCGGATACGTCAGGCCGACGAAAGCCTCGGGTCGTTTCTCCATGATCGATTGCAAAACGGATGCCACATCGAACTGCCCGCGCACGTAGGCGCGCAGTTCGACGAGATCGATATTGGTACCGCGCATGGCCACCTGCAGCGACACCGCGTGCTCGATCCCGAAGGCGTCGTGCGAATGCAGAACCGCGACGGTTTTCACGCGCTGCGCGACGAACAGGTCGGTCAGCGCCGTCATCAAATGGTTGGTTTGCGGCAGCGCGGAGAAATAGTAAGGCAGGTTCATTTCGACCAGCTTGCGCGTATTGGCCGTCGGTGCGATCAGCGGATAACCGAACTTGTTGGCCAAGGGCGCGACTCCCAGGGTCATGCGCGTTCCCCAAGGCGCCAGAATCAGGTCCACCTTGTCGCGTGCCATCAGCGCGACATAAGCAGCGGTCGACACATCCTCTTGGCTTTCGTCGTCGATTCCGATCAACTGGATCCGCCGTCGCCCTGCCGGCAATTGCAGACCGCCCGCGGCATTCACCTGCTCGGCCCAAAGCAGATAGGTGGGTTCCTGGGTCACCTGTGCCGCCGCGGCGAAAGGTCCGCTGCGCGCGATCGCATAACCGATGCGAATTGGCGCGCCTTCCGCGGCGTCCGCCGGCGACCAGCCGGCGAGGCCAGCAGCGGCCAAGGCGCCGGCACCTACGAGGAAACGTCTGCGATTGAGCGACATGTCCGCAACCTCCGGGATCAGAGACTGGATTCTTCCAGCCATGGTCGGCAAACCGTTCAGGCAACGGGCCTGGGCGCCCTGGTCGACGCCCATTTGCCCACCAGTTCAAGTAGCGCCTTCGGGCGAAACGGTTTCGCCAGATAAGCGTCGAAGCCCGCCTGCAGGCATCGGTCGGCGTCGCCGACGATGGCATTGGCGGTCAGGGCGATGACCGGAATCTGCCGTTGCTCCTCGAGCGGGTAGCGCCCGCCACCGCCCGCACGGATCAGCGCCAGCGCTTCGAAGCCATCCATCTCCGGCATCTGGCAGTCCATCAGTACGAGATCGAAATGTTCATCGACCATCTTTTCGAGTGCTTCGCGGCCGTTCTCCGCGATGACCACAGTATGCCCGGCACTCTCCAGAGTGGCGCTCGCGACGAGGCTGTTGACCGCGTTGTCTTCGACCAGCAGGATGTGCGCCGGTCGGGTGGGGAGCACGGCAGCTTCCCTGGTCGCCGTTTCGGCGACGCCGCTCGGCGATGGCGCAAGCGGCAGCGTCAGCGCAAAGGTGAACGTTGAGCCCTTGCCAGGTTCGCTGGCGGCCGCGATCGACCCGCCCATCAGTTCGAGCAGATGGCGCGTGATCGAAAGCCCGAGGCCGGTACCGCCGAAGCGGCGCGTCATCGCCGTATTGCCCTGGGTGAAGGGCCGGAAGAGCCGACGCAAGGTATCGTCGTCGATGCCGATGCCGGTATCGGCAACCACGCATTCGATCTCCACCCGGTCGCCTTCCACCCGTCTCGTGAGGCACACATCGACACGACCGGCCGGGGTGAACTTGATCGCATTGCCAACCAGATTGGTGACGATCTGGCGGAAACGGTAAGCGTCGCCGATGACCAGAAGTTGGCCCAGGCGATCTGCCTTCCAGTCGAGTCGGACGGCCTTTTCCTGCGCCTGCGTGGCCAGCAGTTCGCAGGTCTCGGCGACGACGACAGCTGCGTCGAACGGCGCCTCCTCGAGCACCAGACGGCCGGCTTCGATGCGGGAAAAGTCGAGAATGTCGTTGAGAATGTGGAGCAAGGACTCGCCGGAGTTGAGGACGGTCACGGCGAGGTGGCGCTGCTCGGCGTCGAGCGGGGTGTTGAGCAGGAGTTCCGTGACACCCAGAATGCCGTTCATCGGGGTGCGGATTTCGTGGCTCATGTTGGCGAGAAATTCCGACTTGGCTCGGTTGGCGGCATCGGCCGACTCCTTGGCAAGTCGCAGCTCGATTTCGCTCGCACGGCGCTCGACAATCTGACTGCACTCCTGCATCACGTACCAGAGGATGTCGTTCAGGCTGGCGTTCGAGGTCAGGCGCTGATCGTGGAAGAAGGCCATCAGGGCCGCCAGGCGGCCGCCGCCGATCAAGGGAATGACGGCGGCAGTGGGATAACGGGACTCCGGATCGAAGGCCGAGCGCAGCCGCGCCGACATCCGCCACTCTGCCGTGTCGTCCAGCCAGAGCGGTACCCGACTTCCCCCGCAGAGCGCTTCCGCGTCCGCCGCGGGAAAGTGCGACGCTGCCGGCGTCGGCGAGCTGGCGTCCCACTGCACGCGGAACTCGCTCGTGTCGCCCGCACTGGCAGGTAAAGCGAGGCAGGCCGCCGGCCAGGCAATGTGCGCACGTACCCTGTCCATGATGTCGAACAAGGCGGATTCCGCAGCAGCGTTGCGATTGGCTGTTTGCGCGCAAAAGATCATCAAGGATTGCGTCGCCCCTTGCTCCTCCAGCCGGCGCGCGTAGGCGGTAGCCGCCTCGCGCACTCCTTCGAAGGAGTTCTTGAGATCGGCGACCTCGTTGGCCGACCGCAACACGTGAACCTTGCCGGCAAACCGCGCGGCCAGTTCGGCGGCTTCGTTGCGCAGGTCGCGCAAGGGTCGGACCGCGTAATGCAGCAGCACAACGCTGACCAATATGCTGAGTGCTGCAATCCCGGCAAACAATTGCACCGAATGCGCCCGGATTTCGGCCGCCAGTTCAGCCGCCTTGCCATGGTCGACTTCGACGATGAGGACAAAGGTTTCTCCCGCCAGACGCATCGGCAAGTACACACGCGTGTAATTGTGCGCCGGGTCGCTTACCGTTTGCGGGACAAACTGCTGGATCGCCTGGCGAATGATTTCCGGGCGAAAAACCTCGCTTCGCCGCTTCGGGCTCGACGCCGCCCCGATCGCCTCGGCGGTCGTGAAAAACACTTCGGCAGCGACCTGATCGGCAAACCGCGAAGCATAGTAGTCGTCGAAGCGGGTGCCGACGACGACCGCACCGGCAACGCCAGCCGAGTCAACGATGGGTGTCGCGACACGGACGATGAATCCGCTGGGGGCCTGAACGAAGTAGGTGCCCGATACCCCGCGCAAGGCGCGCGCGGCACCCGGGGAGTCCTTGACATCGGCCAGCGCGTCGTCGGCCGCGGTATGGAAGCGCAGTTCGCCGGACCGACCATAGATCTCGATCTGGTCGGCGACCGTGCCGCCCAGCTTGCGGTCGAGGCGATCGCGCATATTCTGGCCCGCGGCAGCACCGCTGACGATCCCGGCGATCTCTCCGTCGGCCGCCAGCAGCGTGGCGACCGCTTCGAGGCGCTTGATTTCGGCCTCGAAAACCACGCGGGCGGTATGCGCGGCGACCTCGGCATGAGCGCTTTCCTGGCTGCTCGCATAGCGTACAAGGCCATCGGTCTGGATCCGGTAGCTCACCGCGAAGGCCGCCGCGGTAACGACGACGACCAGGGCGACGGCGTAAACCGCGACCGGCCAGCGCCGCCACGAGGCCGTGTTGCGGGACGGTACGGCCGCCGGGCCGGGCAGACGTGACGAGGGTCGAAAAGCGCTCACACCTGTACTTCTCCGATCGATGGGGAACTGGGGAGCCGCCGAGAGGCCGAGGCGGTCGATGGCCGAAGTATTGTAGCGGCATTTTGCCGCCTGTCGGCCGCCGGATAGCGGCCATTTGTCCCACCTGCCAGGCGAGGAGATCGCCCCGGCCCGCCGCGGGCTGTCGATCGCCGCCGCGTCCCAGCCAAGTTCGCCGAGGATGGCTTCGGTGTGCTGGCCAAGCGCCGGGACGGCATCCATGCGCGGCGCAAAGGCGTCGACCTGGTCCGGCGGCAGCCGCGCCGGCATCGGTCCACCGCCCACGCGCGCGCAGTCGCGAGTGTTCCCAGACTGCGTGCATGTCGTTCAGGCGCGCGAAGTCGCCGCTGCCGGGTCGCTCGACCTTGATGACGCGGGCGCCGAGGTCGGCCAGTTGGCGAGTGCAAAATGGCGCCGCGATAGCGTGCTCGAGGGCGACGACGGTCATGCCTTCGAGTGGGCGCATGCCGGTTTCCTCGCGGTGTCAGAACGAGCAGGTGCTCGGCAACGTAGGGGAAGACGCGCCGTGCTGGACGAGATCAAAGGCCACGAGCCGCAGGATCTGGCGATGCTCTCGGCGGGCCTGACGGAAATTCGGCGACTGCTGGTACTCTGACGCGCCTGGCGGCGAGCGGCAGGCTGCGCCGCCAGGAAGGATATCGCTCAGGCGAGCTGGAAGCGCTTGACCGACTGCTCCAGCGTGCTGGCCAGCGACTCCAGGTGCTTTGCGATCTCCGCCATCGAGTCGACGGTATCGCTGACCTGCGTGCTGCTCGTGGCGATCGCACTGACGTTGTTCGATATCTCCTTGCTGCTGCTGCTCTGCTCGCGCAACTGGGTGGTGATGTCGTCGACACTGGAAATCACCCGCGAGGCGGAGCCGTGGATGTCATCCATCGAACATTTGGCGCGCTCCGCCTCGGCCAGCGCGTCACGAACCCGTGTCGTACCGGCGGCCATGCTCTTTTCCGCTTCCGTCATGCACGAGCGAATCTTTTCCACGGTCGAGGAAATTTCCAAGGTTGATCGCCGCGTCCGCTCGGCGAGCTTGCGCACTTCATCGGCAACGACCGCAAAGCCGCGCCCCTGTTCGCCGGCACGAGCGGCCTCGATGGCGGCATTGAGCGCCAGCAGGTTGGTCTGATCGGCGATCTCGCGAATCACATTGGCGATCGTGGCAATTTCCTCCGATTGCTGGCCAAGTTCGTTTACCGAGCGCGACGAGGCTTCGACCACCTCGGCGATCGACTTCATTTCGTCGGCCGTGCGGCTGACGATCTGCCAGCCGGCGATCGCCGCCTCGCCCGTTTCTCTCGACGTGCTGTGGACCGCATCCGAACTGCCCGAAATGTTCTGGATCGACGTCGACAATTGTTCCACCGCGGCGGCGATCGTCTGTGCTGACTGACTGGAGGCCGACGAGGCGGCCGACACCTGGCTCGAGGCGCCAGCCAGGCGACTGGCCTGCGACAACACCTCGCCGGATGTGGCATGGACGGCGGCGATCATCTCCCGCAGGTTTTCCTGCATCGTCCGCATGGCGGCCATCACGCTCTGTGTATCGTTGGGTGCCAGCCTGATCGACTGCGTCAGGTCGCCACCGGCAATGGCGCGCGCGAGCGCCGCGGCGGTCGCCGGTTCGCCGCCAAGACGGCGCGTCAGGCGCCGGATGGTGGCGCCGCTCAACAGCAAAGCGACGGTGACGGCGGTCAGCGAGCCCAGCAGCGCGACAATCAGGGTGCGCAGCGCGGCTTGCTCCTGCTGGGCCAACTCCGCCAGGATCTGCTCGTCGAGTTTCGATTCGACGGTTTTCATCAAATCGATGCGTGCTGTCGATGCCCGGAACCACAACGCCGGAGCGACGTCGAACTCCTCTCCGGCGATCGATTCGAGTGCCTTCCGGCGCATCTGGGCCACCTCCTCGACGACGCCGCCCTTGACGGTCTGGTCGACCGTGTCGCGTGCTTCGGCGGTGGCGAAAGTCCGGAAGCTTCGCATATAAAGATCGTGGGCGGCGACGATTCCGATGAAACGACGGAACGACTCGGGATCGAAAGTCTTGGCGGCGAAGGCCGCGTTCAGTGTCGCACGTTCGCGGCCCGCGAACTCCTTGGCTTGAACGAACATCAGATAGGCCGTCGCCTGACGCGCGATTTCGGCGTTGTTGGTGGCCTGGGCAACGGCGCCGATCACCTCGATGCCTGCCGAAATGGCTGCCGTATAGTGGGCAAAGGATTCTGCCGGCTTGGCCGTCAGGGCGTCGACCTGGCGGCGGAGATCGGACAGGGCGGTGACCTTGCCGATCGCCGCTTCGACGGGCTGGAGCAATGCTTGCGCCAGGCGGGGCGTTTCGCCCAGGCGCGTGGCCACCAGCTTCAGACCGTCCAGTTTCTGATTGGTCAGTTCTCGTTGGCTACTCAGTTCGGACCGGAACTGCTCGCCTCTGCTGGCCAGAAAGCCGCCCGAAAGCCCACGCTCCTTTTGCTGTTCATGAATCAGTCGGCTGCTGGCGATCGCCGCCTCGATGGCCGCGTTCGAGAGGCGGACCGAGCGCAACTCGTCGATCGCTCCCCAGACCGTGAGCGTCGAGTAAACGACCAAGGCCAGAAGGGGGAGCGAAAGCATGAAGAGCAACCGGTTTCGGGTCGACATTTCTCGGGATGGATTCGCCATCGTGAATGCCTCGCATAGGGAGTCTAAACACGCAATTCTAACGTGGACATCCAGAACGCACCATTCCGATGCGTTCTGCACTCGCTTTCCAGGCCAAGCCAGGGAGTTCTTGCGATAATCCGATCTGACGCGGCGCAACATGCCCTGCGTCAGGTTCACGATGGTTGCCGTCATTCCCGGCGGCAAGGACGACCGTGTCCTTGACCGGCAGCGTCGCGCGGCCGAATTGCGCGCGCGTCGAAAGGCGCCAGAACAAGCGCCTGGTGTCCAGCCAGTGCTGGGCGCAGGGCGCGTTGGAAGAACCAGGGTGATCGATGTCCTGCAAAACGTTTTCCCCGTAGTGGAAAATGTCTCTAAAATCCTTGGGCTTGGGCGCCCAAACGACGAATTCGGTCTGCGCAACGACCAAAGTTTGACCAGGCAATGAGCGAAGCGTCGAAGTTTGGACAAGTTTCAACGGTCTGATAGCTCTGGGGCCAGCATGGAAGCACTGCAAAAGAACTTGGTGAAGCACCACAGGATTTCCCGGCAGATCGCCGTTCGGATGGCGGTCGGGGCGCTCTTGGTCACACTGCTATCGTTGTTGAGCTTCGGCATGCTCGACTACCGGGATCGCGTCGAAGCCGCGCGGACGGCGCTGGACGAGATCGCCGGAAGCTCCGCCCCGGGCATTGCGGGCAGACTGTGGCAGTTCGACATGACGCAACTCCAGGTCATCGTCGATGGACTGACGCTGATCCCGAGCATCGGTTACGTGCTCGTGCTGGACCCGAATGGTGTCGAGGTGGCGCGAGCGGGCCAACAAATCGACGATCCGGACAGACGGCTCGAAAAGCGGGTCGATCTTGTTTATCGAGACCGCGTAATCGAGTCCCGAGTCGGCGAGCTGCTGGTGGTCGTCGATCTTTGGCGCCTCAAAGTCGCGGCGGTGGCGCGCCTGCTGCCGCTCCTGATCGCGCTCGTGCTGGTGGTCACGGCGCTTGGCGCGGTCTTTTTCGCCCTTTTCGAGCGGGCGGTCGCGCGGCACCTGATCACCATTTCCGACTATCTGTCGGGCATGTCCTTGGACCGGCTCGACAAACCGCTGACCCTCCCGCCAGCCGCCCGGCTCGACAACGAGCTGGGGGTGGTGGTCGATGCCATCAACGGCATGCGGCAACACATCCTCAAGTCGCACCGGGAACTGGAGGATCATCGGCGACACCTGGAAGAGACCGTGGCGCGGCGTACCGCCGAACTCCGGCGCCAGCAGGCGTTCGCCCAGGCCGTGTTGGAGAACATTTCCGATGGCGTCGTCGCTTGCGACGAGCGCGGCCGGCTCTCGTTCTTCAACCGCGCGGCGCGCGAGATGCCGGGCATCGCCCAGGACGACCTGCCGCCGGAGCAGTGGGTGGAGCGTTACAGGATTTTCGAGGAGGACGGCGCGACGCCCATGGCTTTAGCGGATGTCCCGCTGTTTCGCGCCCTGCAGGGGGAGAGCGTCCGCAATGCGCAGATGGTCATCGAGCAGGCGGACGGCCGCCGGCGGAATCTTCTCGTTTCCGGACAATCGATGTTCGACGCCGATGGCGCCAGGATCGGGGCGGTCGTGTCGCTGCACGACATGACCGAGCAGAAGATGGCCGAGGCCAAGCTGCTGGAAGCCAAGGATGCGGCGGAGGCGGCGAATCGCGCCAAGAGTCTGTTCCTGGCCAATATGTCGCACGAACTGCGCACCCCGCTAAACGCCATCCTCGGTTTCTCCGACCTGGTGCGCCGCAGTTCCGGCCTGTCCGAGACCCAGCAATCGAACCTGGCCATCATCCACAAGAGCGGCGATCACCTGCTCGGTCTCATCAACGACGTACTCGACCTGGCGAAGATCGAGGCCGGGCGCACCGAGATCGAGCGCGCGCCCTTCGACTTGGCCGATCTGATCGACGGGATCGCCAACATGATGCGCGTCCGCGCCCTCGAGAAGGGACTGCAGCTACTGGTCGTGCAGGCACCCGAGTTTCCCCGCCATATCGTCGACGACCAAACCAAGTTGCGCCAGATTCTCATCAACCTGCTGTCCAACGCGGTGAAGGCCACCGAGGAGGGTGGTGTCACCCTGCGTCTGGGCGTCGAACCGGAGCCCACCGAGCGCCTGGTTCTGGAGGTCGAAGACACCGGCATCGGCATCGCCCCGCAGGAACAGGGGCGCATCTTCGAGGCTTTCGTCCAGTCCGGCGCTTCCGGAAGTTGGCAGGGCACCGGACTGGGCCTGGCCATCACTCGGCAATTCGTCGCCATGATGGGCGGCCAACTGACGCTCTCGAGCGAAGTCGGGAAAGGCAGCCTCTTCCGGGTCGAACTGCCGCTGCGACGGGCGCGGCCGGAGGATCTTCCCGAGGCGCTGCCGGAGAAAGGCGAGGTGATCAGACTGGAAGCGGGGCAACCGGAGTACCGGATATTGGTCGTAGACGACAATCCGGAAAATTGCCTGCTGCTCACTCAGTTGTTGGAGCGAGTGGGCTACACCGTCGAGGAGGCCGACAACGGCGCCAACGCGGTGGCACGCTACCAAGCCTGGGCACCCCATTTCATCTGGATGGACCAGCGGATGCCGGTGATGAACGGGGTGGAAGCGACCCGCCGGATTCGCGCCCTGCCCGGTGGCGACGTCGTGAAGATCGCGGCCGTCACCGCCTCCTCCTTCAAGCAGGATGACGCACTCCTGCTTGAAGCCGGGTTCGACGCCATCATCCACAAGCCGTTCCGGCCCGACGAAATTCTCGAGTGCATGGAACATCTGCTCGGCGCCAAGCTTGTCCGCGCGGCGCCGCCGACGGTCGACTACGTGCCCCAACTGCCGGCGCAACAACTGGCCGCGCTGCCCGAGTCCCTGCGCCAGGCTCTCGCCGAGGCGATCATCAGTCTCGACCGCGGCCACATCAAGACGGTTCTGACGGCGATTGGCGAGTCGCAACCCACGTCTGCCGCCACGCTTGGCCATCTGGTGGACAACTACGACTACGAAACCATCCTGAACATGCTGGAGCGTGCGCCGAGCGCGGCGGACAAACCGTAAACCGACGCTCCCGCGAAATCGCTGCGCCTGTCGAACTACTTGATCAGAGAGTGTTTGGTTACGACATTGTTGAATTTGTCGAGAAACCACTTGTGTTCATGGAGAAACTTCTTGGAGAAATACATGCCGAGCGGCATGTCCCGGCAAAGTATCTTCTTGTATTTTCCGGCATCTATTTTGTTGTTGGCGAAGTACTCCTCGATCACCTTGTCGTTTACCAGTACGGCTTTGATCCTTTTGGCGTCCAGCATCTTGACCAACGCATCCATGTCGCCCGGCGTTCCCGAGATTATGTAATTGTTGTCGCGCAGATATTTTTGCATGTTTGTGCCAAGCAGAACGGCCACCGGCTCGCTTTTCTGGAATTCCCGACTATTTGGGTCAAGATTTGAATCCTTGTTCAGGAACCAATACCATTTTTGCGGCACGAAAACCTTCGACAAAACGGCGTAGGAGCTTCTCTCCTCGTTCCACGAGGCGGCAAAAAAAGCATCCGCTTCGCCATCCTTCACCATCGCCTGGGCTCTTGCCCATGGATAGATCGTAATTTCATACTTGATGTTCATCTCGTCGAGAACCCTTTTCACCACTTCTGTCGCCTCGCCGCCGACTTCGCCACTTGGCAGCTTGAAATGGTAGGGTGCCCACTCCTGGGTTGTGATAATCATTTTCCGGTTGATTCCTTCGGCGGAAAATGCGTTTGAAAAACCACAAATCCACAACACGGCCAGCAAGGCATAGTTTTTCATGTTCTCTCCATTCGTGACACCAAAGATTCGCTGATCAATGTGCCTCGCAACCCCGCTTCACTTTCGGTAGCGCCGCGCAATGAACCGCAAGAACTCCTGCCCACGGGGTTGCCTCGTCCATTTCGTGCCTTCCGAATCTACTTGGGAAAAACTGATCTGCTTCATCTCGCCACCCGACGGGCGGGAATGCCGAAATTATAGTATGCGGATAGGCTGCGACTGAATCAACGGTTCCCTGGATGCGTTCTTGGCTGATCTGGCGAACCGCGCAGGCCTGCAGCGAGAAGTCTCCGCACGGCCCCTTGCCAACACCCCGAAAGCAGGCGGTGGCCGGCGCCGGGAACCTCCTGGCCATCTCGATTATTTCGTCGATTTCGTCGATGACCGGTGCGGTTTCGATCGCCCGGTTCTGGTAGCGTTTGATCACGTTGATCAGCCACTCGGAAAACTTCTTCGCCTGCACCACGTCGCCCGCAAAGCGGCTCTTGATTTTGCCTTCGAGCAGGCGTTCCAGCCGTTTGCCGGCAAGATTGCGCTCGGGCAGGTTGCGCAACTCGGCCAGACTCGACAAGTAGCGACCGGTACAGGCGAGGCGACCAGAGGAAGCCCTCCCATGCGGCCTGGGCTGCCATCGGATCGGCCGTCCAATCGAACCTGCTCTGTCCACCGGTGGTCAACGCGAAAGAGCGCGAGCAATCGGGAGGCCAGCAGCACCCGGCCGTGCGGGAACCGCTGGATCCGTGCATCACCCAACTGCGAAACAAGGGGCCGATGTCCGCGGGAAGCCGGTCTCCATCGTTGGGCTCTCGTTTGAATCAGAGGTTGATCAGGGCCTGTGTGACCGGCCGCTGGATCGGCTCGCCATCGCCCCCTCTGATCCCGGAATCCTCGATCAGGGGCCCAGGGATGGCATTGGCCGCGTGGGCGCGAATGTCATCGAGATCGGCAGTTTTGCCGTCGCGCTCCAGCTGAGCGAGCTCGTTCAACGTGTGCTCGATCTGCCAGATCCATTGCTCATCTGGCGATGCCGTGGACGGTCCAGCTGGCCGGAGGGAGTACGCTGCCCGCAATTGGTAAGGGTGTCCCGTGTGACAATGGTTGGCAAGCGCAGTCCGGGGATTGCGCACACGTCGTTCGCATCTGTCGGGCGGTGAGCGGCAACGGGCGTGTTCCTTGAGCCAGGCGGCGATCTCCGGACGGGCCGCGAGCAGATTGCGCAGATCGCGGCTGTGCCTTTGGGCCGCCGGCCAGAGGGGTGCCGCTGCGCTGGCGCAGAGGGGATTGCGGGTGGTGTACATAAAGGCTTTGCCGGGACTGATCAGGGGCCGGCAAAGCCGTTACAATCATGGGCTGTCTGACCAGATACTCCGACATTCTAGTGACGCCTACCGACTGTTGGCAAAAGTCTTCCTGCGCTGGCCACATCTGATGCGGCAGGACGAGCTGCGCCCGGCGGTCTACCATCGCCTGCATCATCTGCTGCCCGTGATTTCGCATCCGGCGGCGCGTTGGCTCGGGCGTATCGCGGTGCGTGCCTTCTGGCTG
The DNA here is from genome assembly GCF_000584955.1 of Candidatus Accumulibacter vicinus. Lineage (NCBI taxonomy): Bacteria > Pseudomonadati > Pseudomonadota > Betaproteobacteria > Candidatus Accumulibacter > Candidatus Accumulibacter vicinus. The sequence goes on from NZ_JDSS02000019.1 coordinate 271,504, forward strand.
CTCTATTTTGCTTTCGTGCTGCTGGTGCTGGTGTTGCGCTATCTGATCCTGCCGAACATCGAGACTTATCGGCCGGAAATCGAACGCCAGGTCAGCCAGATGCTTGGCCTTTCGGTTGGCATCGGACGCATTGAAGCGCGCTGGCAGGGGATCAATCCCGACCTGATCCTCTCCGATGTGCGCATTGCCGACGCGCAGGGACAGCCGGCGCTGACCCTGACGCGCGTCGAGAGCATCCTCTCGTGGTCGTCGCTGCCGCGTTGGCAGTTGCGGCTGCGCCTGTTTCGGATCACCGAACCGACGCTGCATCTGCGGCGCGACCGCGACGGAAATCTGTTCGTTGCCGGCATCGCCATTGGCAAACCGGACAACGACAGCGGTATCGCAGACTGGGTGCTGGTCCAGAAGCGCATTCGCATCAACGGTGCAACGGTGGTCTGGGAGGACGCGCAGCGCAATGCGCCACCGCTGATTCTCGAAGACGTGAACCTGGCGCTCGACAACGACGGGCGGCAGCACCGCTTCGGACTGACCGCCCTGCCAACGGCGGAACTGGCGTCAAGGATCGATCTGCGAGGGGATTTTCACGGTAGGGACAGTGCGCGCCTGGCCTCCTGGAAAGGTCAGCTCTTTGCCCAGATCGACTATACCGATCTGGCGGTCTGGCGCACCTGGATCGATTACCCGCTGGCCTTGCCTTATGGCCGCGGTGCCGTGCGCGCCTGGGCAGGCTTTGCCGACGGAAACCTGCAGGAACTGACGGCGGACCTTTCGCTCAACGGGGTCAATGTTCGCCTGGCAAAAAATCTGCCGGCGCTCGAACTCGAACACATGTCCGGTCGCCTCGGCGCGCGCTTTTCAGCAACCGGAGCAAACGTTGATGGGCGTCGCATCGAACTGGTGACGCGTGCCGTCGAGGGCAATTCCCCGGTGCCAGCCATTCATATCGAGCCGACCGATTTTCACGTCGAGTGGCAGCGCCCAGCCACCGCCGGCAGCGTACTGCGTGGTCACGCTACGGCCGGAACGCTGGAACTCGGCGCGCTCGCAGCCCTGGCGGCCTATCTGCCGCTCGATACCGGATCACGGCAGTTGCTGAACGACTTCGCACCGCGTGGCCGCATCAGCGAACTGCGTGTCGGCTGGCAGGGCGACGCCGAAAACCTGCAGGCTTATTCGCTGAAAAGCCGTTTTGACAACCTGGCACTCAAGCCCGGCGGTCGTTTTCTCGGCGTTACCGGCTTGTCCGGCTCGCTCGAGGCCAGCGAGCAGGGAGGGACCGTGCAGTTGCATTCGCAGAAGGTCAACATCGTCCTGCCCGACATATTTCCCGAATCATCGATCGCGCTCGACACCCTGAATGCACAAGCCCGATGGAAAATCGGCAAGGGCCAGTTCGACGTCGAGTTGGCGCGCGCCGAGTTTGCCGGACCCGATGCGGCCGGTGTTGCGCAGGGCAGCTACTTCAACTCCGGCGAAGGACCGGGCAGCATCGATCTGACGGCAACACTCAGCCGCGCCGACGCGCGCGCGGTCTGGCGCTACCTGCCGGCGGCGATCAACGTCGACGCGCGTCACTGGCTGCGCGACGCCCTCAAGGCTGGGGCGGCGAGCGAGGCCAAGCTCATCCTGAAAGGGGATCTGGCGAAGTTCCCGTTTCTCGACCGCAAACAGGGACAGTTTCTGGTCACCGTCAAGGCGCAGGGAGTGACTCTGGATTACGGCACCGGCTGGCCGTTGATCAGCGGAATCGATGCCGATCTTCGCTTCGAAGGGACCGGCATGGTGGTGATGGCGCGGCGTGGCACGATTCTTGGCGCCCGATTGACCGAGACGCTCGCCGAGATTCCCGACTTCGATGCGCCGGTGTCGACGCTCAGGGTGAAGGGGCGCGCCGACGGAGAGACTTCGGAATTTCTGAAGTTCATCAAGCTCAGCCCGGTCGCGGGCCAGATCGACCACTTCACCGACCAGATGAGTGCCAGCGGCAAGGGTCATCTGGATATTGCGCTGGAGATTCCCCTGGCCGAGGCACGACTCGGCGAATCCAGGATCGAAGGTACCTACACCCTGCTGGCCAACGAAGTGAACGTCGATCCGGCGCTGCCCCCCCTGCGGCAGGTCAAGGGAAGCCTGCAGTTCACCGAAACCAGCCTGCGCGTACCGGAGATCAACGCCCAGCTGTTCGGTGGCCAGGTCAGGATTAGCGGTGGGTCACAGGACGGCAAGGTGCGGGTGATTGCCGAAGGCACGCTGGCCGTGGACGACTTGCGGCGGCGCGCGGAATGGCCGCTGCTCGACAAGCTGTCCGGAAGCACCGCTTATCGTGCCGAGTTACGGGTTCGCAAGCGTGATGTCGAGCTACTGCTGGATTCGAATCTGGTCGGCGTCGCGTCGACCCTGCCGGCACCTCTCGGCAAGAGCGCTGGCGACGCGCTGGCGCTGCATTTCGAGATGGCGCCGCAGCCGACGACCGGTACGCGTGCCGCAGAGCCGATTCGCCGCGAGCAGTTGCGCGCCACCATCGGCAATGTGTTCAGCATGCAGTTGATCCGCCGCAAGCAGGGCGACGAGACTTTTCCGGAACGGGCAGCGATCATGGTTGGGCGGCCATTGGCAGCGTTGCCGGAACGTGGATTCAACGTCGGGATCAGCGTCCCGTCACTTGATGTCGGCTATTGGCAAGCACTGCTGCAGCGCAGCGGCGATGAAGAGGGTTCCGGTGCTGGCCTCCCGGTCTCGGTCGATCTCAAGGCGGACGAAGTCATCCTGCTCGGCACCTCCTACACCCGGGTCAGCATGGGGGTGTCGGGAGCGACCTCACAATGGCGGGGGGCAGTGCAATCGGATCAGGCGGTGGGCAACTTTGTCTGGGATGGATCGGGCAGCGGCAAGCTGAAGGCGCAGTTCAAGAAATGGCGCCGTCCCGAGAAGGTGAGCAAGGACGCCGAACCCGGCGAGGCGCTCAAGAAGCTGCCGGCCCTCGACATCGTGGTCGATGACTTCACGGTCGGCAAGCATCGCTTTGGGCGTCTGGATATGCAGGCCCACAACGATGGCGGGATCTGGCGGATCGACAGGATCGAATTGCTCAACCCCCATGCCAGGCTGTCCGGCAGCGGGCAGTGGCAGATCAGCGCGGCCAACCGCACGCAACTCGATTTCACGCTGGAGAGCAGCGATGTCGGCAAGTTGCTCGACCGACTGGGCTACGCCGGCGCGGTGCGTGCCGGCAGCGCGACGATGAAGGGGAAAATCGGCTGGAACGGCGAACCGGATCGGCTCGACTACGCGACGCTGAGTGGCGACATGCAACTCGATGCCAGCAAGGGACAGTTCCTGAAGCTCGACCCCGGTGCCGGCAAACTGCTCGGCCTGATCAGCCTGCAAGGCCTGCCGCGTCGGCTGAGCTTCGATTTCGGTGATGTCTTCAGCGAAGGTTTCGCTTTCGACAGCATTCACGGAAAAATGACGGTCAGCAGCGGACTGATGCACACCCAGCGCCTGCAAATCGACGGCCCGGCGGCGCATGTGGTGATGCGTGGCGACGCCGACCTGAAAAATGAAACACAGCATCTCAGGGTGACCGTCCAGCCCGAACTCGGCAGCAGCGCCGCCCTGGGGGTCGCAGTGATCAATCCGCTGGCCGGGATCGCCACGCTGCTGGCGGATAAAATCCTGCAGGGTCCGCTCAACAAGGTCTTTGCTTTCGAGTATCTGGTCACTGGCCAATGGGACGACCCCAAAGTGGAGAGAATCTCCCGCTCGGAGGCCCCGGCGCCGACCGCTGACTTGCCAATCCCCGCCAAACCCGACCGGAGTCCGCAATGAACACACGCCTCAGTGATCTGCCAGGCAACCCACCCGCTGTCCCGACACTGCGGGTCGCTGCCCTGCAAATGGTTTCGACACCACGCGTCGAAGAGAACCTGCGCACTGCCGCCCGCCTGATCGACGAAGCGGTCCTGCAGGGCGCCGAACTGCTCGCGCTGCCCGAGTACTTTGCGATCATGGGGATGCGTGACGACGACAAGGTCAAGCTGCGGGAAGTCGATGGGCATGGACCCATCCAGGACTTCCTCGCCGCGAGTGCCCGCGCACACGGCGTCTGGTTGATCGGTGGCTCGCTGCCGCTGTGGAGCGAGCATCCCGACAAGGTCCTCAATTCAAGTCTGGTCTACAATCCGCAGGGGCAGCGAGCCGCGCGTTACGACAAGATCCACCTGTTCGGCTTTCGGCAGGCTGCCGAATGCTACGACGAACGGGCGACGATCGAAGCCGGTCGTCAGCCGGTCGCCTTCAGCACGCCTTTTGGCAGGGTTGGCCTGTCGATCTGTTACGATCTCAGATTTCCGGAGCTGTATCGTGCGCTGGGTGTCACAGAGTTGCTGGTCATTCCGGCAGCCTTTACCGAAACCACCGGGCGGGCACATTGGGAGATTCTGTTGCGGGCGCGGGCAATCGAGAATCAGTGCTATGTGCTGGCCGTCGCGCAGGGCGGTCGCCACGAAAACGGGCGCGAGACGCACGGCAACAGCATGCTCGTCGATCCCTGGGGAAATATCCTTGATCGCAAGCTCAAAGGACCAGGAATCGTCATCGCCGACCTCGAACGAGCACGCCTCGACGAAGTCCGCGCCAGCCTGCCGGCGCTCGGGCACCGCGTCATGTAAGCGACGGTGCGATCCCTCACCCTGGCCGCCCTCCCGCATGCGGATGAGGAAAGATTCGCGAGTCGCTGACGCGACTTGCACGGCAACGGCAGCAACCATGGAAATTCAATGACCACAAACGCTCAAACCCTGCTCGCACAGGCCAAAAAAACCCTGCTCACGCCCTACGGCCTGGATGTCGCAGACCTGACACGGGTCTTCGGGAAAATCATGGCGCACCAGGTCGATTATGCCGACCTCTATTTCCAGTACAGCCGTTCCGAGGCCTGGAGCCTCGAGGAGGGCATCGTCAAGGCCGGCAGTTTCAGCATCGACGAGGGGGTCGGGGTACGCGCCCTGTCGGGTGAGAAAACGGCTTTTGCCTACTCCGACGATATCAGCGTCCAGGCCCTCGGCGATGCCGCCGCGGCGGTGCGGGCGATTGCCGCGGCCGGGCAGGAGCGGCGCGTGCCGACGCTGAAGAGACGCAGCGGGCATCGCTTGTATGTGCCGCAGGACCCGCTCGCTTCGCTCGACGCGGCCAGCAAGGTCAGGCTGCTCGAACGTCTGGAGACGCTGGCACGCGCCGAAGACCCGCGGGTGACGCAGGTGATGGCGCATCTCGCCGGCGAATACGAGGTGATCCTGGTGGCTGGCAGCGACGGCCGGCTGGCGGCCGACATTCGACCGCTGGTACGGGTCTCGCTGACGGTCATCGTCGAAGCAGCCGGCCAGCGCGAACAGGGTTCGGCGGGCGGCGGTGGCCGTACCGATTACGACTGTTTCAGCGATGCCGTGCTGCAAGGTTACGCACGCGAAGCCGTGCATCAGGCGCTGACCAATCTCGTCGCGCGCCCGGCGCCGGCGGGTACGATGACGGTTGTCCTGGGCTCCGGCTGGCCGGGCATCCTCCTGCACGAGGCGGTGGGGCATGGACTGGAAGGCGATTTCAACCGCAAGGGCAGTTCGACCTTTGCCAGCCGCATCGGCAGCCGCGTGGCCTCTCCGGGAGTCACCATCATCGATGACGGTACGATGGCCGAACGGCGTGGGTCGCTGAACATCGATGACGAAGGCCATCCGACGCAGCGTACGGTATTGATCGAAGACGGCATCCTCAAGGGCTACATGCAGGACAGTCTCAACGCCAGGCTGATGGGTGTTTCCCCGACCGGCAATGGTCGCCGCGAGTCGTTTGCGCACCTGCCGCTGCCCCGCATGACCAACACCGCGATGTTGAATGGCGACAAGAGCGTCGAAGAGATCATCAAATCGGTCAAGCGGGGCATCTATGCGGTCAATTTCGGTGGCGGGCAGGTAGACATCACCAATGGCAAGTTCGTCTTCTCGATGTCCGAGGCGTACCTGATCGAAGACGGCAAGGTGGGCTCACCGGTCAAGGGGGCGACCCTGATCGGCAGCGGACCGGAGGCCATGCAACAGGTGTCGATGATCGGCAACGACATGCGTCTCGACCCCGGCGTCGGTACTTGCGGGAAGGATGGCCAGAGCGTGCCGGTGGGCGTTGGCCAGCCGACCCTGCGCATTGACGGCTTGACGGTCGGCGGGACGGCCTAGTCATGTGGGCGAACACGCCCTTGTCGAAGTGGTTCGCGGCGCGGTCATGGCTGCTGTGCTGTCTGCTCCTGGTTCCTCCGGTTCTCGCCGACTCGGCCGGTCTGCGGGAAGCGACCCTCCACTACCACTTCCGGCCGATCGTCACCTTCCGAACGACGCTGGTGGGAATGACCCCCGAGACGCGCGTCCGCAGGGCGCTGGCCCGCCTCGATGCTCTGGCGGCGAACCAGATGGAGCAGCCGGTCGAAGTGACGCCGTTCACGGTTGACGGCAAGCGTGGAATCAGTGTGCGGATTGGGCAATCGGTTCTCTTCAACGTCCTGGAAGGGGATCTGGACCCCGACGAGAAGCTCTCGCTCGACGAAGCGGGGCGGCGGGCGGCCAGTGAGATGCAAGCCGCGCTGCAGGCGGCAAGCGAGCAGCATCGTCCGATGGTGCTGCTTAAGGGAGCCGGACTGTCGGTACTGGCCACCACCATTGCGCTGCTTCTGCTGTGGCTGATTCGCCGCGCGACGGTGCTGATGGTGCACCATTTGCAGGAAGTCATCGAAGCCGAGAATGCCTCCAGCCGGCTTCGCTGGGCGCGTCATGGCTGGTTGTTGGTGCAGCGGCTCGCGCAATTGCTGATGGGCTTCCTGTGGTTGAGCATCGCCTATCTCTGGCTGACCTACGTGCTGGCGCGCTTCCCGCTCACCGAGCCGCTCGGCGACCGCCTGAGCGACTTTCTGTTCGGCTTGCTCGAAACCCTCGGTGTCGGCCTGCTTGACGCCATGCCGGCGCTGACCACGGCACTGGTCATCCTGTTCCTGACCAAGGCCTTCAACGATGCGCTTGGCAACTTCTTCAAGGCGGCCAGGGAAGGCCGCGTGCAGGTGCCCGGACTGCACCCGGAGACGGTCACCGCAACCCACCGGATCGTCAGCATCCTGGTCTGGGGTCTGGGGATCGCCATCGCCTACCCGTTCATTCCGATGTCCGACAGCGACGCCTTCAAGGGCTTGTCGGTGATGTTCGGCTTCATGCTGACGCTCGGCTCGGCCGGGATCGTCAACCAGTTGATGAGTGGTCTGGTGCTGGTCTATTCGCGCGCGCTGTCGGTCGGGGATTTCGTCGACATCGGCGACCATGTCGGTGTGGTCAGCGAGGTCGGCGCGTTGTCGACCAAGATCATCAACATGCGCAACGAGGAAGTGACGATCCCCAACGCGGTTCTCGTCGGCAATCCGATCCGGAACTACTCGCGTCTGGCCGGCGCGCGTGGCACGCTGGTGTCGACCCGGGTGACCATCGGCTACGATACGCCGTGGCGGCAGGTGCATGCGATGCTGATCGCCGCCGCCGAGCAGACACCGGGTTTGCGGGCGGTCCCCAAGCCGTTCGTCTATCAGCGCAGTCTCGCCGACTGGTATGTCGAATACGAACTGTTCGCGCATATGGACAAGCCGCTCGAACGGGTTCCAGTATTGTCGGCGCTGCATGCCAACATCCAGGACCAGTTCAATACCTACGGAGTGCAGATCATGTCGCCGCACTTCGTCAGTCAGCCCCGCAACAATATAGTCGTGCCTCCCGAGGGGTGGCACGCGCCGCCGGCAGCCCCGCCACCGCAGTCCTGAGCGCCGCGCGCAAGCCTCGAAAGTCTCGAAAGTCTCGATGATCAGCTTCGCCACCACCGTTTTCCTCTCGGCCTTCCTGCTGTTCCAGATTCAGCCGATCATCGCCAAGATGATCCTGCCGTGGTTTGGTGGTTCGTCGTCGGTGTGGAGTACCTGCCTGGTCTTTTTTCAGGCCGAACTGCTGCTCGGCTACCTGTACGTCCATCTGCTGCACGAGTGGCTTTCCCCCCGCCGCCAGAATGTCGTGCATGCCGTCCTGCTGCTCCTGAGTCTGGCGACCCTGCCGGTCATTGCCGACCCGGCGTGGAAGGAAGCGGCGTTTGCTCACCCGACCTGGAACGTGCTCGTCGTGCTGGCTTCGGCGGTCGGCATGCCCTATTTGCTGCTGTCGACCACCGGGCCGCTGATGCAGGCCTGGTACGCACGATCGTTTGCGAGCCTGATGCCCTACCGGCTATACGCGCTCTCGAATTTGGCATCGATGCTCGCGCTGCTGAGCTACCCGGTACTCGTTGAACCGTACTTCCCGGTTTTTGAACAGGCCTGGGCCTGGTCGGCGGCATACGCGCTCTTCGTCCTGGCGTGTCTGGGCAGCGCCTGGCAGTCGTGGACAGGGGTGGCAAGCGAAGTCGAACGGCCCCGCGCCGAGGTGGCGCCGCGCCCGGCATGGCGCGAGTGTCTGTTGTGGGTTGGTCTGGCGATGACCGCCTCGATCCTGCTGCTGGCAATGACCCGCCATCTGACGCAGGATGTCGCGCCAGTCCCTTTCCTGTGGGTCTTGCCGCTGAGCCTTTACCTCCTGAGTTTCATCCTCTGCTTCGATGCCCCGCGGTATTACTACCGGCCCGGGTTTCTCGTGGCGCTGCCGATCGCCTTGCTGGCCCTTGACCGGGTTCTCGACGGCGGCAGCCTGCCGGTCCCGATCCTGATTGCCGTGATGTCCCTGTCCCTGTTCGTCTTCTGCATGGTCTGTCACGGCGAGCTGGTCAGGCGCCGGCCAGCGGTTCGCCACCTGACCCTGTTCTACCTGATGCTCTCGATTGGCGGGGCGCTCGGCGGGAGCTTCGTCGGCCTGCTGGCGCCGGCCGTGTTCGAGGCCTACTTCGAACTGCCGATCGGCCTGTTCCTCTGCGCTCTGCTGGTGGTCATCGTTCTCTGGCGCAATCTCAAACCGGCGTGGCGCTGGCTGCTGGTGGCCGTGCTGCTTGCCTACGGCTACCGTCTGGCAGGGATCTCGGTCGACTACGTCGAAAACTACCGACATGTGCTGCGCAACTTCTACGGCCAGTTGCGTGTGCTCGACAGGAACGACGAAGCGCTGGGTCTGAAGCGCACGATGTTGCACGGGGAGATTTACCACGGCGAACAGTTCATCTCCCCTGCCTACAGCCGGCGACCCACGGCCTACTATTGCGAGAAATCGGGAATTGGCCAGGCGCTGCTCAGCCTCGCCATTGAGCAGCCGCGGAAGATCGGGGTGCTTGGTTTAGGCGCCGGAACCCTCGCCAGCTACGGTCGGGCGGGTGACGAAATGCGCATGTACGAAATCAACGAACAGGTACTCGACCTGGCCCGCAGGGACTTCAGCTACCTTGCGGATAGCGCAGCGCAGATCGTTCCGGTGCTTGGCGATGGTCGCCTGATGCTCGAAAGCGAAGCAGTCCAGCACTTCGATCTGCTGGCGATCGATGCTTTCTCCGGCGACTCGATCCCGACGCATCTGCTGACCATCGAAGCCATGCAGACCTATCTGCGCCACCTCAAGAACGATGGTGTGCTGGCCGTGCATATCACCAACCGCTATCTCGACCTGCGACCGGTTGTTGCCGCGGCCGCCCGGCAGCTCGGCATGCGCGCCCTGATTGTCGAACTCGATGCGGATGCGGACGATGCCTTCTGCCGCGATTCGGTCTGGGTGATGATTGCCCGACCCGAACCGGCGGCGGGTCTGCTGGAGAAGATCAAGGGGGCAGTGCCGCTTGCGCCGCGACCGGGCTTCGCGGTGTGGACCGATGGTTTTTCCAACTTGCTGAAAATTCTCAAATGAGTGCCGGGTACTGAGCCGTGGCGTAGTGAATTGGGAGAGGGCACATGGACGGGCAAGAAGGTATCTCTGCCGGAGCGAAACGGACACCAGTCACGGTGCTGGTGGTCGACGACCACCCGGCCCTGCGTGCCGGCCTGCGCAGCCTGATCGATTCCGATCCTGCCCTGCGTGTACTGGCGGAAGTGGACAGCGGCGAGGCGGCCTACGCCGCCTACCGCAAGCACCGTCCGGACACCGTGGTCATGGACCTCAGCATGGAAGGCTTCGGCGGCATCGAAGCCATCCGACGCATTCGCAAGCTTGATCCACAGGCCGCCGTCCTGGTCTATAGCGTGCACGATTCGCGGGTGCTGCTCGAACGAGCGCTCGAGGCCGGCGCCATGGGTTTCGTCACCAAGGGCAGCAACGTTGAAACGCTGTTGCTGGGGCTCAAGCAAGTGGCGAAGGGCGAATCCTTCGTCAGCGCCGACCTGTTGCCGGCGCTGCTCGAGCGTCACCGCCCGTCGGGTGCCGCGCAGTTCAACCGCCTGACGCAACGCGAATTCCAGGTCTTCAGGCTGCTCAGCGAGGGTCACACGCTGCCCGAATGCGCGAGTATTCTCAATTTGAGCAGCAAGACGGTCAGCAACCATTTCACCCAGATCCGGGCCAAGCTCGGCGTTTCGAGTCTCGCAGAAATGGCACGCATGGCCATTCGTCAGGGTCTGATCGAACCCTGACGCGACCCGATCGCGATTTCAGAAGGGCTACCCACGTTCGGCAGGATCACCCGCACGCGCGTGCCCCCGCCGTGCCAACTGCGGATCTGCAGCGAGCCGCCGAGACTGAGGACGCGTTCGCGCATGCCGAGCAGACCGAAGCCCGCATGCGGTGCGTAATCGTTCACTCCCCCTATGCTGCTGCCGGGATGGCTGGGAGCGGCGGGAGCGGCAAGCCCTTGCGCGCGGCGGCGATGACGGTGCCGAGGTAGCGCCAGGAGGATGCCCCACGACGGCGGCAGGTTTCGATGACGCTGGCCAGGAGCGCGAAGGCGCGAGACCCCGCTTCGGAGCGGGTACCGTGGCTGATGTGGCGTGCAATCACCCAGTGGCGCAGCGCCTGTTCGGCGGCGTTGTTGGAAAGCGGCAGAGGGGGCTCGGCGACCGGGCGCAGGATCACGTCCCAGTCGTAGAGAAATTCGCGCACGACGCTGCGTAGCGCCGGGTGGGCATCCATCCAATGCGCCTCGCATAGGTGCCGGAGCCGCGCGAGGTCGACCGCGTAGCGCACAGGCAGCCCTTCCGGCGGCGGATCGATCCTCGCCGCGTAGATGGCGTCCATCAGCGTTTGCATGAGGCCTTCCATTTCCTTGCCGACCCCGGCCACCCGTCTATCGGTCGATTCGGCCAGGCCTCGCAATTTGCGCATCAGATGCGGCCAACAGCGCAGGCGGTTTTTCCAGGCGCGGTAGACGACGTAGCCATCGCTGATGAGAATGCCGTGATAGCCGTCTTGCAAGGCGTTCTCCAGCATTTCCGCGGTGCGCGGGCCAATGAGGAACAGCACCGTGTGGGTTGTGACCAAAGCCCACAGCCACAGCCGCAGGCCGGATTCCTTCCACGAGGTTTCATCCACATTCAGTTGCGGCGCCGGCACGATGTCCGCCACCAACAGGTCCTCCAGCGGGAAACTGGCGCGCCCCGCTTCCCGGATCGTCTCGTCGATCACGCCGGTGCTCAGCATCAGGCCGAACAATTCCATCAGCCCCTCGCGAATACGCGCCCGCGACAGGCGCATGCGCAGCCCGAGGAAGACGAGGACTCCGGCCAATTGGGGACCCACCAGGCGCCACTCGCCCAGCTCGACCTTCTCCCACTGGCTGTTCGGCGGTGCCCGCCAGGGCTGCGCACGGCTGACATGACCACAGGTACACTCCACTTCGAGCAGGAGATGACGCGTGACACTGAACATCAGCCCTATCCTGCCTTCTACCGGCGGGGCAAGGTCGATTTCGTCCCAGCCCGTGTAAGCCTCTGACTTGGCGTCCGCCGCCAGCGCTAAAGCACACGCCGCACAGTGCTCCGGTCGGTGCTCGCAAGTGGCGGTGACCGTCAGTTTCTGGGTACGGCCAAAGCCCGGACTGCCGAGCTGCTTGCCGGCCTTCTTCTTTGCCGCCTTCGGCGCTGATGGGGACTTCTCTTCCGATTGGGCCGTCTCTTCCCTTACCTCCCCGGTTTCCGTCTCCCCTTCATCCGCTTCTGC
>NZ_JDSS02000019.1:283662-285279 GCF_000584955.1 Candidatus Accumulibacter vicinus
ACTTGCCGCTGCGCGTGAATTTTTGCGGGGGTGTGAACGGTTACTGCGGTGCGCCCACATCCATGCCGACGCCATCGTCCCGGATGAGCAGCCGAAGGGACTCGCCGTGCTGCCGTCTGGCGAGGACGACCCGCAGCCGCTTAGCGTGTGCATGTTGCGTGACATTGTTCAGGCACTCCTGGACGATGCGATAGATGGCCACCCGCACCGGCGCTGTCGGACAGACCAGCTCCCGATCCAGTGAGGCTCGCCACTCGATCTCCGGATGCTGTTGTCCCCAGACCTCGAGCAGGCTGGCAAGCGCTTCGACAATGCCGGCGGCGTCGAGAATGTTGGGATGCAGGCCTTCCATCAGGCGGTGCGACACCTGGTAGATGGCGCGCGCGGAATCCTCGATCGCCTGCGCTGCGGTCTTGACCCATTCGCGATCGTGTCCGCCATTGCGCTGAATGGCTCCGGCAAAGGCGCGAATCGCCGTCAGGTGCTGGGAAAGTTCATCGTGCAGTTCGCGGGCCAGCTCCGCTCGCTCACGTTCCTGCACCGAGATCAGTTGGCGCACCAGGCGAGTGTTCTCGTCAAGCAGGAGCTGCGTCGCCTCTTCGGCCAGCTTGCGCTCGGTGATGTCCTGGACGGTGCCGACCATGCGCAGGGCTTTTCCATTGGCGGCGCACTCGACCTGACCGAGGCCGTGCATCCAGCGCACCATGCCGTCGCTGGGTCGAATGATCCGGTACTGGCGGTCGAATACTCCCCGCTCGGCGACGACCTGGTGGAAGTAATCGAGCGTTGCCTGCCGGTCCGCCGCATGGAGCAGCCGCTCCCAGCTGCTGACGGTATGTTCACACGCCGGGCCGATGCCGAATATCCGCTCCAGCATCGGACTGCCAATCCAGGATTCCGAGGGCAGTTCGATCAGGTAACTGCCGAGCCGGCCAAGTTCCTGGGCGCGCTGCAGGGCCTGCTCGCTGCGCTTGATCGGGGTCACGTCCACGACCTCGACGAAGAACCCCTGCACCTCGCCGTTGATGATGTCGGGAATGTAACGGGCCAGGGCATGGTTCACCGAACGGCCATCCGGCGACGGGATGGCGCGCTCGAATTGCTGTGCTGCGCCACCCAGTACGGCTTCGATGTAGGGCAGGTTGAGGCGGTAGCGTTCCTCGCCGATCACCTCGCGGATATGTTTGCCCGGGATCGTCGCCGGATCGATGCCGAACCAGTCGCGATAGGCATGATTGGCGAAGCGGTTGCGCAGATTGCGGTCCCAGTAGCCGATCATCGACGAGACGCTGTTCAGCACCGCGTTCAGGTCGCGCTCATTCTGGTGCCGCTCGGAGCGACGCTCCTCGGGCACCCTCTCGGCCAGCTTGCGGGCGCTGATGTCCCGATGACCGACGACCATTCCCTTGATGGCACCCAGCAAGGGAGTGGCGTAACATTCGAACCAGCGTTCGCGATCTGGAGAATGGCAGGGGTACTCAAGCGTGAACAGCGTCTGCCGTCCCGCCAGAACCTCTTCACAGCCGCGCAGGGCAGCCGCTGCCAGCGAATCGATAGCGGCCGCCCTGCGCAATGCCGCCAGATAATCGATGCCGACCCCGGCCGCCAGTGCCGCAC
>NZ_JDSS02000019.1:285329-309031 GCF_000584955.1 Candidatus Accumulibacter vicinus
CCAGCGAATCGGTCGCGGCTGCCCTGCGCACTGCCGCCAGGTAATCGATGCCGACCCCGGCCGCCAGTGCCTCACTGCCGCGGTTGCTTTCGGCAAAGGTGCGCCACACCTGGTTGACGCTGATGATCACCCCGTGTTCGTCGAGCACGGCGATCGAATCGCACTGCGAGTCGATCAGCGAGTGCATGCGGCCCCCTGCCGAATCGGTGTTGGCCACTGCCGCCTCTGCACGTTCCTTAAGCGGCTGCGCCGGGTCACGCAGCCGGCTACCGGTCGACCTTGGTGCCGGCCGCGCCAAGGGCCATCGCCGCCCGTCCTGCTGCAGACCGCGAGGTTGAGAGCGGACAGTGCGTCCGCAAGCTGACGGGTGGGCGGTGTGGTCACCGCCTGATTATCTCTCAAACACTCCCCAACAGCGACCCCTGGCACCACCCCATTGAATGCTCGAGACGGGCATGCGGGTTTGCCAAACGCCTGCAGAGACCCGAGATCAACGGTGCCGGCCTGCCGCCGCGGATGCTCTCCCTGCACGCCAACCGGGAAAGATTCCCGCCAGCAACAGGAGTATTTCCACTATGGATTCGGCCCGAATAACTCTTATGATGGGTATTCGCCCCGAACGGTTGAAGAGAGCGTTTTCCCTGTGGAGTCGAGCGGTGGCGTGAAGGAGTGACGAATGAACGACATGAGACAGCCAGGAACTGATCACGAGAATCGGGTTGAGACCTTCATAGCAAGTGCGTGTGCGGGAGAGATCGGTGCGATACGTGCCCAGGTGGCCGCGGGTTTTGACTTGAATGGCACGGATCGCTTCGGCGATACGATACTTGAGCGAGTGATCGGTGACCTGGAGTTTTGCCCCCAAACGCCCAAGTACGCGGTGGTCAAGGAATTGTTATGCCTGGGTGCTGATCCCCATGCGCGCAGCCGGGATGGTTCCAGCCCGCTGATCGTGGCGGTTCTGAACATGGACACCGAGATGTTGCGCCTTCTGCTTGACGCCGGTGTCAATCCCAACGCCGTGCCAATACACACCAGCGACGAGTTGCTGTACGACTGGGCAGTCTTCGTTTACCGCTACGAGGTCTGGAATGTCAAACTGCCCGAAACAGCACAGGCGGCAGACCAGGCCGATCCGGACGCCTGGCTTTGCTACCTGGATCGCCTGGCAGTGAAATACGGCAAGCGGCGCCCCGATTATCTGCGGCTGTTGCGCGAGCGCGGCGCGCTTTCCGTTGCCGAATTGCGGCAGGACCGCGTCTCCGGCGGCAGGTACACGCCAGGCCAACACACGCGCAGGCGTGTCGCCTCCCGTGCCTGAGAGCCAGTGCCCGCCGAGTCCCTGGCCAGACGGGTGCCCTGAATCAGACAACCTGGTTCTGCGGTTCACCGCGGTTGAAGGCTTCGAGATTGGCCGTCAATTGGTCGGCGAGGGCCTGCATCGCTGGCCGGCTGGCCCAGGCCACATGCGGGGTCAGCAGGAAATTCGGTCGCGCGAGCAATTGCGGTGCCAGCAGGACGTTGCCGGTGCTCGGCGGCTCGACGCTCAGAACATCGAAACCGGCACCGGCGATCCAGCCCTGCTGCAGCGCCTGGGCCAGCGCCGCTTCATCGACCAGGCCGCCGCGCGCCGTGTTGATCAGCAGTGCTGAAGGCCGCATGGCCCGCAATTCGGGTTCCCCCAGCAGGTTCTTCGTCTCGGGAGTCAGTGGGCAATGCAGCGAGACCACGTCGGCTTCGTGCAAGGCCTGGTCGAAAGCGGTATAGCCGGGGCGCACGCTTGGCGCGCCCTTGCGCTCGCAGCGCAGCACGCGCATGCCGAAGGCCTCGGCGAGCCTGATGACGCCTCCGCCGAGATTGCCGCTGCCAATGACCGCCAGTTTGGCACCGTGCAGGTCGCGGATCGGATAATCGAGACAACAGAACTGCCTGGAATGTTGCCAATTGCCGGCAGCCACCGCCTGCCGATAGGCAACGACATTGCGCGACAACGCCAGCAATAGCGCGAAGACATGCTCGGGTACGGTATGCACGGCATAGCCGCGGATGTTCGAAACGACGATGCCGCGGGCGCGGCAAGCATCGAGATCGACATTGTTGGTGCCGGTCGCCGCAACCGCGACCATCTGCAACGCCGGCAGTACGGCAATCAGTTCAGCGCCGATCGACAGCTTGTTGACGATTGCAATCGTCGCCCCGGTGAGCCGCTCTGCGACCTGCGGCTGCAGCGTGGTCGCATGTTCGACCCAGTGATGGGGAAAATCCGGCCGGCGCAGGTCGGCGATGATCGACTCGCCTTCGAGATGGACAATTCGGTGCATGGCTCAATGTGAAAGTTGCGTCAGCGACTCACGAATTTCCCCTCCCTCTTGCGAGTGCAGGGTCGGGGGAGGGAGGAAACGGTCATGACTTTCAAAACCGGAGGCGCCTGGAAAAGTCATGACCGTTAGTCCACAAACGGCTTGCCGTGGCGGCTGGCGATGGCAGCCACCTTGCTGCCCAGGGCGGGATCACCGGAAAACAGCAGCAGGCCCACCGCCGAGGCGGTACACAGGCCCTCGATTGCCGCCAGGTCACCGTGCAGGATGTTCAACACGCCGCCAGGAAAACCGTTGCGCGCCGTCAGTTCGGCCAGTGCAAACGCTGCCGACGGAGCCTTGGGGCTGGGCCTGACGACCACCGTCGCTCCCGCCAGCAGCGCTTGAACGGAAAGCTGCAGGGGTCCGAGCAAGGGTGCCTGGTCATCGCAGATGACTGCCACGACACCGCTGCCGCCAGTCGCGACGCTGCCGGCCGCAGCCGCCTGCAGCACGCGTAGCGACTGCTCGACCTCGGCCGACGCCGACGCGGCGTCTTTGCCGGTTTCCTCCGCGATCAAGCCGGCAAAGTGTTCTGCGTATGTCGCCAGCGCCGCCGCCAGCGCCGCCAGCAGCGTCGCCCTGGCCGCGATCGTCAGCGCCGCCCAGGCGGGCAATGCGGCCTGGGCCGAGGCAACGGCGGTCAGCGCCTGATCCGTGCCGCACAGCGGCGTACGGCGCCTGATCTGGCCGGTGCGCCGATCACGGACATCGAAAAAGGCCGGCGCCATCGTCAGATAGGCGTGGCCGTTGATCCACAGCGGTATGGCCAGAATTTCATCATTTTCGGTCATGGGGTGCCTTGGCATGGCAGGAAGATAAGGAAAACGGTCACCAGCGACCTGACAGGGGCCATCATAACTGGTCACGAGCGGTAGTGCGTGAAATGCGAGTCAGGCGCAACCGCCCAGCCTTTGTCGCAGGCGCCCGCCAGCGTATCAGACGGGTATCCAGGCTTCCAGAGGAGCGCCTTGCCCCCAGTTTTCGGGTTCCTGCGGGGAGCCGGATTCACCATGCCCAGCCATCGTTTCTCTCCGTCGGTCGATCAACGTCTCGACAGCGTCATCGTACCGAAGCGAAGCGGTGGCGATCGCCACCCGATTTGCAGCAGTTTACGGACTTGATCTTTATTTCGCGCATCACCGCTTTCGCTATAATCGACGGGCAGTTCGTTTACAAAAACCTATAGGAGACAAATTGTGGAAAGACGTTCCTTTTTGAAGAATGCGGGTGCTGGCCTTGCGGTCGGTTCGATGGCCATGCCGGCGATTGCCCAGAATGCCCCGACGGTCAAGTGGCGCCTGGCTTCGAGCTTCCCGAAGAGCCTCGACACCATCTACGGAGGTGCCGAGCACATGGCCAAGCGGGTCGCCGAAGCGACTGGCGGCAAGTTCCAGATTCAGGTTTTTGCCGGCGGCGAAATCGTTCCCGGGCCGGCGGTGTTCGATGCCGTCAAGGACGGTACCGTTGAAATGGGGCATACTGTCTCTTACTACTTTTTTGGCAAGGATCCCACCTACGCGCTTGAGACGGCCGTTCCCTTCGGAATGACCAACCGCCAGATGGACGCCTGGATGCGTTACGGCAACGGCAGCAAATTGCTCGGCGAGGTGTTTGCCAAGTCGAACATCATGACCATCCCCTGTGGCAACACCACGACCCAGATGGGTGGCTGGTATCGCAAGGAGATCAAGACATCTGCCGACCTCAAGGGGCTGAAGATCCGTATCGGTGGCTTCGCCGGTGCCGTGCTCAGCAAGCTGGGCGCCGTGCCGCAGCAGATCCCCGGTGGCGACATCTATCCGGCGCTCGAAAAGGGGACGATCGACGCGGCCGAATGGATCGGCCCCTACGATGACCAAAAGCTTGGATTCAACAAGGTGGCCAAGTTCTATTACTACCCCGGCTGGTGGGAGGGCGGCCCGCAGGTATCGGCCTATATCAGTCTCAAAAAGTGGGCCGAACTGCCGAAGGAATACCAGGCCATTCTGCAAATCGCCTGTGCCGACGCGCACGTCGACATGGTGGCCAAGTACGACTCGAAGAACCCGACGGCACTCAAACAACTCGTCGGTTCGGGAACACAGTTGAAACAGTTTCCGAAAGAAGTCATGGACGCCTGCTACAAGGCGGCGATGGATCTGTATGCCGAGACCTCGGCATCGAATGCCCAGTTCAAGAAAGTCTACGACGACTACAAAAAGTTCATGGACGACCAGAACCTCTGGCACCGCATCGCCGAAGGCTCGTACGCCAGCTACATGTACAGCAAGCGCTAGGCAGCAGTCGGTCACTGCTGCCATATCGCTAGACTGCGCAAGAAAAGGAACGAAGGCCAAAGCCTCCGTTCCTTTTTTCATGGCCATCACCCGTGAGGTTGCTCGACGATCTCCGACCGTCGAGCAGTCGCCGAGAGGCGGCGGAGGTTACTTCGCCTGATCCTGCTTCATCGCATCGCGCACGGCCTTGCTGGCCGCATCTTCCGAAGCGGCAGGGGAAGAAGCCTCTTTCGGGCTCTCGAAACCCGGTGGCGTGGAGGAGGTGCCGTAATCGGAAGTCGGCATCTCGATCTGCACCGAATCGAGATCGACCTTGGTGTCCTCGTCGAGGCCGATGGTGACGAGTTGCGGAAAGAAGATGAGGATCCCGACCATGATCACCTGGATGCAGACGAAAGGGATCGCTCCCCAGTAGATATCGGTGGTCTTGACCGACGCCGGTGCCACCGAGCGCAGGTAGAAGAGCGCAAAACCGAAAGGCGGGTGCATGAACGAAGTCTGCATGTTGACCGCCAGCAGAACACCAAACCAGATCAGGTCGATGCCGAGTGCCTGCGCAACCGGGCCCAGCAGCGGCACGACGATGAATGACAACTCGAAGAAATCGAGGAAGAAGGCGAGCAGGAAAACCAGGACATTGACGACGATCAGGAAACCGATTTCGCCACCCGGCAGGCCGGTGAGCAGGTGCTCGACCCATTTGTGGCCATCGACTCCGTAGAAGGTCAGCGAGAAAACGCGTGCGCCCACCAGGATGAAGACCACGAAGGTGGTCAGCTTGGCGGTCGTGTCCATCGCCTGCCTGAGCAGTTTCCACGACAGGCGCCGGCGTGCCAGCGCCATGATCAGGGCACCGGTTGCACCCATCGCTCCGCCCTCGGTCGGCGTCGCGATGCCGAGAAAGATCGTGCCGAGTACCAGGAAGATCAGCAGCAGCGGCGGGACCAGTGTCGTCAGTACGCGCAGCAGCAGCTTGCCGCCGCGCAAGGTCCGCGCTTCGAGTGGCAGGGCCGGCGTCCAGCGCGGCCTGAAAATCGCCACCAGCACGATATAGCCGACGTAGAAGGCGGTCAGTGCCATGCCTGGCAGGAAGGCGCCCTTGTACATGTCGCCCACCGACTTGCCCAACTGGTCGGCCATGATGATCAGCACCAGCGAAGGGGGAATGATCTGCGCCAGCGTTCCGGAAGCGGCAATGACGCCGGATGCGAGTTTCTTGTCATAGCCGTAGCGCAGCATGATCGGCAGCGAGATCAGACCCATCGAGATCACCGAGGCCGCGACGACGCCGGTCGTTGCGGCGAGCAGCGCGCCGACGAAGATCACCGCGAGGGCCAGGCCGCCACGCAGCGGTCCAAAAAGCTGGCCGATGGTGTCGAGCAGGTCTTCGGCCATGCCTGACCTCTCCAGGATCAGTCCCATGAAGGTGAAGAATGGGATCGCCAGCAAGGTATCGTTGTTCATGATGCCGAAGATGCGGTCTGGCAATGCCTGGAACAGTTGCGGGCCGAGCAGGCCGAGTTCGATGCCGATCAACGCGAAGAAGATGCCGTTGGCCGCCAGCGCAAAAGCGACCGGGAAACCGACGAGCAGGAAGATGACCATCGAAACGAAAATGATCGGCGCCATGTTGGCGATCAGGAACTCGGTCATCACAGTTCTCCCTTCTGGGCCTTGATGGCGAGTGCCAGTTCTTCTTCAGGCGTCGGTTGGTGCGTCTTTGCGCTCGGGTCAGGGCACTTGCCCTGCAGGAAACCGATGCGTTTGATCAACTCGGAGATGCCCTGAATCACCAGCAGGAAGAAGCCGATCGGCACCAGCAGACGAACCGGCCAGACCACCAGGCCGCCCGCGTTGCTCGACTGCTCGTTGTTGTGCAGCGCGAGCAGGAAGATCGGCCACGACAAGTACATCACGGCGATTGCCATCGGCAGCAGGAAAAAGATGATGCCGAAAATGTCGATCCAGGTCTGGCCTCTTCTCGACAGGCGGCCGGCAATCAGGTCAATGCGCACATGCTCGTTGCGTTTCAGCGTGTAGCCCGCGCCAAAGAGAAAAATCGCCGAAAACAGGTACCACTGGATCTCGAGAAAGGCGTTCGAACTGTAGTTGATGGTGTAACGCATGACCGCATTGCCGGCGGCGATCAGTGTAACGACCAGGACCAGCCAGATGATGGCCTTGCCGATGAGCTCGGTGAGCCCATCGATCAGGCTGGAAAGCTTGAGTAGACTGTTCACGGGATATTCCTCCATTGACAAGCAAAAAAATTCACTCCTCCTGGGCCCGATCACTTGTGCTTTGCCTCATTGCCGGGCAATTCATCAGGCCGTTTTGCAGGATGCGAACTCGTGTCCGCTCGATCCAAGCTGCAAAGGCCATGATTATGGCACATCTGTGATTCAACTATGCGAGATCAATTGCGCCCTGTGAAAATCCCGAAGATGTTGAAAAATAATTAAAAATCGGTTGATTGGATTTTTTCACAAAGTTCATTGGCCAGTTTTCGCGGCGCTCGCAAGCGGTTTGCCCCGGGTTCGCTGCAGACCCTGACGCATGCCGCTGCATCTGCTGGTGCCGGATGGCCGAGGGCATTCCGGTTCGCGGAGGCAGGTTCGACCACCCCTGTAATTCGCCTCTCCTCGGGAACCGGGCGGATATTCAGGATAAAATCACGCGTTTTCTCTGCGGAAGCGTCGCATGCCTACCGGAACCATCGAGTCGCTGGACCACGAGGCGCGGGGAGTCACCCGTCTTGACGGCAAAACGGTTTTCGTCGAGGGCGCCTTGCCGGGCGAATGCGTCGAGTACGCCAGCTATCGACGGAAACCCAGCTATGAGCTGGCACGCACGCTGCATGTGCGGGCATCGTCGCCGCAGCGGGTGACGCCACGCTGTCCGCATTTTGGCGTCTGCGGCGGTTGCAGCATGCAGCATTTCGATCCACAGGCACAGGTCGCGGCCAAGCAGCGCCTGCTCGAGGACAATCTCTGGCACCTCGGCCGCATCAAGGCAGACCAGCTCTACGCGCCGATTTACGGCCAGCCTTGGGGCTACCGCTATCGAGCGCGCCTTTCCGTTCGTCTGGTGCCGAAGAAAGGTGGCGTTCTCGTCGGCTTCCACGAGAAGAAAAGCAGCTACGTCGCGGACATCAAACAATGCGAAATTCTGCCGCCACACCTGTCGGCGATGCTCTTGCCGCTGCGCCAACTGATCGGCGAACTGTCGATCCGGGATCGCCTGCCGCAGATCGAGGTGGCCGTTGGTGAGCGGATGACGGCGCTGGTGCTGCGCATTCTCGAAGCCCTCGATCCGGCGGACGAGGCTCTGCTGCGCGACTTCGCCGACCGCCATGCGGTGGTCTTCTACCTGCAGCCACAGGGGCCGGCGACGGCTTATCGCTTCTATCCGCTCGACGGGCCGCAACTCTCCTATCGGCTTCCCGATTTTGCGGTCGAGCACGCTTTCTCGCCAACCGAGTTCACCCAGGTCAATCACGCGATCAACTGCGTGCTGGTGCGGCGCGCCCTGGCCTTGCTTGATCCGCAAGCGGGCGAGCGCGTTGCGGACATGTTCTGCGGGCTGGGCAACTTCACGCTGCCGATTGCCCGTTCCGGCGCGCATGTTCTGGGGGTCGAGGGTAGCGCCGAACTGGTTCGCCGCGCTACCGAAAACGCTGCGGCGAATGGCCTGGACAAGCTCGCCGAGTATCGCCTCGCCAACCTCTTCGAGACCACGCCGGACAGCCTGGCGGCGCTCGGCCGCTTTGACAGGATGCTGATCGACCCGCCGCGCGAAGGTGCTCTCGAACTGATCAAATCGCTCGACGCTGACGGCCCGCGGCGCATTGTCTACATTTCCTGCAGTCCCGCCACGCTGGCACGCGATGCGGGCATTCTGGTCGCCCAGAAGCATTACCGGTTACGCGGCGCCGGCGTGGTCAATATGTTTCCGCAGACTTCACACGTCGAATCGATCGCCCTCTTCGAGCGCATGCCGGCGAGCTGAGCTTCGCGCTGCAGCGCCGTACAGCTTCGCCAGACGCCTGCCGAGATCGCGGTCGCGACGATCAGGCTGTCGTAGTGCCCGTATCGGTAGCGCGCGGCAATTTCCCACGCGTGTCGAATCTACGACTCGTGCTACCTGGGCAACGTCCGCAGGAGCGAACTGCTGCTTTCGTCGCAGCACATTGATCGCCGATGACCGGCCGGTGCCGCATGCTCAATGCACGGTGCATACCATGCAGAGCATTTACGACAGGAATTTCTCTTTCTACATCAATGGGTTGCGCCAGTTTTTGACAGCGTAGAAAAGGGTCGAAAACGGGCCGTTTCGCTCTATACAAATCAATACGTTACAGAGGGATTCCGCACGGACACATGGCATAAAACTATGATATCAGGGTATATGATGGGCGTCTGACGCCATGCTACGCTGCTTGACAGTTCGCCGGCGGCGGACACCCTACATCTTATGAACGATTCCAGCCTGCTTGAGGATTGCGTTGGCCGTAAATCTGGAGGCGACCGTTACCGGGACGCTGAAGCGCTTTTGGCTGATCGGACTTTGCCAGATCTCGTGACTGCCGGCCCCTTGGCGGACAAATGTGCATCCGGCGGACAGCAGAAGGGCGCGAAGCTCGCCGTAGAAGCCTTGCCCCATCAATCAGCAGGCGTTGATGTTGGCGGCTTGGATATGCTGAAAGCCAAGTCGCAAGCGATCTACATCGAATCCCGGCAGGTTTTCATGCGCAAGCTCTGGGGCAACAGCCCAGACGCGATCGGTCAACTCCTCATAGCTTTCCGCTTCTGTGACCAGTCCAAGCTCATCACATTCCGCCGTCCAGAATCCTTCCGTGTGGCTCACATGAACAATCAGTGGAGGATTGATCCTGTCCAGCCTATCCTTGACGGAGTGCAGGGTGTCCATGAAGGTCCTTCCGAAGTGTTTGTCCACCTGCAGAATCGTGTCGACGTACCAGCGACGAAGCGTGTTGACGCGAAAGCTGGATTCTCGCAGATCATCACTCTCCACGTCGGTAAAGCCGCTCAAGGAATCCAACAGGTTAGCTGCCGCGTGGAAGTGGATCACCGCGCCGATCACGCTTCCCCCGAGCAGGGCTACTTTCCTGTCTTCCCCATCCCCGAGCATGGACAATCCCGTGTCGACGAACATCGCCGCATGGGGGCGCAGCCCTTCGGTAAAACATTCACTGACGGCCGCAAAGAGATCGTCCTTGGAGACGAACAAATCCCCGTCCTTCAAGGCAAAACGAACACGCAAACCGCCAAAGCTGGTTTCAAAGAATGGGTCCATGGAAAAAGTATAGCAGCGGGCGTAGAGACGCGCTTGACTTCCAACTCTGGGTCGAAGCATACTCATCGTGTCGCTGCACATCAGCGGCCGGGAATGCAAGCCCGAAGCATTTGGCGGACAGCCGCCCCACAGCGGTATTTTTTCGTCCGTCGCATGGCGTCCAAGTTTTGGGCGGCTGTGCGGGCGGCCTTCTGGCCTGCCGGTTCCAAGTGCCCGGTCTGCTACCCGCACAGTCGCCCTCCTCGATTGGCAGGCGCGGATTATCGCCGCGCAGCACACCGAGCTATGGCATCGTTGGAAGCCAGACTCAGGCAGTGCCGCATGTCGTTGTTCACTGGCTTCCCCGACGGCGCGGGGCGAGTGACGGTTACTGGCGAGGCAATAGCAGCAGGCGCGGGGGCGGGTTGCTGGAAAGCGGGATTCGCTTGCACGGCTGGCTGGTGCGGCGCGTTTGACGCTGCTTGGTAGACCGCTACGTTTCCGGTAGATCCTCCGCCACTACCGACAATAACTGCAACCAACACACAGAGAATGAAGAGGGCGGCGAGCACTCTCCCGGTATTCCTCTGACTGTTCGGCTCTTCTATTTTCGTCGCTGGGCGAACAGGGGGCAGGTTCCATCGAGCGCGTATCGCTATTGCCTCTTCCTTTTCGTTGCGTCTGATCTGGACGCCGATAATAAGCGTCACAATGGCCGCAAGTATCTGTACGTCAGCAGACTTTTTCGCTGCGCCGATGATCAGCCAAAAGCCTGCGAAAATGAGCGTTCCCCACCCTACCAGCCCTTTATCGAGGGTTGCCAACGTATCGGCATCGGCTTCTGCGCGTAGCTTCTGACGCTCTTCCTCTGCAGCCTCTTGTCTCCTTCTTTCCTCTGCGGCCTTCTCTTGTTCTGCCCGGCGCCGCTCTCGTTCCTCGGCTTCCCATCTCCGCTTTTCCGCCGCGGCTCTTTCAAGCTCTGCCCGGCGCCGCTCTTCCTCTGCAGCCTTCCTTTCCTGTAGCGCTTGCCTGTCCGCATGGTTCTTCATGCTTATCGGGTCTGGCCAGCCCGGATGCTTCGCTATGTTTTCTTCTGCCCGACGTTGGATCACCTTCTGACCTTCTGGCGACGCAATTTTGAAGAATTCCCGATCTCTACTATCCCTGCACGCTTTCAGGTCAGCATGTACCTGGCGCTCTACAGATTTGCAATCCGGTACGAAGATAGCGAAATGGACTTCCCATTTCCTAGGAACCCCTGTGCTCGACAACGCTCTCGCTCGCTCCTCCGGGCTGCGAGTTGTCATGCCGATCTTCACGAAGCCAGGTATGGCGCGGTTGGTCAGCATGTAAACGTGGCCAACACGAAGCGCCTCGTATCCCTCACTCATTTTCAAGCCCCCTTCTTGACAGCGTTAGACCTTTCGGAGTACCTTCCGCTTCAGGTGCTGAACACACCCCTAACAGCGGCAAGCCGCTCCCGAGAGTCATAGCGGCTTTTTTGCGACCATTGGTTTCCGATCAATGGCCGAGCGTCGGCAGGAATGCAAGACCCGAAAGGGGAATACTGTCGGCCGTCTGTTAGCGGTGTTCAAGCGCTTGGCCGCCTTTTTGAACAGGGCGGGATTGAACGATCTAACAGGAGCTAATCGTGAACGCCAACACCCCCGGTGCGTCCGCACCCTTTGCCGTCGAGTCCCTCTCCATCATCACGTACCAGCAGCAGCCTGTCGTCACCACCGAACTGCTGGCGCAAGTGTATGGCACCGACACGCATAACATAACCAAGAACTTCAACAGTAATTCTGACCGTTTCGTTGCCGGCAAGCACTTCATCCGGCTTGAGGGTGAAGCACTGCGCGAGTTCAAGCGCTACATCACCGAAAGTGATCTAGCGAGAATCCCCGTTCAGACGCGCCACCTTACCCTCTGGACCGAACGTGGCGCCGCCCGACACGCCAAGATGCTCGACACCGATCAGGCGTGGGAAGTCTTCGAGAAGCTGGAGGACTGCTACTTCTCCGTCAAGCCGGCGATCGCCGAACCCGCGCTCCCCTCCGACGAACTCACCAAGGAACAGCACGCCATCCTGCGCCGGCTGATGATCTTGCGCTTCCCCTACGTCCACGACAACTCCCCGACGGCGCGCCTGGTGCAGGATCGGTTTCAATGCCAGCGCCTCAGCGAGATCCCCGCCAGTCGTTTCCTCGAAGCCTGCACCTTCATTCTCAACCTCCCCTCGAACCGGCCACGGGTCAAACGTCCTTCCCCAGCAGCGGCCCTCCCGGCACCGGCCGCCGCGCTTCCTTCGGCGGCATTCTTCAACACTCCCAAGGGCCAGGCGTCCCGTTGGCTGCTCGTGGTCGACGTGCATGGCGCGCTGTATGGCAACCGGCTGGCGGACAATAGTTTCATCTTCGACCCCGCAACGTTGCCGGAAATCATCCGCGAGCCCGCCGGGTTGGTCAGCAAGTCGTTGTTGCCGGCGATCGCTACGGCGTGCATCGAGCGCATGCGGTAACTCCCGCAACACAGAGAGCCGCCTCCGGGCGGCTTTTTCTTGTGCGCTAGTCCAACAAATCCGCCAGGTCCTCCGCACGGGGGTTGTAGTAAAGCATCGTGCTCTTGAGGTCCCGGTGCCCGAGCATCTTGGCCAGGTCCATCGGCTTCAACTTCTGAGCCAGCTTCGTGCACGCGGTGTGCCGGCTGTCGTGGAAAGTGAAGCCACTCAGCCCGGCTCGTTTTCTCGCCTTCCGGAAGAGGGCGTCCAGCGAGCCCGCGCTCACCTCCACCTTGCCCTCGATTATAGTGCCCGGAACTGCTCGGCGATAGCGTTCCGGCGGGCATATACCTGATCGAGCCGGATACGTTTTTCCTCCCCGGTCAAGGTGGTGCTAGCGTTGATTCGCTGAAGTTGCACGTTCATCAGCGACTCGGTGCGTTTCAAGGTCTCGGTGGCCTTCTGCCGCCGGATCAGGTCGCCGTCGTCCACCAGAATCTTCTTGGCGCCCTCGACATCCCCGACCTTGAGCCGGGCATGGTAGCTCGCGTAAGCCTGCTCGATCTCGCGCGCCTGGTCGTACATCTGGGTGAGGTAGCGCGAGCTGTTGCTGGGGAGGGATTCGACGAAGTTACCGACGAAGAACACGTCCTTGAGCTGCGGGTCCGGGCGATCGCCCGCGTTGATCATCGGCCGGATGCCGTAGTCCAAGACCGTGGTCGCCATGGTTGCCAGCCAGGAGAAGTATCCCTTGGCCAGGAAATCGATTTGCCTCGGTGAGAGGGTGTCCCAGCGACCCATGACAAATTGTGTCAGGTCGGGCAGGCCCAGGCTGCCGAGGAACTTGGCCGTTTCGCTGGTCCTTTCGTCAAAGCGATCCTGTTTGCGCAGGCGCTCCATACCCATCGACTCGATCGCTTGTCCGGTAAAGCTGTCCCGGTTGGCGTAGAGGTCCATCATCGGTTTGAAGAGCTGTGGCACCGGGTTCATGCTGAGTTGGCTCATCACGATGTCTCGCAGGTTCTTTCCGAACCGATCGCCGGTCATCTCAGGATTGAACGCCACCTCATAGCTGCGCTCGGCAAGGGTCCCCACAGCGCCGATCTCAAATGGCTTCGGCAGCCGGAAGGCGTGCCCGCCAACCTTGAACCACCAGTAGTTGTTGCGGTCGCTGTCCCACCGTTTCTTCCAATCGTCGTCATCCTGGTACGCCAGGAGTAACGCCAGGGAGGCGAGCGTGACGGCGCCAAGCACCGTGCCCAGCCGGCGAATATCCTGCTTGCCGGCACGACCGAGTTTATACAGGCCTTGCAGTCGAGCGTTGAAGAAAGGTACCGTCTGCGTCAGCGTGCGGATCGCGGTCCATTTCCCGGACATGCTGAAATCCATCAGGTCCCGTGCCCAGTACGCGGCCTCGGCGTGGGTCAGCCCTTTGGCGATCAACTGTTCGTAGAGCGCCGCCCGGTTAACCTGCTCTGTCCGGTCTCCGAGTTCGTTGTACGCGGTCAGTGCCGGAGAGACGAAGCGCTTCCAGAAACGTCTGATCTTGGCATCGCTGTCCAGGATCATGTTCGGATCGACCCCCGCCTTGATCAGGTCCTGAGCACGTTGCGAGTCCTTGCCGTCGAGCATGCTGCCAAAACGGATCATCCCACCGGACGCCAGCAGATGTGCCCGTGTTTCGCTATCTTCGGCAGTGGCCCGCCACCCCTGCACGAGGTTCTGGTCCGCACGGTAGGAGAGTTGCGCGGTCCCCAGTGCCCCGATCGTGTCCCGGATGAGGTTGCGCAACTTGAAGGCAGGATTGGCAGTCACCCCCACCGTTAGCCAGTGCTTTGCCGTCGATAACGGCTTGGCCCAGGGACCCAACCCGGCGTAGTGCAGCGCCGCCACGGCGTCCATCAGGTGCGGGTCACTGATGACAAACGACTTCTCGACGCTGCCCTCTTTGTAACTGACCTGCCCTTTGGTGCCTGGCGGCAGCATCGTCGTCTTGTTTGCCACGTACTGTCCCAAGCTGCTGGCCACCTGCTGCGCGATACCGGCCTTTTCTGCGGCATCGAGTGTGGCCTTGGCCGCGCGGTTCCTTGCGCTGGCGGTGATCAAGTGGGACCAGTTGTGCAGCAGGTTGGCCATGAGATCCTGGTTGAGTTGTTCCGTGCCCCCCTTGAGCTTCTTCCACGCATACTGATTCACCAGGCCCGGTTTGATCCCGAACCCGCTGACCTCGTCATCCTCCTGCAGCCGGTAGAACGGGATGTAGGGGGTGTTTCGGTACATCTGCCGTGTCTGGTCGTCGATCAGGCCACTGGCCACCGCCACTTCCAGCACGTTGTCGTTGAAGTCGTTCAGGTCCTGCAGCGCTTTCGCATAGACCCTTGGCCGTCCGGTGCCGTCCTTCATGGCCCCCTGGTTGAGCGTCTTCAAGTCGGCGATATCGGTATCGGAGAACAGGTTCTCCAGGCCGATCGCCTTGAGCCGATCGGCCCGTTGCGCGGCGACCCACAGGAAGAAGCGGTCATGCTCACCTTTCAGCTCCGACATCTTGCTGGCGAAGCCTTGCGGCTTGCCTGCCTTCGTGTAGTGCACGTCGGTAGCCCCATCAGCGCCCACGAAAAGCTTGCCGTAAAGCATCAAGGCTTCGAGGGAGGACTCCCCGCCCTTCGACAACCGGGCCAGAATGTAGGCGTTTGGGTCCAGCTCGGCGATCGGTGCGAACTGATCGAAGATTCCCTGTTTCAGGTTCTGCGCCCAATCCTTCTTGAACTCGGCCAAGCGTTGCATGCGTGTCTTCGGTGCGCCCAGGACGCGGGTCGCCGCGGCCTCTTGCTCAGGGGTGAGATCGCCGAGGGTTGAGCGGGGAGGACTCTTCTTCACCGCCAAGCCATCCGCAGCCATCGCGGCAAGGTCCAAAGTCCGGTGTCTCTTTTGCGCCACTCTCACGACGATAGGGGCTTGCGCAGCCGGGACAGGAGGTTTAGTATGGAATTTCTCCGACGAATACCCTATCCCTTTTAGCCCCGCTTGCGACGATTCTGCGGGTGCCGGAGCCAAGGGGTCTGCCGTGGTCGCAGCGGTTGGGGCAGGGAAGGTTAGGCGCCCTGTCCATTCGGCGGTACCCCACTTGTTGGCTGCAGAAGGCAGCATGGTTACAATGGAGTAGTGGTTCCTGTCATTCTGCATGATCAAGGTCTTGTTTGCCATCGGGACCCTAAGCGCGTAGCGCTTGCCCTCCTGCCAGTGCAACATGGCACTTCCCGAACCGAGCACACGAATCACGGTTTGGACTACGTTCTCCCCCTCATCATCGGTGATCTGGTCGAGTGACCTATTGCCTTCTCTTGCTGCGCTTCCGATTAAATGAAGCGCGCCCCGTCCTCTTCCCGAGCCGAGGTCCAATCCGACATTCAACCGAATCGGTTTCCCGTTGGCATACGCCAGATCAACCAGATTCGGATTGTCCAGGTACAGCGGCGTCTCGGGCACCAGATGATCGTCGGTGTTGTGCTCACCGTTGAGCGCACGCCGCAAGCTGAACAGCGGCAGCCCCTCGCTTTCCACATGGTCGGTCGTATAGCCGACACCGGTTACCGTCGGCGCTCCCCTGGCCGAGCTGAATCTTGCTTCCCTTCTTCGGTTTTCGCCTGTGCCGGCGGTTGCCGCGCCACGAATTCCCGCACTTCGCGCATGGCGGAAGCGTGCCTCTGCTGGCGATCCTTCAAAGTCGAGGGTGGTGTTTTTGTAGAGGTCATAGTTTCCAGCTCCCAGTCGGTCCCAAAAGCGCTCGCTTTGGGGGAGTACGTCAATCACGCGAACGCCGTCGTAGGTCGAGGCCATGATGGTTTCGACCACCTTGGCGCCCAGTCCTTCGCCGGGGCGCTCGATGGCCATGTCGTGGATGGCGTTGATTTCGTCCAAGCCGTTCACTTCGGCGTCGAGAAACCCTACCGGCGCCCCGGTCTGGTCGACAACGGCGAATCGGTACGCCGGGTCCCGAACAAAGGCGGCGTGTCCCCACGGCAGGGCGTCCTGCTCGAGGAAATCCGTTTCCGTGTCGAACTTTCGTACGGCGCGCAATCCGAAGCCCTTGCCTCGGTAGACCGGACCCACTTCGTTCGTGGTCTGGGATTCCCACTGCATCGCCAGGCGCGCCGGGCTGAGCTTGGCGGGGCGCTGGGCGATCTCGTTCTTGTAGTACTTCTTCGCGTCATCGAGATGGCTCACGTCGATGTCGGGCATCAGCCGCGGCATTAGGCGCTTCCGGTCGGCGCCAGTCATTTCGCCGTCGGGCAGACCCCGGTTCGCAGTAATGGCCTGTTGCTGCTTGCCGAACTCGGAAGGCTCGCCGACGGGCGGCACTTCCAGCTCCTTGCCGCGGTACTCGGTGCCGCGATAGTCGGGAGCGATGCCGCGTGTGGCGGCTTTCCCCATCAAGATGGCAACGCCCTGGTTGCCGAATGCGCCGCGGGCATAGTAGCCGTCGAACCCCCTATCGAGCATCGCCGACTCACGGGTATTGGCGTCGCGATACTTGACCCAAAGATCAAGTGGATCGGCCGCCGCGTCATAGAGGTTGTCGAAAGCAACTTTGTGGGCATGGCGGCCCACATTTTCCTCGGGGAACACCCCCTTGCCCTCGTTGACGTAGGCGTAGATGCGCGACTTGATGCGCACATCAGTAGCTTGCCTTACGCGCTCGGCCTCTTGGGATTTGGTTCCGGTGCCCTTGTCGAAATAGACACCGGACAGATGGGAACGGGGCTCTTTTGAAAAATGAACCCCGGTTACACTTACTTGCCCATCTTGCCTGCGTGCAGATTGTCCAGAAACTGATCCACCCGATCCTGAATCCGCCCGGCCACTTTCGGGTCCGACATATCGCCCGCCGATGTCTGCGCGTCGGCCGGGGCTGTACTTGATACCTCGCTCGTCGAGCCAGCCGGCCGCTGTCTGTACGGCACCGTCGCGCCAACCGTGAAGCCGGGCCTGAAGATTGGGTCGTCCGGCGGTATCGCCGTTCCCCCATACTTCGTGATCAACTCCCTGCCCGTCATTTTCCCAGTCATGGAAGACATAGTCACCCTCTGCTGCTGTACCTTCAAACTTGATGCCCGCCGCTTGGGCCACTTCCGCGGCGATCCTGTGGAATTCCTCGGGGGCCAGTCCGGCGTAATTGCCAACCACGATCTTGCCGTTGATCTTGGAATACCCGATACCGACACCATACGCTTTTTCGAGTTGCCGGTAAAACGTTTCTTCTTGCGCGCTGACGGCGTGTCCCTCCTGGAGACCGGGCAACGTGAAGCGCACGATGTGAGTGACGTTCGGCGTATCGGCCGGCATGTCCAGCAGCTGGTCGTCGTACCGCGACACCGGCACGCCATCCTGCGTGTAGACGTAGTTCAGCGCCTGCGCCACGCGAACGGCTTCTTCAAGCGTTACCGCGCGCTTGCCGATCGGCGTGACCTGCACCAGAACGTTCGGGCTGATCTTGCCCGACTCTGCACCATCGGTTTGATACCCCCCGGTCGAGGCGAGCACTTCCACGCGCACATCGATGCGCCCCAACACCCCTCGTGCGACCTTGGCCGGGTCCACTTTGCCAAAGACATACTGGGTGAAAGCGGACTTCTGGGCACCGCTCAGCGCCCCCGCGGCGCGGCCTGCGCGGGTGCGTTCCGAGGGTACGGCTTCCACGAAAGCGGTCTGCGTCGTCTCTTTTTGCGGAGAAAACTTTGTGCCTTGTCCAGACCCCCCGCTTAGCGCCCCCGCCTTCGACCGCCGCGCGTACTCCGCGAAGCCCTGCGCCACAGCAACCCGGATGTCCTCCAGGTGCTCTGCCAGACGGGCATCCACGGCAAAGGCGTTGCCGCCGATCAGGCCTTTGAGTTTGTTCAGAGCGGTGACCAACGCCGCACGTAACCGGGCGATGATCCCTTGGGCCGCAGGGGCGCCGTGCTGGGTCTCAAGCTGCGCAAACACCGCTGTCCAGAAGTCGCTCTCGGCAAAGCGGTTGCCGCCGAGGTCCGCCATCCATTCTTCTGCCAGGAACTCCCGCAAGGTGCCTTGCGTACCGGGGTGGGGCTGGTCGAGACGCGCCGGGTTGTCCAGGTCCTCGTTGAAATAGTCCTTGTACTGCGCCACCATCTCGGCGTCCGTGCGCAGCGCCGCCACCGCGCCGAGCATCTTTTCGTACGCTTCGCCCGCTTGGTTCTTCATGGCGTGCGTCAGCTCATGGCCGAGCACACGCAGATGCTGCGTCGACGAATTGACGTTCAGGTAGATCGTGTTGTCCTGCGCGTAGATGCCCTCGGCTGCGTTTGGGTCCGGCACGTCGAAGAAGACCACGCGCTTGCCGAAGAGGCGCGCTGCCTGCACGATGAACTGCGCAGCCTGCTTCGATACCCCCCTGGCCTGCCCGGCGTCCGGTCGGGACTCCGGAGAGAGGATGCTGACACCGGCGTCGTTTTCAAGACCGAGGGCTTCTCGAACCGCAGCCTCATCCCTTGCCTTCGTGGGGAATGCTTTTGCCGGGGGGGTCTGGCGAGCGTCCTTTGCGGCATTGGCCTCGTCCGCCCGTCGCCGCAGGTAGTCCGTGTCGGATTCGCCTTCTCGCCGGGTTCGCGGGAGAGGGGGGGTAACGCTGGCGGCTGAAAGTTTCGCGCGGGCTTCTTCCACCCGGCGCTGTAAATAGTCGTCCCTGGATTCCCCCTTGCGGCGTCCCTTTTTCGAGGCGGCGAGTGCTGCCTCAGCCTCTTTCACCTGGCGCTGAAGATAATCGGTATCGGGTTCGCCTTTGCGCTGCCGGGAGAACCGAGCGCCGGTGCTCTGCGCAATCTCGTCCTGCGCTTCCTGCGCGGGGTCACTGGCCTGGCCGTCGAACTTCCTGGACGACACCGGGCGCATGGTGTCGCCGTTCTTCAACCAGGTCTTGAACCCACCGAGGGGCATCGCGGTGACGGCACCGCGCCGCTTCGCCCCCGACTGGTCACTGAAATGAGCGTCGTAGGCTTTCGCGGCTTCGGCGGCATTGCCGTAGCCAATCATGGCCTTATGCTCGTCAAAAGCGCCGGTACCGGGGTGGTATTGATCGACGACGAAGACTTGGCCGTCGTGGGTAGCTGCCGTGCCCGGCTTCACGTAGACATCGACCTGCTCACCGTCGGCGCCGTTCGTGCGCTTCACGTAGCCATAGTGCGCCGTGTTCTTCACCTTCCACGGCTTGGCCCCGTCGCGTCCGGTGCGCGTGGCGCCGGCGGGCGTCTCGACGGAGATGTTCAGCCCGCCGATGGAGAGGTGGCCCTTGGCGTAGTTGCCGGCAGACTTCTGCGCGTCGGTGGGCGCCGGGTTGGCGGCTTGCGCCTGGGCATCGACGGTCTCCGGATTTTCCTCGGCGGCCAGTTGCTCGGCGCGAACGCGGGCCTTCGATACGGCCTCCCCGGCTTTCGCCTTGGCCTGCTGTTGAACGCCAGGCATGTCGGTGACCTTCTGTACTGGCTGGGGTGCCAACTCGTCCTGTGTGGCGTCTTCGACAGCAGTATCGACCTCCGGCTTGGGTTCGGCTGGAGCCTCTTTCTCGGAAGTGAAGCCCCCGTGTGCCGCGGTGGCCTGTTTGATCGCCTCGGCCTTGCTCACCCCGCCGGCGAAGCCGGCACGACTGGTCCGTTTTGCCGGCCCGGTCTGCGACACCACGCTGACCTCGAACCCTCCATCATTGCGCGGGGTCAAGGTCACCGTACCCTCGACACCGTCACCGAAACGACCCTTGATCTTTTCGGTGATCCCCGTCTCGTTGGGGGCTTCCTCCTGCTCGAGTTGCGCAGCGCGAATCTTTGCTGCCTGGTTGGCGCCGGCCGCTGTGCGCTTGTCGAGAATGGCCTGGCGATCTGCGCCGGTCTTCGGGACTACCGCCTGTGTGCCGGCCACACGGGGATGCGGGATAACGTCGAACATCTCCGGGTCGGTCTGCATCTGCACATACCTTTGCGCTGCCTGAAGGTTCTGGAAAGGTTGCAGGACCTCGCCGGCATTGACGTTCTGGGCGATCGATGTGAGTCCGGATTCCACCGCTTGCGCGGCTGCCGCTTCAAGCGGGCCTGCGCGCCGATCCAGTTCCGTGATGTTGCCCGTTGTCGGGTTTTGAACAATGATCGGCTTCTCTTCGAGCAGAGGAGGGGCACCGGTGTAAGCGTCTAAGGCTTTGCCCAGTTCGACGTTGGCCGCGTTGCTGTCGGCGATACCGGCATTGGTGGGTGCGCCGGGAGGGGGAGCTTGTTCGGCCTGTCGCGCCCGCGGACGCAGCCCGGCGACGCCTCCCATGACTCCGCCGGCGATCGCCCCCTCTACGCCGGAGCGGAGGACCCCTTCTCCGAGAGGCTTGTCTTCCGCGAAGTTCTGCCAGGCGGTTTCCTGCATGGATTGCGGAAGTTCCTGCGCCGCTTCCATCGTTGCGCCCCCGGCAATACGCGGGAGGAGCTTGGTTCGCGACCCCGCAGCGCCCCCGGCCATCGCCGTTTGCAGGTCGTCGAACCCGAGTTTGCCCGCCAAGTGTCCTCCCCCGGCACTGATCGCCCCCGTTCCCAGTCCCGCAGCAAGGGCGGTCAATGCCGCTTTTCGGGGATCAACAGTATCTGCCGTCTGGTCCATCTGTTGCCCGGCAGTGATCGCTCCCTCGCCGATACCGCCGGCCAGCCACGGCGCCACTTTGCCGGCGACCGCCACCCCTTTGCCGATGGCGCCCCCGGCAGCCATCCCCGGTACGCTCTCTACGACCTGCATCAGGGAAGCGCCGGGGTTTTCGAGAATGGCCTTTCCGGCGCTCCTCAGATTGGCGTTCCGCCACGCCTCTGGGAGATCATCGAAATTACCCAGTAGTGCGTTACCCAGGCGATCCGCTCCACTACCTTTCCATGCCTCGTTGATCTTTGCCTGCCCAGCCTGGGCGCCTGGGCTGAGGGTCTCGCCAGTCTCCTTGGCCCACTTGCCGAACTCCAGTCCCGTGCCTTTGCCGAGGGCTTCTGCGACCGGGCCGGCAACCTTCTGGCCGGTCACCGCGGCAATCGGAATGTCGATCAGACCGGTCAGCGATCCAGGGACTTCGAGCAAGCCCTTCTTCAGACCTTTCAAGTAGTCCCCGGCAGTGAATCCTTCGGTTTCCGGGGTGCGCGAGCCCGCAAGAAGGTCTTTCGGGGAATTTTTGTCGCTGAGAAGATCGACAGGCATTACTTTTTCTCCTGCAGGCGGGCTTTTACCTGCTCAACTGTCAATCCATGCACCTTGGCGGTGTGCTCCAGATCGGCCTGGGAAGGCGCTGGCTTCGCATTCGCAGAAATGACTCGCGGTTCCTGTCCAGGAACGACATAC
The DNA here is from genome assembly GCF_000584955.1 of Candidatus Accumulibacter vicinus. Taxonomy (NCBI): domain Bacteria; kingdom Pseudomonadati; phylum Pseudomonadota; class Betaproteobacteria; genus Candidatus Accumulibacter; species Candidatus Accumulibacter vicinus. Next base: position 307,124 of record NZ_JDSS02000019.1, read on the forward strand.
ACCGCCTGGGACGGGAGCGTCCGCACCATTCCTGTATTGGGATCGATCTCCTGTCCGCCACCTACCGAGATGAGCTTTCCTTCCTGCGCATCTTTGCCGGCGAACTGTCGCAACAGCAATGCCAGTTGCGCCTGCTTGTTGGTGTCCCCGGCTTTCCCCGCGGCGAGGAGTTGCGCCTGGAGGTCCTGCATCGCCTTGGCCTGGCTGACCTGCCCGGACTTGAGGGCGGCGTCGAGAAGTTGCCCCTGCTGGTGCAACGGGCTACCAATAATCTGTGCCATCGCGGTGTTGTGCTGCAAGAGTTGCCCTTTGGACAGGACCGCTTGCTGACCACTGTCTCCCGCAGCCTTGAGCAGTTGCCCTTGCTGCCGCGTGGCGTCCTCTCGCATCGTGGCATCGCGTTGCTGCATGGCGTTGAGCGCCGCGATCCTGCCGGCGTTGGATTGAGCATTCCCGCCCCCTGTCCCGAGATCGTGAGCGAGCCGAGCGGTATTCGACTCATTGACGAACCGGGTGAATCGATCGGCGTCTTGTTGCTGCTGCTGAGCGTAGGTCGGCCGGCCGGCATACTTGGCGTCAAAGTCGGCTTGCGCTGCCGCTTTCTCGGCCAGCACTCCGGCGAGCTCGCCCTTCAGTTGCTGGGTTACTGCGGTGCGATTGCCATAGGCGTCGACGTTTCCGCGCAGCAAATCGCCGGGTTCTCCTGCAGGGATTCCTGCGCGTGGAGTTTTGTCGGTAATGCCAACCGTTACCGGGCCACCGGTCGGGGTCTTGCCAAACGTCCGGGTTTCGGGATCTCCTCCCAGAGAGGTAGCCGTTGTTGGGGGTGGAGCTGGAGTCGAAGACCCAAAGGTGGCCGGCTGTTCGCCAAAAATGCTGCGCCCCTTCCTGAGCATGCCGCCCTCGGAAATTTCAGCCAGTTGCTGACGATTCTCTGGGCGCAGCATCCCGCCCTCGGGAAGCCAGTTGATAATTTCTTTCAGTGCTGTCGTTCGACCACTAACAGGCGGAGGGCTAACCGCGGTTGCATCCCGGCGGAAGGGTGGCCCATCTATTCGCCCGGAAGCGACCTGAATATCAGGTGTTGGAGGGCTGACAACAGGCCCCACGTCCGTTTGTCTGTAGGTGTTTCCAGAGCGGGAGACCCCCGGAATCTGGGTGCCGCCAACAGGCGGGGGCGCTGCGACGCCGGGTTGATCTTTTTCGGGGTAGGCCATAGGAACGAATCTCCGGGAAGGTATCCCGAGAGGCTACGCTACCCCCGCCCAACGGGCAGCCAAGGGGTTGGGTGCGGTACGTCTTAACACCGGCGACAAGATGAGTGCGAGGTCCTCGCCTTGATTGTCACCGGCCGTTACCGTCGTGAATTCCGGCATCCCGTTCCGCGTTCGCAGCATCGTCTTGCTGCTGATCCGTGTGCGGATACCGTTCGGACCTTCCACGGCCGCCAACATCTCCCGTCCCAGGGTCTTGTCTTTCTCGCCGTCAAACGTGGGAAGCGTCATGCCGCACCCGACGATGAGCTGGTGCCAGAAGAGTGCCCGGCGCTTCCGACGACCACCCCGAAGGCCGTCCCGTACAGCGTCCTGGCCCAGCCCAGCGGCTTGGCTGCGGGCAGCGTCCTTGCGAACGATTTCCCTCTCGACTTGCCGGCGCCCTTCGCATAGCTGATCACCCGTGCGTCGCTGGAGCCAGAAGACGCCCCTCTGCTGGTCAGGTACGGATTCACGGACGCGGCAACAGAAGCTCCTGCGGACCTGCCCACGCCGATGCGCGCTGGATTGACTCCATTGGCGGATGACCAAGCCCGGCAGTACCCGCTGGCGAACAGGCTCGTGACGATCGCGGAAGCAAACCCGACGCCCGCAGATTGCCCGGCACCGTAGGCGATCGAGTTCCTGAAGTCGG
>NZ_JDSS02000019.1:309041-310301 GCF_000584955.1 Candidatus Accumulibacter vicinus
GCTTGGCTGCGGGCAGCGTCCTTGCGAACGATTTCCCTCTCGACTTCCCGGCGCCCTTCGCATAGCTGATCACCCGTGCGTCACTGGAGCCAGCAGACGATCCTCTGCCGGTCAGGTACGGATTCCTGGACGATGCAACAGAAATCCCCACGGCCCGGCCAACGCCAAGACGAGCAGGGTTGACTCCCTTGGCTGATGACCAAGCAAGGCAATACCCGCTGGCGAACAGATTCGTTACGATTGCGGAAGCAAACCCGACTCCCGCAGATTGCCCGGCGCCGTAGGCGATCGCGTTGAGGAAGAAAGTTGTCGAAACCCCACTGGATAACCCAACTCCTACGCTGTAGCTGATGGACGCGGCCGCCGCTGCGCCAGAAATCGAGGTTTGCGCTGTCCGCAGGGCCACCGACCCAGAAGACGCGGAAGACGTTCCGGAAGCGTTGCCGCCGGCCGTCGTGTAGACATGGCCCTGATTGAAATTGACCGAATCCCATGCGGGCGACGTGTAGGCATCCCCGCTTCCCTCGAAATTGACCGAATCCCAGGCAGGCGGCGTGTAGGGCATGGATCAACCCGCAGTCACGGAATCGTAAATCCAGGCCACTTTGTCCCCGTCGAACGGAAGCAGTGATGTTGGCACGGAGTAGGCTCCACGGTGTTCTGCTCGCCGGCTGAACTGAACATCAAAAAGACGCCCAGTCAGTCCGCGATCTGTGCCTGACGTAAGCCCATACCCTAGATGAAGATTGCTGCCCGTTGTCTCTGTTCCAGCCGCGAGGCCGTACGTGACCTGCGTACCGTTGATGAACAGGAATGCCTCGGTTCTATCGCGAACCGCCTCGAAGAAAAACCAGTTACCTGTAGTGATCACGCCTGCTGCGCTGGTTATGTTAAATACCTGAGACGCGCCTTGAGAATAGAAGTTGATGGAGCCATCTGTGTTTATGATAATCTGTGTTCGATCTGTGCCGCTCCCGACAGTGCCTATGAAGACAATCCCTGTTGAAACACTAAGGGAATCGACATAGGCCCATCCGCGAATGGTGTAAAGCGTCCCTGGAAGAAAGTCCTCGCTTACTCCCGTGCTCAAACGACTTCCTGCACCCGTGAATAGTGCACTCGCCGACGACCCGCCAAACGGGTCGGCAATTGCGCTGCTCTCCGTCACCGTCCCGGTAGCGGTCAGTGTGTGGCCCGTCAGGGTCGGGAATCCGGAACCGGAGAGTCGGGCGGAAAAGACCAGATCGTTGTCCAGGCGGC
>NZ_JDSS02000019.1:310398-311373 GCF_000584955.1 Candidatus Accumulibacter vicinus
AGACCACGTGCTTGTCCGTGTAGTTGTTGTGCGGAATGACGTAGGACCCTCCAGTCACCGGGTTCGAGGTGGTCTCCCCGGTGATCGCCAGCGTCTTGCGGTTGAACGCCACAATGCGACGGGCCAGCGGCTCGTCAGAGTCTCCAGTGACGATTCCTTTGATCTCAGGCCGCGCATGCGGCGCCGTGATCTGAGAGAACGCCGCGGGGTGTCTGGCCACGCCCTTCGTGATCTGCAGGTGCGAAAAATACCCGTTGTAGAACTTATCAACCGGATCTACAGAATTGTCTCTACCGATGGCCAGCGCATTCGCCCCGGAGGATTGAAGCGTCAAACTACCTGGGCCAGCCACCAGCGCCCCATTCCTGAAGATCCGAACGGTCGAAGCGTTGCTGACCACCACCTCGATGTCCTGCCATACCCCTGTAGTGATCACCCCAGCGGCTGAACCTGTGGCGTTGGTTGATCCAACAGGCTTCCCAATGTGAATGCTCCCGTCGCCAGCAATGGCCACATGCTGACCGGTACTAGACCCGTTGGTCCCAACCATGATGATCCGGCAATACTTCCCACTGGCTGGCAGCGCAGTTGGGCGAATCGAAAAGCGGTACGTGACCACCCCGCCGCTGAAATCGAAATCTGAAGAGGATGCAAGCGTCAGCCGGTCGTCTGTGCCGTCAAAGTACAACGATGCCTCGCCGGAAAAACGCCCTTGCGCAAGGGTCAGCGCCGCCCCACCGGCAACAGTGATCGTTTTCCCTTTGACATCGGTAATGCCGGCCGCGATGTTGTTGAACGGCGCATGCAGAACGACAGAGTTCCAATCGCTATCCGCAGCCATGGGCTAATCTTCGGTGACGGTCGTGGCGGTGGTCAGTTGCGGAATTACTCCTGCTGTCGTTGCCGGGATAACGATATTGGGAGTGATTGTCCCCGCATAGAATATCTTCCCCGCGCCGGTGAGCAGTTCCCCGA
>NZ_JDSS02000019.1:311398-312101 GCF_000584955.1 Candidatus Accumulibacter vicinus
AAACGCTGCTCCCCGTGACCGTGAATCCGCCGCTCGTTCGAGCAACCGCCACGCGGGTGTAGGTGGCGTAGGCCGCTGTCTGCACCTCGTTCGATGTTTGCGTGCCGGAATCTAGCGGATCTCCGGTATGCAGCGCGCAATACAGGTTGGACATCGACCCGGTTGCCGACGCGAACAAAGAATCTGAAGTGGCATTGAATAGCAGCTTCAAAATAGCGTTTTCAAGGTAGTCCGATTTGCCGGCCATAGTGAATCCCTTCTAGGTGGTGCGACAGGTTGTCGACCAGGTTTACAATCCTCTGCAGATTGGTTGTCAATGTCTTCAGCTTCATGGCACCCTCACTGTGCATTGCGAGGTCGCTATCCGGACGACTGCGCGCGGCGTGTCTATCCGGCAGAACACCGAGCCGGACGCGCGGCTGGCTGGCACGGCGGTAGATGCTGACCCACTGCACGGCGTGATCGAAATTGTCGGAAGCGCCCCAGAGCACGAAGCCGCGCCAGACGCACTGCTCAGCGACGCGAATAAGCTGATGCCCTGCAACGCCCCGGTAGCCGCCGCATTTCCTGTAGCGCCCCCAGTCGGAGCGGACAGGCTGATCTGCGACAGCACTCCGTTTGCCACCGTGCCCGCACCAGAAAATGCGGTGCCTGTAGGAGGTGCGATCGATAGCCCCGAAATCGCCCCACTTGCGACGCAAGA
>NZ_JDSS02000019.1:312508-327702 GCF_000584955.1 Candidatus Accumulibacter vicinus
GACAGCGGCGCAAGGCTTCCTCCCGTGTTTGCCGATCCAGTTGCCGCCCCAGTAGGTGCAGAGAGTGATGCGGCGGGGAGAGCGGCACTCGCCGTCGCGGCGCCCGTGGCTGATCCGGTCGCGGCAGACAGCGAGATCGACGGGAGGCTGCCTTCCGCAGAAACGCTCCCTCCTGCAGCGATGGGGTAATCTATCCAGATCCGCCGAGGCTTGAACATCGCCCAAGGATTTCGGGTGAACAGAAGCTTCTCTTCGACGGTCAAAAACCGATTCCAGACCGCGGCGAGAAGAAGCTGCCCGCCAAATGAAGTCCCCCCAATCCGTTTACCCAGGGTGTACCCTGCCTGAGTGGAGGCTGTGATTCCCGATGACCCGTTGTTCTGCCCACGAACGCCGTTCACGTAGACATCGATCGGGGCGCCTGCGATCGCACTCCCGATGATCAAGCAGGGGCGGCCGTTTGAAACCGCGACCGATAGCCCGCTTCCCGCGGCGGCAGATTCAAGTCCGAGATAGCTGTTATTCGGGACGTAGCAAATATGGGTGTTCCGAACTCCGTCGTAGAGCTGTGCGATCGTCCGTGCGGGAGAGCTGGTGTTGGCCACCACCCAGGCGGCCATCGTATAGGTGCCGGAGAGGTCTGGCAGATCGGTCGGCAGCCCGTAGTCAATGAGCGTGGTGTTGCCGTCAAAATTCCACGATCTTCCAAGAGGAGTCAGCCCACCGCTGAGGGCGGTGGGCGTCCCGGTGCGACCACTGGCCAGATCCTGGAGTCCGCTGCCCGCGCTGGCCAGCGACACCAGCCCGCGCGCAAGCGGATGGGCGCGGTTGAGCCTGACCGCGCCGATGGGCTGACGGGTACGATCGGCGGTGAGGATCAGCGACACAGGCGAGGGCTAGGCGGTGCTGGCGCTATCCGCCGTCACCATCCAGGCGATGCAGTCCACTGTCTGCCCGGATGCCGCGCTGGCAGTATCGACTACCAGGCGCACGCGCACCTGCCCGGACAGATCGATCGGAATGGAGAATATCTCGGCGAGGTCGGTTACGTCGATTCCGTTGGTGTGCCCGCGTGTCAGCGCTTCCTCAATCGTCACGGTGTTGGTTGAGGTGGATTTTCCTCGGCACCATTCGCTGTTGGCCGGGGTCCCGGTCTCGCGCAGGTAAATCACATCACCTGCGGTGAATCCGGTTCCACTGGTCAGCGTGAAGGAGGTGTCCCCGGCGTCGCACGCGGCGTCATTCAGCGTCGTCTTGCTGGCTGCCGTGGTTCCGTTGAGGGATTGCCACTCATAAATTGGAACCCATTCATCGTTTCCGCTGGTTTTCGGAGAGCCTTCGATGCGGAATCGCACTTGATTGGTGAGGGCGGTGGCAATGGTCCGCCCCATTTTGATGAACGCGGTTGCAGGCCCCAGCTTGGTGGAGACATCCACGGGGCTGCCAATGGTCACGGTCGCCGTGGCGCACTGTGTGTGCGGCAGCAGGGCGATGCCAGCGGATTTAGTCAGGGTGGTCGTGGTCATGGGGATTACCGCAGAAGCGACGCTTCATCCGACGTCACCTTGCCCTCGAATACCAGCGTGCTCGGGCTTGCGGAGGTTCCGGCACCGCTGGTCAGAATCTTCTCGGCGTTGGTGGCGTCGCGCTGAATCGCAGTCTTGACAGCCGTCCAGCCGGCGCTGATCAGTGCCCCGCCCGATCCGGTCGGCAAATTCGTCAGCGCATCTTGCAGCCCCGTGCGAATGCTGGGCTTCCCCGTTGCCAGGGTTTCTCTCCCCTGAAGCAGGATCTGCAGATTGAGCTGCTTGGCCTGCGCTGCCAGCGCCCGGTTAGTGAATAGGGCCGTTCCGTCGGCCGCATCGAGCGGGGTCAGATTCCCCCAGGTGATTGCGTCATAGATGATCGATGTGGGCGTGCTGGTATTCCAGACCTTGTACGCCGGAGAGGCGGCGGAATTGCACCAGGCGGCAATCGCATAATCGTCGCCGTTGGCACGGGCGGTATCCAGTGTGGGTTCTGCGAGCACAGCGGCGCGCAGCGTGGCAATTTGAGAATCCGAAAGCATTTTTACATCTCCTGGTTATCGGTTGACATACAGCGGGGTTGAGAGCGTCACCGTAAAAGTGTCGGCGGTACTGGTCTTCGTGCCGCCGAAATCGACGAACGAAATCAACTCGTCCGTAGCTGCCGAGCCAACCGCCCTGTAAAGCCACCCGCCAACAGCGCTGATCGTCGCGGCGGTGAAGGCCGCCGGATTACCAAAGGTGACGGGCGTCCGGTTGTTCGTCGCGTCATACGCGCCGACTGTGCATGTCACTGTTGCCCCGCCGGTGACGTAGGAGCCGCTCGCGGCGACTTCATTGGTCACGTCGTTGCGGAAGTCGAAGGTGTCCAGATCGCTTTCTGACGGCAGCGTGGACACCAACATGAATTTGAACGTCCCGCTTCCAAAGTAGGCGTCAGCCAATCTCTTGGTAAGGATTCCAGCGTTTGCAGATGCCATAGTTGCCTCGTTACGTTGAAGTGGTGATTTCAGGGAGCACCGTGACCGTCGATGTCGCCGCGCAAATCGCGTCGACGCCATCCGGCCGGATCAGCTCGATGTCAAAGTAATAATCGCGGGCCGTCACACCAGCGTTTGAAAGCGCTGTCGGCGATAGTCGAATCCAGACAGAACTGGCCGCCGCGTCGATTTCCAGGGTGCCGTCGTCGGTGTGCAGGCTGAGGACCGCATCGCCACCGACGGCACGCTTCAGGTCCATGCGCGCGCCGGTGTAATCTGAGAGGTCCTTGGGTGCATACCACTTCAGCGCACCGCTTCCGGCAGTGTGCGCCGAGAATCCGAGGCTGCTGACGCCGCGCAGATCCACGGCGCTGGCATCGACGACCGAGACCTCGACCGACGTTATACCATTCAGACCGATCATCCCCTTTGCGTCGACCACCGACACGCGCCACCCGTCCAGCAACCCGTGCGCAGATTGAGTCGCGATTCTCGTCGGCGCAGACCGGCTGATCGACGCGATCAGAGCAAAAACAATCTCGTCTGTCTCAATGCGAATCTGAATGTCCGCTGAGGCCCCGAGGCGCATTGACGGAAGCTTCAGCTTATTCATGCTCATAACCGCGCATCTGCAATGTGTGTGTATAACATCCTAGAAAATGTGAGTGCAAAGTCCAACAGTTCGACCGCGGACGACTCCAGATGCGGTTTCTCCTGCCGTCGCGGAATACGCTGCCCCGGATACGCTAAACGCCCCAGCAGCTGGGTTTGCGGGGCTAGTCGTCCAAGTCCCGACCTTCGTCATCGACGTGTGAGGTACGCATTTCGCCAGTTTGGCCAGGCAGATGTCGCTCATACTCGGCACCATGGCTGCCACATTCCTGGTTCCGAGGAACATCCCGTAATACCATCTCGTGCCGTCAGCAGGATCGCTTTCGAGCGGGACGTAAAACTGGTACTCGTTCAGGTAGCGATGCGTGCTCAGCGTCGCTGGATGACGGAACAGATAGCACGTGGTTGAATGCGGGGTATACGGGGCCGGCTTTCTCCCCCCAATTGCTTCAATCTCGGCGCCCAGATGCTGCCTCCACGTCATCCCCTTGCGGCGCGGAATGACTCCTCTCGGGAGGCTGCTCACAGCGGATTCATATGCCCCCAAGTCGATTTCTCGAACGAACGCTTCATGATCCCGAGGATCAGATGTCATTCCATTCATCACCACGCCTTTACCCTGTGCGGCCGATCCGCGTTGTTGTCCCGCCGATGGTCTGCAGTTGGCCGCCGGCCAAAATAGTCTTCAAAGTCGGCCAGCCCACGATCTGAACGGTCTTTGTCCATGAAGTCCGCGTCCGGCACTCTGTAGGCCCGATACCGAACCCATCCGTCCAGATAACGATGGTGCACCGCTGCGATCTCAGGCTCATCCTCATCGATTTCCATCGGATTCACCGGAGTTCGACAGCACTCCAGTTTCAGCACGGAAGAGGCCAAAACGATCCGATTCAGCGTGATCGATATGTCGTCGTGGATAAATGCGCTCGGCCGTTCAACGGTGTCTCGCCAGTTCCTGAACAACCTGTCCTGCTCGTGCCGGCTGCTGGGCGAAAGCCAGTAAGTAGCCCCGCCTTCGACGATTCGAGCGGTCCTCACCTCGATGATTCGTGGTGGCAATGAAACCTCAGAATCACCGGCAGACAACACAAACTCTAGGTTTTCACGCAGCAGGCTTTTGCGAATGGCCGCTTCTTCAACCGCCTCGTTGTACCATCGAGCCAGATCAAGTCTTGACCATTGATACGGCTCAACGGTATCGCGCTCATCGACGCGAAACGCGCTGATGAGTTCAGCGAGTGTCATCCATAACCCCAAACTGATGCACCAGTAGAGATGCATCACGCCGGAGGTTAGCCACCGATTTGCGCCGGTCCAACTTCTGGTTGAAGTTTTTCGAGACGAAATCGCACAGCGCATCCGGATCCATCGTGTTTATCGCATCCAGCGCCGCGACGGTCTCTTCCAACTCATGCTCAGGAACCCGATTCTTGAACTCTGGAACAACAACGGTCGAAACCGCCTCGACAACGCCGGCTTCATACACATCTGGATGGCGCAGCATCTTGAACGCGACCGCAACGTCTACCAGTTTGTGCTGTCCTTGAACCCATTCCCCGGTCCCGTAGGTCACATCCTTGTGGTGCACTCGGCGTCCGATATAGACAATAGTTCTTGTCTCTTGCATGTTCCCCCTCCAAACGAACGCGCCGGAAGTTTGCGGCCACCGGCGTCTGTTGCGTTACACGCCAACCAGAGTCCCATTGACCACGACATCCATAATTCCAGCCGCTGAGTCAGCAGCCCCTGCCCGTGTCAGGATCAGATACGCATCCTTCGGAAGCGTGAGCGGACGTACCGCCGTGTTGTTCGCCGGCGTGCGAGCAGCAGAAGACGATGCAGTACCCGCCACGATGAAGTAGTCATCATCTTGCGGAACCACCGTTGAATCGACCCCATCAACATAGGCAAACCCAAGTTTGTACGTAGTCGTAGCGGCGAAGGCATCCGAGATGATGACCAGGGCGTCGGAGATTCGCACTCCCGCAGGCAGGATTCCAAACCGGACCACATCACCGATCTGTACGGCCGTTGCCAAGTCGGAACTGACAAAGATGCCGGATGAGTTGGTCTCAAACGTATAGGTTTGCGACCAGCGATTGCCGAATGCCCCGGCGTGAGAGATTTCCTGTCGGAGCGATTTCTTAGTAACTGTTGCCATCTGTCAAACCTCCTTAAACGCCGGCCAGACGGACAGCGGTATCGATCACCGCAACGCCGTAGTCGGTATATTGCTGCTCGTTCCCATGATCGACCAGGAATCGGATTTTCGACCGACCAGCGATCTCGCCCACGACGTACTCACGCTGATTGCCAAAGTCGGTCGTTTCTTCTGCGGTGAAATATGAACTTCCACTTCCGTTGTGCCGACCGAATCCCTCCGCGAGCGCCTGACCGCCGAGCAGAATGGCGCGATCGACTGCGTACCCGGAGCCGAGCGCAGGAATCGTCCCGGCCGTCTCGGTTGCCGAGGTGGTGGACGCGCACCACTGGACCGTATCTCCAGGATAGAAACGGATCGGCCGCGGCATCTTGAGGATGAGAATCCCTCGCCAGAGCAGCGCGTCGCCGAGGAAAACCGGGTGGTTCTTGGCCATTTGCGCCCGAGAGATGGCCTGCGCTTGCAGCGTCCGGAAATTGGTGCTCTGGATGAACGAGTTGTACTGCTCGGCGGATACCATCAGCACGCGCACAGGCGAATCAGCCGCCGCCTCGTCATTCTCGAATTCGACCCCAGGCAGAGGAAGGGCCATGCCATCCAGCCAAGTGGCGATGCCGTCCACGACATCAGAGTTCATCACGTCAGTCGTGGCGATCGTATAGCCTCCGGTTGGCACCTGCTCAAGGCCAGATCCGGTCGATAGAAAATGGCGGTTTCTGGTCGGAGCGCGTACGATGTTGACCATCACTTTCGAGAAGTCGGCATGCGCCGTGGTCGGAACGCACCACTCGATGTTGTCGTGGAATCCTCGTGCGCCGGCCAGATGGACCAAAGATGCCTGATCCGAGAATCGCTCAAGTGACGATAGCGCGACATCTTGTGCTAACGGCCGGAGCTGATGCGGCGTGCGCTGTTGCGACATTGCGCCGCCTGCGCTGATCGGGAATCGAGCCTGATTGATCCGCAGCCGGTCCTGTGCGAACGTGAGCACGGAGCCCTTCCCCTGCGCCCACTCGTCGCCCATGATCGGAATGGCTCTGACCGGGTTGACAAGGTCGAATGTCACCTCATCGCCGGCCGACTTGGAGAGTTCCTGAACCCGAACGATCGGCTTCTTGTTGGTGCTGACGAGTCGAATATTGCCGCTGGCGTCTGCCTGCTTGGACATTGCGCCGGCCATCCGATTGAGGCCGGTCTTGCGCTGCATGCATGCAGCGAACAGGCCGACCGACTGGATCTTGACCTGTTGGTCAGACCCATAAGGGACTGCTGTGGTTGCCATTTTTACTGCTCCTGTATGAGGAAAATTCCGCCATCACGGCGGTGAATCAAAATGGCCGGCTACATCTGTCGAGACAGAACGGCCAATATTTTTTCTCGCGGCATGCTCATGAGCTTGTCCTGAACCTGCTGCACAGACATCGACGACAGCGCCTGCAACTCATCTGTTGGTGGGGTTGCTGCCGCAGGAATTGACGAAAGGCTTGACGGCACCTTTGCCTTTGCGCTGGCCTGTGCGATAACTTTTTCCGCCTTCGCCATCGCGGCTTCATCCGGAAGGTCAGCTTCCGCCTTCGCCATCGCGGCTTCATCCGGAAGGTCAGCTTTCGCCTTCTCTCCCATCCCATAGAGCTTGGCCACCCGATCAACAGCGTCCACCAGCGCCTGAGCGCGAGTAGAGCCCTTGTTGACGTACATCGCACTCAGCGCCTGCACGGTCGCGATGGCTTCCAGGTTGGCGCCAGGCTTTGTGTGATCCAGGTCGGGATATGTTTTGATCAGGATCTCGGCAGTAGCTGAAATCGCTCGCTCTTCGGCCTGCGCCGCCTGTTGCTGAAGGACTTGGATTGCCCTGGCTTCAGCCTTACAGCTGATCTCCTCGTCAATCTGCGCCTCAAGCTCCTCGATCCTGGCGTCGTTCTCAAGCAACATCGCCTCGCGAAGCTCGCGGCGAAGCTGCTTCAGATCGACGGCGGCTGGCTGATTCTGCTGCTGCTCTGATTGGGATTGTTGAGCGAGCCGGCTGGCTTCCTCGGCTTGCGCCTGCCAGTATTTGGCCTCGTCTCTGGCCCGTTGCAGTTCCTCGAACGGGATCGTGTGCTTCCCGTCCTTGGCCACCACGACAATGGGTTCCTCTGCGGCTGTCTGCGCTTCGTTCTTTGTCGCACCTTCGGCTGACTTTTCAGTGCTGGCGTCGGGCGATTCGCCTGTAATCTCGCCCTCGATCGACTCGCCGATATGCAGCGACATACGATCTTCGTCTGAAAGCTGGTCGAATTCTTCAGGGTGCTCCATGAAGTATGACAAATCTTTTTCCATCTACCGTTCCATCTACAGGACTCGCGCGCCATCACGGCGGGCTATCCGGTCACATATCGCTTGTGCTGCGGGCGAGATGTAAGCGGGCGTTACGAAAATGGCATTGGCCCCGAAGGGCCTCCGCCTCCATCTGCTGCGGATCGCGCGCCATCACGGCGGGCTGCTGCCTTTTTAGCATGATTGATTTTGACTACCAATCGAGCCATACGATATTGGTTGCGCCACTGGCGGCCATCACGCGATTTCCAGACACCAAGAGCTGCGTACCAGCAGGAACGGCGGCAAACGTTACTGCTCCGATGTCAGACCCAGCCTGCCGGATCACTACAGATCCTGCGCCGCCGATGTACAGCGCTTTGAATTTCAACTCGGTCGAGTCGCTTGGCGTCACGGCGCCGTAGCGAACAGCGGTTTCTTGCAATGAACTCATGATTACCCTTCACTGAATGGGGGTTGTTGCCCGCCCTCTATCCCGGTCTTGAGCCCAACAGACGGATTGGCAGGGAAGGCCGGGGAAGTGTTTTGCTGAAGGTCAGCCGAAGGCGTTCCATTCGGAACTGGCGCGATAAGCGGCGCTGCATCTCGGTCCGGCATTCCAGCAGACCTCAATATCTGATCCGCTGATTGCGCGAGCCCTGGCAGCATGGCAATCTGGTTGGCCGCCTGTGTTGCCGAGAAAAATCCCTCGACAGCTTTGGTTGCCGCTTCGGCGGCCAGTTTGCTGACCTGCGCATCGATCAGCGGCTTGTTCTGGCGAAGCTTTTCCAGCTCTATTTCTGCTCGTGATTTGACCAGCGCCTGATCGACAGCCTGTTTGATCTGCTGCTCGACTTGTTCAGGCGAAGAAGCAGACGCTGCCGCACGGATCTCCTTGATCAGATCGGCACTTTTCGGCAGATCCATCAGCGACAGCAGGAACGGAATCATCACCGACTGATACTGTGCCGGCATGACCTTGAACGCCTCGGTCATCGCGTTGAGCTGCTGCTGCTTGAACGTTGCGGCAGACGGAACGTCGTCAATCCCTACTGTCAGCGCAACGCGGGAAACGTCATTATCGAGGTACTCGAAACCGTCCTCGTCGACGGCCGGAACATTGATTCCGATCGTGCGGTCATCGACCAACCCGCCGCCATCCAGGAAAACGTCCTCCTGTTTTCCGATCGTGTCCGCGATGATCAGAGATAGCAGAATCTCGCCCACTTCCGTTCTCGCCGTCTTGAAATTGTCCAGGATGTCGGCGAGGCTCTGATTGCTCTGCTCAACCTGGCTGTTGAATTGCACGCCGCTGGTTGTGTTCGAGTTCTGTCCCTGGAATTCAGAGTAGATTCCTCCGACTCGCCGAATAGCCTCTCTCGAATCGGCCAGACGCTGGAACTGCTGCTGCGTTAGTTCCAAGTCCGTTTCGACCTTGAAAATGCCGCCGTCGCGCATCGCCTTCGCGTCCAGTATGATGTCCGCGTCCGGCCTGGCAACCTCCTGCCTGAATTGCTCATCCTCCCCGACCACCGCGCCCTGAGTCCGGACTACTCGGCGAGCCGCCATCATCCATTGCGATTTGCTGTGCAGAGCGTTGATCTGATCCTGCAAATAGACCATCCCACGAGCCAACCCAAACGGCACTCCGGTCCGATCCTCGCGCATCCCCCAGAACGGGACATACGGAAATTTTCCGTGCTGCTCTGGATGATCGACATCCGCCAGCTTGTGCGGCCCGAGCCACCACGACAATCGCACTCGCGACACAATCGCGCTATCGACCGATACAATCCCTTTTGCCACTGCGACCACATGCGCCGAGTTTTTCCGGTCGTACTCGACCACTCGGCCGTCCGGAGATCTGATGACGGTGACGCGATTCCATCGGCGATACCAGCACTCGCAGAGGGCGACACGGTTCTGCGACGAATTGCGCCATTGCGATTCCTCGATTGACCATGTGCGCTCCTGTTCCTGGCTGGCGAACAGATCAGGCAGCGACCCGGCCGCATCGGTCATGAAATGGCCCACGCCGTAATCGAACCATCCGCTCGTCGTATGCCGGATCAACCCGGCATGCTTCGGAAAAATCAGCTCTGGAATGCGCTTGTCGAACCAGCGCCGGCGGATCAGATAGCGGGCATTCGACAGGTCCGGCTTTGCGAACCAGTCCCAGAAAATCTCATTCCGGTGGACAGCTTCGACTTTGTACGGATAACGGAACGGATCTTCTTCCCGACCCACATAGCACCAACCTATTCCGAGGCCGATCTGTGTCTTGAACGCCTCGGAGCAGGCGACATCTGCTTTTGACCGCTGCTCTGCCTGATGCAGCTTGAAGCCAAGCGCGTCAGCCACATCTGAGCTATCGTCCTGCGACTGCGGCCGCACGATCCAGTCCCCGCGATTCCGCACTTCCATGCCAAGGACCGAGGACAGTACAGGCCCCATCAGAGGTTCGATGGCCGGCGGGATTCCTATTTCGGCCATTCTCTGCAGGATCTCAGCATCCAGTTGATTGCCGTCGACGTAGTCAGCCTCGCGATCGGATTTTGTGCGCCACGGCGGCTGCTCCTGAATTTCAGTCCAGAAATCGGTGTACTCGTCGAGCGAAAGTTCTTCTGCCATCGTGCGCGCGCCATGCTATTCAGCTAGCAGATATACCATGATTGATTCTCAGGATCTCCAGCACGCTGGGCGACGCGCCCGTTGCATCGTCGGCGACCCTGTCGGTGTCCCGCTGCTCAGTGCGTCGATCATCACGATAGCTGCCAGGCCGAATGCGTCCGCGGCATGCGAGGACCAATCGTGCTCAGGTCCGAGTCCGCAATTCCTGTTCTCGTCGCGCCTCTCGTGATACCAACCAAGCGCCTCGACACCTGGCGAGCATCGCGGATCGACGGCGCACTGAGGCAGGAGTCGGCGAACAGCTTGCACGCGCGCCATGGCAGCACCTGCGCCCTGATTTTTGACGACGGTCACGTCGTACCCGGCCTTTTCCAGTTCGCTCTGGTACGTGACTTGAAACACCTTGTCGTGCTGTACGCCGTCATGCGGAAGCCATAGCTGGACATTGGCGCCAGGCTTGTATCCTCTGGAGTGCAGCCAAGCGACGTGAGCTGCGAGCGGCTGACCGGAAGCCTCGTAGTAGTCAATGACGCCGATTGTTCGGCCGATCCGCTGCAGCGCCCAGATCGAGCACGCATCCGCAGCGGCGCCTGTGCCGCCGATGTCCCAGAACAGATGCACTGTCATGAGAGGGTCGACGGGGACAGCGCACAGACGGCCTTCGGCACGCAAAGCGGACAGCTCGCGGGTGAAATATGCGCCCTTATGCGCCGTGGCATACTCGCCTTCCCAGATGTGCGGATAGCTGTCAGGGTCGATTCGCAGGCAGTCGGCGCGCTCCTGATCGGTCTCTGGCGTCCTGAACGGGTTGTCCCTCCAGTTCGCGCGCACCACAACTGATCCGGTCGGCTGCTCAGCGCCGCGCAGGAGCACATCGATTGCGTCTGTCGGCCGGCGCGGATTCCAGCTTGCCCAAATCTCGGCGCCGGCCACTCGTTGAATCGTCGGCCGTAGCAGATCAAGCGACCTTCCGCTGATCGACTGCGCCTCGTCGATCCACGCTACTCGGAATCCCTCCAGTGATTTGACAGACTCGGCGGTGTGGTTCTGCATCCCCTGGAATATGATCAGTCCATCTCCGGGAGTTTTGATGCGATCCTCATAGATCCGGAACAGACGCCCTAGGCCAATCCTCCTGATCTTGTCCTCGATGAGCAGTTTCGACGAGCTGGCCAGCGTCCGCTGCACCTCTCGCACACACACCGCACGCAGGCCTTCGCCGCCTCGGTCCCCTGGCGACACAACCGCTTCCTCGACCAGTTTCTCAGCGAAAAAATGGGATTTCCCGCTTGCCCGGCCGCCATGTGCGCCTCTGTATCGCATACCTGGATACAGCAGAGGCTCGAACACCGCTGGAGTATCCAGGACCAGGTCTCGCCCGCCCATTAGTCAGCGTCCGGCGGCCTGATTACTCGGCGGGTGATCGTCTCGATGCGCACAGGCCCACCCTCATCGTCGCCAGTGATCTGGGTAGGGAGCAGTTTCCCTAGCAGCGCCATGAACGCCCGAGGCTCGTCAGTCGCTCTCGCCTTGAGATACGCAAGCGCTCCTCCCTCCTGCTGCTGTAGAGCGTTGAATATCAGCTCTTTTAGCTTCTGGCTCGTCATGTTCTGCGACCCAGGTTTGCGGCCAGACCCAGGAGTTCTCGGTTGCCCTTTGACAAACGGCATATCCTATCGGCTCCTTTTTTACGACCGCTTCGCCCGATACCGCAAATACCTAGAATTCCGCGCCGTATCCGGTACCGCATCGACCAGCCCATTTTTCCGCAGACTGAGCAGAGCCCAGCAAGCCGCCGGATGCGCGATCCCAAGCGCCCTGCGCACTTCGTGCTCCCGCACGAATTTTCCTGACACCCGCAAGAAATCAAGCACGGAGGCCGTCACCTTTGATCGGATAGCCGATGGGCGCCTTGGCTCAGCCATCTCACAATCCTTCTGATCCCGCTCGGCCGCCGCCGCGGCCATCGTGATCTGCGACACAATCTCAAGGCATGGCACCAGACTAATAGCCATCATCTATCGTAAATCCAATTATCGATTGATTATATCTATCATGATAGTGGAAATTTTGAAAGAGTGACCCCCGTCACTTGGCAGAGATGGGAGGGTCAGACCTCCCTCGCGAACGCTCATCGCAACCCCTGCCTCTTTTTGATCTCCTGCTCCCGGCGAGCGTCCATCGCACAACTGTCCTGGCCATAATTGCAGTACTCCCGGCCGTCGGGCGAAGGCTCATGGCACCAGGCGCAGTGGGTGTGCCAGATCACGGGGCGAGTGCTGCGCGAGGCCTGGCGAGCCGCGGCGATCGCCCTGTCGCGTGCCTGCTGCTCCCGTGCGCTAGCGTCGTCGAGTATGTCCGCGCTCATGCCGCCACCTTTGTGAGTTTCTCCACCTCAATCCGTACTGCGCGCAGCAGTCTGTCTTGACCTTCCCCTTTTGGCCCCAGACTCTCCAGCACCTCGCGCTCGATGGTGTCGGAGATAATCGGCACGTGGATCATCACCGGGGTTTTTCGTCCCGGTCGATGCAGCCGCTTGTTCCACTGCTGCCACAGCTCATAATCATGAATCGGGCCAAACCAGAATCCCTGGCCGTCGTTGAACTGGAGATTGAGCCCGTGCGCGCCACCCTGGGGGTGCAGCATCAGGAGGTCGATTTCGCCGCGATTCCAGCGGTCCTCTGTGTCGGGGTAATCGTTGAGTTCGACCGCCTGCGGAAACCGGGCTTTGATTCGATCGCGTTCGTGTGCGAACCAATACCCGATCAGTAGCGGCACGCCATTGAGGGATTCGATCACCTCTTCCAGGCATTCCATCTTCACGTCGTGAATGCGCTGAACCCGCCCGTCCTCGTCATAGACCGCGCCACTGGCCAGCTGCAGCAGCTTGCCGACCAGCACCGCGGCATTGCCGGCGGTGATATCGGCACCGTCGACCGTGAAAAGTTGATGCCGGGCCATCTGTCGGTACGCCTCGCGCGCTCGGCCGGTGAGCTGCAGTGGGATCACGTTGATTGTGCGCTCGGGCAGTTGCACCACGTCCTCAGGCAGCAGGCTCACGCAGATATCCGAGACACGCTTGAAAATGTCGTCCTCGGCGCCGGGTATCGGGCGGTAGCTGAATACCTGACGACCATCCCGACTACGCTTATCCGGCACAAACCACTGCGCCTTGTACCCGGTCATCGTGCGGCCCAGTCGCTGGCCTTGGTCGAGCAGATAGAGCTGTGGCCACAAGTCCAGCAGACTCTTCGGGCGAGGGGTGCCGGAGAGCTGCACCAACCGGCCCAGGCAGCCGTGCGTGCGCAGCGCTTTGACTGCCGCGAACTTCTTCGCTCCGGAGTCACGCATCCCCACATCGTCGAGGACCAGCATGTCAAAACACCACCCCCGGCGGCCCAGCAGCGCCACCAGGACGTGCAGAAGGTCTCGACTGATCGTGGTGATCGTCTCACCGGTGAAAAACGCCTGTGGCGCGATTGTGGGGGTCAGCCGTTTGACGAGAGTCTCCTCTCCCCGGCGTTTGATCGCCACCTCGCGGAACTGCAAGCCAAAATCCTTGGCGGTGAGCACGCGGACAGAGAGCCCCTGGAATTGCGCCCACTTCGCGACCTCTGCCGGCCACATGTTGAGGGCCACCCGTTTCGGCGCCACCACCAACACCCGCGCGACATCGAGGTCCTCGACAAGCCGGAGAATGGCCGACAACACCGTGGCCGTTTTGCCGGCGCCCATATCCGCCCACAGCGCGCAATAGGGGTGGGCGATCAGGTGCTTTTGCATACGGTCCTGATAGGGCCTGAGCGCCAGGGACTCAGTCATCGATCCCCCCGCACAACGCGAGCTCAAACTCCAGCTTTTGCAACAGGATGTCCACCGCGGTCACGCAGGAGGCGCGATAACAGCCGTGCTCGAGCGCCTTGCAATCCCTCGCGAACTTCTCCTGCAGGGGGTCCAGGGGCTCGCCCAGGCGCTTTGTCTCAACGAAGGCATGAACCCCCTTGGGCAGCAGAATCAGACGGTCTGCAACCCCCGCGTTACCTGGTGAAACGAATTTCAGAACCTTGCCGCCAAGCGCCTTGACCCGGCGAACCAGGTATATCTCGACAGTCGATTCCAGAGGGGCTTGTTCCAGCATACGTAACTCCATTACGGATTGAGAAATTATGACACATAAGCGAATGCTTATATAAGTAAAATCTAATGATTGGTTTTAGCGGCTTTCAGCTTCTCCAAATCTGCCTTGGGCCACATCAAATGGCCATTGGCGCGTTTGATCGGAAGCACGCCCCGGTACTTGCCATCCTTGTCGATACAGCGCATCACAATCAGGGTCTTGACCTGGATGCCCATCAACGCGGCGGCCTCTCGTGTCGTAATCAGGACCTTGGCGCTCATGCGTAGTGGTCCGGGTCGACGACGGAGTTCGCAGGATCGATCACCGGCGGGTCGAGATGCACCTCCACGGCCTGGGGGGGTGTCCGTGTATCCCAGTCAATTTGCTCACTCGCGGCCGTCCCGTTCAGGGTTTTCGCGAGGGATTCGACAGCGGTGGCTAGGCGGGCGAGGTGAAGAAGGGTCAACGCCGCGACGTGGGTGTAGGTGTGGTACGTACCCAACTGCATGTCCACTAGCGTTCGCATGCCGTCAGGCAAGGCGTCGGTGGGATACGCAATCGCCTGTTGCGCAGCCGCGCGCACTTTGGTTTCCAACTGTTCAATCTCTTCTTTGCTCAGTTGCATTTTTCTTCCTTTCTCATGGCCGTTTTTGGGTCGGAGGTACCGGTACCAGTTGGTACCGATTTTCACACTCCCCCTGTATACGTAAACCGATACATTTGTATTAGTATTCACTTATATCTTTTCTCCGTTTCTTCCCCTTTCCAATCTACTTATCTAACTGGAACCTACTGGTACTTTGTTGATTAATAAAAGAAAAAACAGGTACCAGTTGTTTCAGGGTACCGGTCTATCCGGTACCCTTCTTCAA
>NZ_JDSS02000019.1:327727-335488 GCF_000584955.1 Candidatus Accumulibacter vicinus
GTTTCAGGGTACCGGTCTATCCGGTACCCTTCTTCAATCCAGGAAGTCGTTATTCGCCATCGCGTTGTCTAGCGTCTGCCGCATCTGCTCTTGAGTGAAATCTTTGGCCGCAACTGACACCCAAAAACGGTGTGGTTTCTTGCGCCACTTCACCCTTCCGACGAAGTGATATCCAAGATTTTTCAGAAGCGCATGCACATTTGGCCCGGAAATGGTTTTCTTCGTCCGCTCGGAAATCTCCGCAATCAGGCAGTTTGACGAGAGGACGTGTTTCGATACGCCGGCAACCCCGCCCTCCTCGATGATCTCTTCCGCGGCCACCACGACGAAGTTCTTGGAAAGCTCGATCAGGTGGGCCTTCGCGCCGGTCATCGGGGCATGCCCATCCGGGTCGAAATCGGGGTGCATCGGGCACTCCAGCAGCCATTTTCGAATCGCCCCAGGGAAGGTCTGAACGGCCGTGAAGAGGCGCTTGAAATAACCGTCTTCGCTCATCGCCTGCGTCTCGTCGATTCCGATTGCCGACTGCAGTACGAAATACCGTCGTTCGCCTTTTTCCAAAGGGATGCCGTCGTCAAAGTTGGACAGCAGGAGGTAGTTCGTTTTATTGATCGCCCGGAAGGGGTCTCGACCTTTCTGGTGCACGTCGATCACGTTGTTGGTGTGAAACTGCTTCAACTTGTTCGTGATGTCGTGCGCGTTCTCGCCGTGCAGTTTGACTTCCTCGATGCAGCGCACGGCCGCGCCCAGTGCCCAACCGGTGAAATCACTTTTGCACAGGACGCCGGCGTCCAGAGGCGCCACGTTGCCCGATCCCATCACCATGCCGAGGAGATCAAGGAAAAAGGTTTTCCCCCCACCAGGGGCGCTCGACAGGAAAGGCGCCCACCGGATTTTCACCCCAGGGTGTCGGGTGTTGTGCGCCAGCCAGGCGATCAACAGCTCGCGCTCCCGATCGTCCGGCAGCATCTTCTGGAGGTGGGCCTGCACGATGGCCACGGCGGCCCCCTCGGCATCGGTGAGTACCGGTGGAACCGCGGGAATGTCCTTGTCGCTGTAGCTGTTGGCCCACAGCGTCCCGAGCATCTCGAACACGGGCGTAGCGCCCGGCATATACCCCACCCCGGCCACGGTGCGCACGTTCCAGAACAGCTTGCAGTACTGGCTCGCCGCGGGAATATTGCCGTCCCGGTCCATGAATCGATGCATCTCCCGGTCATGCACCATATTGAACCCGGTGATGCTGACCGACTCGCCGGTGTCGAGATTGAAAAAATGGTCCTTGTCGGTACGGAATACCCAAGGCTTGGCCCATTCGGGTACGTGATCCTCTCCCGGCGCATCGGCGTTGCGCACCGGAGCCACCATGTCGCGGGCAATATCGATGCCCACTGGGGAGTGAGTGAGTGCGATCAAACGAGATTTGAGCGCCTGGGCCAAAAGCTCCCGGTCAAGGGGCTCCAGGTCCTTCGCGGCCTGGATGGCCGGCGCCACCGTCGAGCGCAGCACGGAAACCTCCACCGCGGCCTCAATGGCGGCCAGGTGCTGTGTGCAGGCCGTCTGCGCCGTCGTGGCGACGGTGCCCTTGATCTCCGGCAACCCCTCAACCCAGGCCACCATGGCCCGGTGTGAAGCGAGTTCATGGACGGCGATCATCGGGTCGTCGGCATCCCCCTCTTCATCGAGGTGCCCGAACTTGTAGAGGCGCACCACATCCCAGGCGTTCTGTAGGCGATCGCCGTGCGGGCTGGTGTTGTGGCTGTTGCCCAGGTACCAGTCATCGTCTGTGACGTAGCAGCCCTCTGCCGCCCCGTTGCCACCGAACCAGGTCACCCGGCGATCACTGCCCGCGGCATAGGCGAACAGGTCGGGGAGTATCTCGGCGATCACCCGGCTGATGGGGTAGGCCTTACAGAACGCACCGATGACCCCCGGCTTTGTGGTCGGGTCCGTGAGGTCCAGATCGCCGCCGGCGTGCGTGCGCTGGTCGCTGGCATCGAGCACGTCCTGAGGGATGATCAGCGGGACAGCTGCTATCTCGCCGCGGTGCAGCCCGCACCGGCGGCCGGCCATCGGGTCCGGGGTGCCGTTGAGGAAAATCGGGTGGGCGGTGTAGTGAACCTGGATTTTGCGCAGGGTGACGATATCCACTTTCACCTTTGTGGCGCGCACCCAGGCTTCGATCTGCGGCCCGGTGTAGGCGGTCTCCAGCCACCACCACAGATGCACTTTGAGCACGCCAGGCTTGCGCCCCGCGGAAGCCGACAACTGCCAGTGGTAGCTGGCGGTGTGAAACTCCGGCGGATATTCGGACTCGATCAGCTCCCGGATGGCTTCCTCGGGATGGGTGACCGGGTCCCAGAGCATCGGCTCGAAGTCGTCGTGGTCGGCACACCACCAGTGATGGGGCGTCTCGTCGAATAGTTCGCCGACTCGTTGATACTGCCCCGGCCGGGTCGGGGGCGCCAGCGTCTGCGCCGCGGCATCTCCTTTGAAAGCGCCACGGATAATGCAGCGCAGAGGTTTGGGAGCCAGATACTTGAGGCGCATCGACAGGCCGTCGATGTCTTTGACGGGCACGGATTCAACGCTGAACGTCTTGGCGAGACCATACGGGATGACGGTGTCCCCGTCGAACGATTTGGTCAGCTTCGGCCCGATGGATTTCAGGACGGTGAGGGTGTCGCCGCCGGTGACCGGCGCAGGCTCGGGTAGCGCACTCATGCTACGTGCCGCCAAATTTTACGGTTCACAATGTTGGTGACGTTCGTCACGCAAACATTGAACTCCTGAGACACAGATGCTCTTGATTCTCCGGCGGCAACCCGTTCCCTTATCTCCTGCACCTTTTCTGGATTCAATTTGGCTCCAGGTACGTCCTTTCCTTTGCGCTGCTTCCCTTGGGCAACCATGTCGCTCATATTTTCTTTTTGTGTCCCAAGTGACAAATGCGCCGGGTTGCAACATAGAGGGTTGTCGCAGGAATGGCGAACTACCTTCCCTTGAGGCAGATCGTGGGGAAGCACGCCTAGAGAAAGTGCAAGGCTGAATCGGTGAGAAAAGACTTGGGCGCGCGGATTTTTGGTCTTGAAGGTTCCATAAACAGGGGAGCCTTTTGTGCGAAATCGGCCCCCTGCGCGTGCTCCCTGCCATAGCCAACATTCGTCAGGTCCTGTCACCTTGACGTACGACCAAAACCGAAAATCATCAGCCCCTATGACTCTTTTTGTTGTGTTGGCCATGTCAATATTTCATCCACCGTTCATCGGCCACATAGACGGTTTCCCGCGCTCTTGAAATGGCGGTATATGCCCACCGCCGGCACGCATCATCCGGAGGCACGTTGCGCGGGTTCTCGGCGAAGTTTCTCTTGCTCGTGCTATAGATACCCTCGCGCTCATCGACAACCACCACGTGCGGCCACTCCCCGCCCTGAGCAGCATGCGCCGTGATGGCGTAGCCATAGGTCAGCGCCGCGCCCTCCTCGTCACCATGGGAATACCGCTCGATCAGATCAAGGTACTGCCGCACTTGCGCCGGGGGTTGATCCTCGAAAAACCTCAACATGTCCATGTCCGCCAGCGTCCGCGTGCCGTCAGGCAACACCAGGTCGACCTCGGCGGTACGCCCGGAGCCATCCCACGTAAAGGATTCAAGGGTGGCCTGTGTGCCGTTCAGCAGGAGGTCATCGTAGTTATCCCGGCAGATCATCAAATCCCCCGGCACGGGCAGGACCCCGGTGATTCCCAGGGTTTTGCGGGCGCGCACATTCAGCGCACGACGGATCACATTGCGCCAGCAGATGAGCTGCGGACGGTCCAGGACGAAAAGGGTTTCGAAGTCGTCGCCGGGGTAGTAGGCATCGATATCCAGGCCAATGCGCCGGCCATCCTGTGATGTCCGGACAGCCGTGGCCAGGTGAAGAACGGCACCGTCGTTGCGCAATACCTGCGTCAGTTCGGCGTCATGCTTCCGCGTGCAGAAGTAACCCCGCGGGTTGTCGATGTCCCCTACCGGCGGGAGTTGGGCGCCATCCCCCACCAGGATGAGGATGTCGGCCATTTTCTGCAGGTGTTTGAGGACCCAGGAGTTCAGCATCGAGCCCTCATCCACGATCACCACGTCGGCCTGGGAGATTTTTCCGGCGCCCAGTTTCTCCAGTTGATGGTTGGGAACGAAGGTCATCTTCTTCGGCCGGCGGCTGACCTCTTCGAGCGTGAAAAACCGCGCGAACACCGTGGCCGCGGAAACCCCTTTGCTCTGCAGGACCGTGGCCGCCTTGTTGGTCGGAGTCACCACGACGGGGATAATCCCCCGATCGACGAGTAAATCCACCAGCACCCGGAGTGCCGTGGTCTTGCCGGTGCCGGCGTGACCGCTCAAACTGAGGAGGCTCTGGCCCTGTTCCATTTTCTCAAGCAGGGTCAGCATCGCCTGTTGTTGATCCGAGGTGAGGTCCGACCAACGGGTGATTTCGGTTTGAGGGGTCATCGCTTTGTGGCTTTCAAAATGACAACGGAAATCGAGGTGCCTTGAAACTCGTTCGAGAAAGTCCGGGAGAACGAGAGATCAAAGCCAGGGAGATTGGCCGACTTCCGGGCACTGTCCGGGAGGATCGCCACCAGGCAACCGCCGGCAATCACCATCGAGGCGGCGTGTGCCAGATGGGCTTGCCACCGCCCGTCACTGAAAGGAGGGTTCATGACCACGCGGCTGAATGACCGGCCCTCGCCCCAAGCTAGAAAATCCGCTTTCTGAACGGTGTAGCCTTTGGCCTGTAGCACCTTGCAATGCAGATCGCTGATTTCGACGCAGAGTGTCCGGTCCTTGGGCATGAATTCCGCAAGAGCGCCTTGCCCGGCGCTGGGCTCCAGGCAAGTGTCTCGATCGCCGATGCCAGCCCAGGCAATCGCCTCCTGTGCAATGTTCGCGGGGGTAGCGTAGTACTGATGTGACACTTTGTCCGGGATGCAGCCGCTGACGATGATTTCGTCGATGACCGCTCCTGCGGCGTACTCAAACCGGTAAACCCCACTGTCTACTTGCGTGCCCCCGATACCCTCTAGTACGCGGCAGGCCTCGTCCCAGGCCGCTGGGTTTTCACTACGGTTGTAGTGGCGCCCCATATCCAGCTCAGGAGTATTAATCCGGCCTGCAATGAAACGTTTTTTCGAAAGTGTTTCCAGTACAGCAAAAGGTAGGGGGCGGAGCATCAAAGGCACCGTTTTGAGCGTCTTTTTCGGTTTCGTCCGGAATTCCGCGGGAATCGCCAAGGGGTGTAGGTGTGCGAGAATCCTGTTCAGTCGCCAAGCCATGTCCGGATGCACTTCCAGATGTGCTGTGCCCTTGTGATAGAGCCGGATGCGCAGTGCACCACCATCGATCGTCACCCATTTACCCCAACAACTTTTGAGCGTCGAGATCAGCGCTGCGCTGGCGTGATACTTGGGCTCGTCTCGCCCCATGAATTTGGCGATGACACACCGCAGGTCATCGATATACCCGACTCGCGAATAGCAAGTCATCTCGTTCGCATCGAGAATGTAAGCGATGATCATTCGCTTGCCGAATCCCCTCGGCGAGTTCGTGACGTGTTCTCCGGAGAGATTGTGGAAGATGCCATCCACACGTTCAGCCAAGAATTGTTGCCGCGCCGACAACAGACCATAGAGCGTTGGGCGTACCGTGTCTTCAGAGAACTCCGGCGTTTCCATTTCCGTGATCTGTTTATGCCAGTCATTCCGCCGGTTTTGGGGCATCACGTCGAGCACATCCGTGAGGGCCAGCGCTTTCGACCAGTACGTGGCGTTTAGTGCGGCCACAGCACCTTTCCGTTGGAACAGGCGCTCTGCCCGTAGCGAGGAGTAGCCGCGCTTGTCGCAGCCGTTTCCCTGGAGAAAATAGCGGACGATTCCGCCCATGTCGCCGGCGAACAGATCAGCCGCTTGGTTGACTTTTTCCAGTTCGCCCCGGTATTGCCCGATCAGTTGATCGATCAAATCCGTGGCGACAGGGGCAAAAAACTCGGAGGATTCTCCGATGACTTCCAGTGCGCCCATAAGCTATAATTCCTCGTCGTTTTGACTCTCCGCTACTGCCCGCTGTCGGTCGGAGAGAACCCCAACAGCCCGGAAACGCCTCGTCTAGTCCACGAGGCGTTTCTTTTGTCTGCTGCAATGCGATTGCATTTGCATCAAGGGTCATCCCGACCAAAAATGTCCTCAAGAGCCCGGTATCTCGCCCGCTCTTTTTCGAGGGCATCCTCAATGAGACCCCGCACCCACTCCGATACCCCCAGGTCAAGCGACGCCGCCAGTGCCCGCGCCTGCCGGTCCATCGCCGGGGTGAGGCAGACACCGATGGTTCGGAGGTGCTTTTCAGGCATGTGCTTCTTTGCACTTTTCGCAGTGCAGCCGAATCAGCGCGTCGCCGACTTCCCACTTGACGGACTTCTGCCGCCCACTGGTGAGATCGACGATAGACGGGGGCGTGAGGCCCACCTTCTTAGCGATGCCTGCTTGTGTCATACCTGCCGCCAGGAGGTCTTCAATGACCTGTTTGAAATCCATCTCAGTTCCTAAAATTCGATCTGTCGAATATCCTACTCTTCGACCAGACGAACGTCAAACGGAAGATGCTTGGACGATGAACACACTTGCCGAACGCCTAAGGGAAGCCCGGAGCGCAAAGGGCTGGTCAAAAGCCGAGCTGATGCGCCGCGCTGGGTTGCGTAGTGCCTCGACACTCTCTGAAATGGAGAACGGGGAGATTCACGACTCACCACAGTTGCCCGCGATCGCCGACGCCCTGGGAGTCGAGGTGCTGTGGTTACAGCAAGGCAGGGGGCCGAGAGCCCGGAAGGGAGAGGTCGCACAAGAGGTGTTCCCCGGCGACACCCGCTGCGCCATCCGCCGGGTGCGTTTCAAGCTGTCCGCCGGGGTCAGTGGGTACGAGATCGAGTACGACAACGGCGAGGCCGAGCCGATCTTTATGGCCCGCCGTTGGTTCGATCAACACCGATACCGGCCCGAGATGCTGCTGGCGGTCAAAGTGTCGGGGCGCAGCATGGAGCCCAGCCTGTATGATGGTGATCTGGTCGTGATCAACACCGCGGACACCCACCTGCGCGATGGCCAGGTCTATGCCGCCAATTACGAGGGCGAGCTGGTGATCAAGCGCCTGCGTCGAGATGCCGGCCAGTGGTTCCTGTCCTCGGACAGCCCTGACAAGGCACGCTACGGTGATAAGCGCTGCAGTGAGGACTGCGGGCTGATCGGTCGGATCGTTTACCGGCAGACGGAGCACATCTAGCTACAGCCCCCTGACCCACCCCCGAGCCCGCTGACCGCGGGCTTTTTTGCGCCTGGCGGATTCGTGCGTGAAAAAGTTTCGATAGTTCGACGAAAAATTGTTGACATGAAATTCGACAAGTCGAATAATGCACTCACTGACCGACGTAACGCAACACACCGCAACACCGTCAAAGGCCAGTCTGCTCGGAGCAGCCAGCACCAAACTCCGACCCAAGCCACGCGGGTGACAGGGGACAGCAGCCGGATGCTAGAAAGCCGGTGACCCAATGATCGTCCAAACCAGTGAATCTGAGGACGTGAGGCGAGAGGCAGCAGCCGGGAGGCTGAACTGGGGCTGTCCCGCTTGCGAGGGGCAGCATCGAATCCTCTGGGCCTCTTGTGTCCGCAGGACCGGGGGATTCGATGCTGGTCATCAGCAAAACCAAAATCAGTTCAACCCGTGAATCAG
>NZ_JDSS02000019.1:335513-357586 GCF_000584955.1 Candidatus Accumulibacter vicinus
ATCAGCAAAACCAAAATCAGTTCAACCCGTGAATCAGGAGAATGAAATGAATGGCCCAGTTGTTCAAATCCAAGTCCGGAATGTCTACGGCAACGACTTGATCTACCCGATCAACGAAGCAGCCAAACGTTTCGCGGCCATCGCCGGGAAAAAGACCCTGGCCAGCAACGACCTCGCGAACATTCGCCTACTCGGCTTCACGGTCGAGCAGGTTCCCCAAAACGCCCTGCAGTAACTTGAACCAAAACCTGAGAATCTGAGAACCCGCGCACTCTACGCGTCACAACGAGGAGCTTCACCATGTATGCAACCCGTCACTATACCCCCTCCAGCAAGCAGACCACTTTCCGCAGCGACTCCCCTTTGAGCAATGACGACATCGCCCGGCACGCGCCGAGCGTCCTGGCCGTCGAGCCCCATGAATCCCGCGGAGTG
Organism: Candidatus Accumulibacter vicinus; assembly: GCF_000584955.1. Taxonomy (NCBI): domain Bacteria; kingdom Pseudomonadati; phylum Pseudomonadota; class Betaproteobacteria; genus Candidatus Accumulibacter; species Candidatus Accumulibacter vicinus. The sequence goes on from NZ_JDSS02000019.1 coordinate 335,949, forward strand.
CGCTACGCCTTCATCCCGACGATCAACGTGCTCGACGGGCTGCGCGCCGAGGGTTTCCAACCCTATGAGGTCCGCCAGACCCGCTGCCGCGACGAAGGCAAGCGCGAGCACACGAAGCACCTCGTTCGCCTGCGCCACCCGGATGCCGGGGCCATGACGTTCGGCGGCAAGGAGGTTCCCGAGATCGTGCTGTTGAACAGCCATGATGGGAGTTCCTCCTATCAGCTCATGTCCGGGCTGTTCCGCATGGTCTGCAGCAACGGTCTGATTGCTGGTGACATCTGCGACGACATCCGCATCCGTCACAGTGGCAACGTCGTGCAGGATGTGATCGAGGGCAGCTTCCGCGTGCTCGACAACATCAAGAGGGTCGGCGAGCGGGTCGAGGGGTACAGGGCGATTTCCCTTAGCCGTCCTGAACAACTCCTGCTGGCCGAAGCCGCCGCCGAAATCCGGTGGGGCAGCGACCCCGAGACCGGCAACAGCCTGGCACCCATCCACAGTTTCGACCAACTCAACCGGCCACGCCGGCGGGAGGACACCAAGACTGATCTCTGGACCACCTTCAACGTGATCCAGGAGAACGTGATCCAGGGGGGTCTGAGCGGCCGTAGTACCCGCGGTCGGCGGACCCGGACCTGCGAGGTTGGCGGGGTGAATGAAAACGTCCGCCTGAACAAGGCACTCTGGAAGCTGGCCGACGAATTCGCCAAGCTCAAGATGGCCGCCTGATCAACTCTCGAAACCCCGCCGATGAGGGTGGGGTTTTTCATTCAAGGGGGTAAAAACATGGAGCGTCAAATCATTGTCGATGCGAAATACATCGCGGCGCTGAAATTGTTCGCAGCGGTAAAGGATGTACGTGAGCGTCTGGTGGCGATATCAGTAGAGGCAAGTGCCAAGGAAGCCCGTCTGATGACCACCGATGGTCACCGAATGGCGATTGTTCGGGCGGGAGTTAATGGGGAGGCTTCCGACACTCAGGAGGTGCAAAAAGCGGTTATCCCCCTGGTGATGTTTGAACACATCAAACCTTTTGGGTCGGTGCTCATCAGTTTAGAAGCGCCTCTGGAAGAAGCAAATACGGGCTCATTATCTCGGAAAGTAAATATTAACTGGAACGGGATGACTAAAGAAGGCGTTTCGTTGGATGAATGTGGGGTTGACTGGCGCCGAGTGTTCCCCCGTGAAGTTTCCTTCAAAGCCGGGCACTTTGACCTGCGGTATCTGGGGGATTTGACCAAAGTGCAGAAACTTCTGGGGTTAAAAACCTCCCCCGTTCTCGCTCAAAACGGCCCGGAAAAAGCCGCTGTAGTCTTCTTTGGGGATGGCGATATCCAGGCTCTGGTAATGCCTATGCGTATCGATAACGATAGCCTCCCCGACACATTTGAATGGGTCCTTGATTCCCTCGAAACGGAAGACTAATCAACCCCCGAAACCCCGCCCTCACCAACGGGGTTTCTTCTTGTGAAGGATTGACATGGATATTTTTGACATTTCTGAGGGGCAGGATGGCGCTCGCGTTGAGAAAATCCCCCTAGCCCAGGCGCTGGAGATTCTCCGTGCGTCTCGTGGAGGCGCTACTCCGGTTGATGTCCCCGCTCCAGTAACAGAGAGTAACGATGAAGAATAGCTCGGACAGTGGAGCATTTCTCCCCGGTTTGTTGATCGTTCTGAGTTCATGGGGGGTCATCTTGTGGGCGATTCTGAGTGTCTGGCCAGATCCCGAGCCTACGGTGCCTTCCCTTGGTGACTGTATTCGATCAGGACATGTTGAGACCCCCCAAGGCCCGGTGTTCTGCACTCTTGTGGCAGAAAGGAAAGATTGATGAGAAAGCCCCCCGTGCCGGTTCCTGAACCGTCGTACCTAAAGTTCGGGAACCTACCTTGCTTTTCCATGTAACCACCTGACGGGTTAATGGCCCGCGGGACTCAGCTTTACAACATCGGGGCGTTCGCGCCCCATTTTTCTGGAGAAACAAAATGCAGTTCGATGTTAATGTCAATCTGGCCGCGAGCCCCGATTTGCTTGCCGCGATCAATAATCTGGCCGCTGCCTTCGCTGCCGAGAACACGATCACCCGTGCGGCCCGTAAGACTCCTGCCGCGAAGAAGGAAGAGGCGCCGGCCAGCACTGCCGAGGCGCCGGGAAAGTCTGTTTCGTCTGTGGCGCCCCCGCCAAGTACGAATACCCTGCCCTATTCCAGCCAGGAAACCGCTGGTTCTGCGACGAATGCCTCCCCTTCTGACAAGAAGCCGACGGTGGTCGAAGTCCGCGCGGCCCTGGCCGCTCTGGTCAAGACCAACCGGGAGAAAGCGATCGCGCTACTGGCCAAGTACGGTGCCGCGAGCGTATCTGCGCTCAAGGAGGAGCACTACAGTGCCGTGCTCGAAGAGGCCAAACAGTGAACGAACACGCGATTCTGAGCGCCAGCAGTGCCAGCCGCTGGCTAGCGTGCCCGCCCTCGGCAAGACTGGAAGAGAGCCTTCCCGAGACGGCATCCCCCTATGCCGAGGAGGGCACCCTGGCCCACGAAATGGCCAAGGTCGAACTCCAGAAGTACCTATTCAGAATATCTGCGACGGCCTACACAGAGGCTTGGACGGCTTTCCGGGCTGACTCGCGGGTGACCGAGGATTTCAAAGCTGCAGTCCACCTCTACGTTCAATCGGCGATCCAAAAGATCGAGCACGCGCGCCGCATCAACCGAGACGCCGAGATTTTTCTGGAACAACGGCTGGACTACAGCCGTGTGGTACCCGAGGGCTTCGGTACCGGGGACTTGGTCATTGTGTGCGATGGCATTCTTGAGGTCATCGATCTCAAGTTTGGGAAGGGGATAGTGGTTTCGCCGGTGGAGAACCCCCAGGCCAAGCTGTACGGCTTCGGTGCGCTGGAAGAAACCGGTCTGCTGTACGACATCCACACCATCAGGCTGACCATTCACCAGCCCCGACTATCCCCGGAGCCGGAGAGTTGGGACATCTCCCTCGAGGATTTGAGGGCATGGGCAGACAGTATCGCCCTTATCGCAAGGGCGGCATGGGCAGGGGATGGCGAATTCAATCCGGGTGACCACTGTCGTTTTTGTAAGGCCAAAGGGCAATGCCGGGCGCGTGCCGAAGCCAACCTGGACCTCGCGCAGCAAGAGTTCAAGCTGCCACACCTCCTGAGCGATGAAGACATCTCCCGGCTGTACGCCAAATTGGACCCACTCATCAAGTGGGCCAACGATGTCAAAGCTTACGCCCTGAAAGCCGCCTGCAACGGGCGCAAGTTCGCCGGCTGGAAACTCGTCCGTGGTCGGTCAAACCGACGCTACAAGGACCCCCAGGCGGCAGCAAAGGCCTTGATCGCCGCCGGCTTCCCTGGCGAAGCGATCTACCAACCCCCCGTCGAGCGCCAGTTGCTCGGCATCACTGAAATGGAGCGGCTGATCACGAAGAAGAAGTTCACCGAACTGCTCGAACCTTTCGTCGAGAAGCCCCCCGGCTCACTCACCCTGGTGGCTGCCAACGATAAGCGGCCGGAAGTGGAAGCCGACCAGGCTTCTGGATTTGACATCACTGAGGAAGTGGAAGAATGAAGAAACTGAACGAGGAGGGGACACTCGTCATCGTCCCCAACGTGCGGCTGTCGTACCTGAATGTGTTCAAGCCCCGCCTGAACACCTTGCGCAAGGCCATCGAGTTCTCAGCCACGTTGCTGATTCCCAAGACGCCTAATGCTTACTGCTTGGACCCCCTGACCACCTTGAAGGAACTCCGGGAAGTTGTCGAGTCGGCGCTCAAGGCCAAGTTCAAGGAGATCCCGAAGAAGTTCGAGCCCTGCCTCCTCGACGGGGATGTCGAGACCGACAACGACGGGGAGCCCAAGCACCCCGGTTATTTCTACATCTCCACCCGGTCGGCCGAGGAGTACCCGCCGGTGCTGATAGACGGCAAGCGCAAGCCCGTCCTGGAGGCCAAGGATTGGGTCTCCGGTGACTGGGGCAACGTCAAGCTCTCGTTCTACGGCTACGAGTTCGAGGGAAAGAAGGGCGTCAGCACCAGTCTCCGGGCGATTCAATTCACCCGCAAGGACGAGCCGTTCGGCACGTCGGCCGACCCCGAAACCGTTGCCAAGGAATTCGACGAAGTCGAAGAAGATTTTCTGGCCTGAACCTCCTGCCTCCCTGTTTTGGCCAGGGAGGCTTCCTCTGGCCACCTCGCCCAAAACAGCGGGCCAATACCGAATCAAGCCCGGCCTGATTCGGTATTGACTCATGCGCGGCATCCCCATACCGGGGGGCTTGTCCCGGCAAGAGAAGAAAGGAGCGCCTGTCACGGTCTGTCAAACCGGCCGCGCATCCCGATAAGGAGAACGATGCACACCTTGAACATCGACCTGGAGAGCTATTCTCCGGTGGACCTGAAAAAGACCGGCGTCTATCCCTACGCCGAGCATCCCGACTTCGAGATTCTCCTCTTCGGGTACAGCCTGGACGGCGGCCCCCGTGCCGTCATCGATCTGGCGCAGGGTGAAAGCATTCCGCCCGCTCTCGTTGAGGCGATATTCGACGAGGGTTTTCTCAAGACAGCGTTCAACGCCAACTTCGAGATCACCTGTTTGTCCCGGCATTTTGGCCGGCCATTGCCACCAGAGCAGTGGCAATGCACCAGCGTTCTAGCCTTGACCTTGGGGTTGCCTGGAAATCTTGCCCAGGTTGCCGAGGTCTGCAAGCTGCCGATGGACAAGCGGAAGATGGGGATCGGGTACAGCCTCATTCGCTACTTCTGCCTCCCCTGCAAACCGACAAAGGTCAACGGGGGCAGGACCCGGAACTTCCCCGCTCATGACCTTGGCCGGTGGCAACTCTTCAAGGACTACTGCGCGCAAGATGTCACCACCGAGATGGCGATACGGGAGAAACTGCTCCGCTGGGCGCCGAGTGCTGAGGAGCAGAACCTGTGGTTCCTCGACCAGAAAATCAACCGCCGCGGGTGGCTGATCGACAGCGATCTGGTCGATGCGGCGATCGCCGTCGACGCCACACTCAAAGCACGCGCCACCGCCGAATTCATGGCCCTCACCGGCATCTCCAAGGCGACACAGGTGGCCCGGCTCAAGACCTGGTTGTATGAAGAGCACGATGTCGAGACGGACTCGCTGGACAAGGAGTCCGTCAAGGCGATCCTCAAAGTGACGGACAACGACGCCGTGGAACGGGCACTGCAGCTCCGGCAGGAGCTCTCTCGATCGAGCGTCAGCAAGTATGCCGCGATGACCCGCAGCCAGTGCGCAGACGGGCGCATTCGTGGTCTGTTCCAGTTTTACGGGGCGAACCGCACCGGGCGTTGGGCCGGCCGAATCGTGCAGGCCCACAACCTGCCGAAGAGCGAACTGGTCCAGGAGGATTTAGCCCTCGCCAGGGGGTTGGTGAAGGACCAGGACCTTGATTCTCTCGCCCTGTTGTACGGGGACATCCCGAGTCTTCTCTCGCAACTGATCCGATCGGCCTTCGTGGCTCCCAAAGGAAAGCTGTTCGCCGTGGTGGACTTCTCGGCGATCGAGGCGCGCGTACTGGCCTGGTCGGCGCGCGAAGGTTGGCGCATGGAGGTGTTCTGTGGGCACGGGAAGATTTACGAGGCGTCGGCCGCGGAGATGTTCAAGGTGCCGATCGAATCGATTGGCAAGAAAAGCCCTCTCCGGCAAAAGGGAAAGATTGCCGAACTCGCCCTCGGTTATCACGGCGGGGTGGGCGCGCTCATCACGATGGGCGCGTTGAAGATGGGACTGCACATTGAAGAGTTGCAGCCGCTGGTGGATGCCTGGCGAGAGGCCAACCCCAACATCCTGTCGTTCGGCAGGCAAATGGAGATCGATGCCAAACGCTGCCTGCGGGATCACCTCCCACACGGCAACGACCGGTACGTGTTCAGGTATGAGTCCGGCATGTTGTTCATGGACCTGCCGTCCGGAAGATCACTCTGCTATGTCAAGCCGAGGATTGAGAAGTCCGAGATCACCGGCTACATGAACGTTACTTACGACGGCCAGGACCCGATAACCAAGCAGTGGAGTCGGACATCCACCTACGCCGGCAAGCTCCTGGAGAACCACACCCAGGCCGTTGCCCGAGATTGTCTCGCCGTCGCGATGACCAGGCTCGACGCCGCGGGATTCACGATCGTCGGGCACGTGCATGACGAGGTGATCCTGGAGGTCCCCGAAGACATCGCCGAAGCGGAGTTGCGGCGTGCCGAAGCAATCTTTGCCCAACCCATTCTTTGGGCTCCCGGATTACCCCTCACCGGCGACGGATTCACGTCGCCCTTCTATCGAAAGGATGCGTGATGAACAACCCCTCCCCTTTGGAGCCTGAAGGCGTGCGGGAACTGCCGAAGGCCGGATGGAGCCCGCCGAGCGCTCTCAGACAAGACCCTCTCAGACAAGACGACTATTTCAATCTGAGCAGCGTTCTCGATCGGGCCTGGAGACAGGCAGCAATAGGTAAAGGCGCCGTTCGTCACGGCCAGAGTCTCCCCTTCGAAGAACAGCCGATGTTGAGCATTAGCCGCCTCCTTGGAAGTCACGTGGGCCTCCTCTACCAAGCCATCAAGAAGGCCCAGGAGTCCCAGCGGCTGCCCACCGAGGTGGCCGTCAAGGAACTGCTGGGGGCGATCAACTACCTCGCCGGTGCGGTGATCTTCCTGGAGGAGAAACATGGCAAAGCGCCCTGATTACATCACTTCGGATGAGGTGGCAAACATGCTGCCGTTTTTCAGCCGGCGACACGTCATCGAGCGCATCACCCGCCAGCGGGACTTCCCTACCGCCCGACGAATCGCCAGCCGCCGGTTTTGGGACCGGGAAGAGGTTCTCCGGTGGCTTGATTCCAGGAAGGAGAAGTAAGTGGACTCCAGAACCCCTGAGATAGCGGGTTTGCGCCAACAAGTGGCGGAACTCAAGGAAGAAGTGGCTTCTTTACGGGCCTGCCTGGAAGCGTTGAAGGAGGAAACACGAATCCTTCGCAGGCAACAGGGGAACACCCTGTCACAGGATACCCACCATCAAGCAATCCGCGATCTGCGGACAGAAAGGTGCGCTACATGTTGATCAGCCATTGCGGCATCCAGAACCTGCTGGTTCAAGGTGTCGTGGTCGGGGCCAGGCCCGAGGCGGTGAATGCCGCCAGTTTGGACATCCATCTCGGGCGGTATCTGTTGGAAGAGATCCCTTGCAACAGCATTGAGGGTATTCCCCCTTACCGCGTCATCTCCTTGTCTCAGCGAGACCCCTTGACGATGCGCAAGGCCGATCTGGAGAAGAACGGCCCTTACCGCGTCATCTCCTTGTCTCAGCGAGACCCCTTGACGATGCGCAAGGTCGATCTGGAGAAGAACGGCCCTTACCTCCTGAAACCGGGCCACTTCATCCTGGCCCAGTCGGAGGAGATGTTCAACCTGCCCGACAACGTCAGCGCGGAGTACAAGCTCAAGTCCTCGATGGCCCGGATTGCGATCGACCACGCAAATGCCGGGTGGTGTGACGCCGGGTGGCACGGTTCCGTGCTCACCCTGGAACTGGTCAACAACTCCCGGCACCACGCGATCGTCCTGACTCAGGGCGACGGAATCGGACAGATGATTTTCTTCCAGCATGAGCCCGTCCCGGCACATGCCAGTTATGCCACCAAAGGCCGCTACAACGGCGACAAGTCAACCCAAGGAATTCGAGAATGAAAACTGCAATCGCCACCCTGCGCGGAATCTCTCCCTATTCGCAGAGCAAGCACTACACCACCGACAAGCTCCCGAAGGAGTTGCCCAAGGATTTCGAGGAGCGCACCTGGCGAGACCGGGTGCACGCCAACGAAGACGGAAACGTGTTCATCCCGCCGATGGCCTTCAAAAACTGCCTGTCTGACGCCGCCAAGTTTCTGTCCATCCAGATTCCAGGAAAGGGCAAGAGCACCTACACCAAGCACATCGAGGCCGGGGTTCTGGTCACCGATGCCCTGATCCTCCAGATCAAAAAGGACGAGGTCAAAGGCGAGTGGCTGTTCGTGCCCTCGGACGGGATCCGCGGCGGCGGCCGGCGCGTCGAGAAGTGCTTCCCGGTCATTCACCAATGGGGTGGCGACGTGACCTTCTACATCCTCGATGAAACCGTCACCGAGGACGTATTCAGGAACATCCTGGAACAAGCCGGCGCATTCGTCGGTATCGGTAGGTTTCGCCCCCGAAACAACGGAATTTATGGAAGGTTCAAGGTGGAGAAGCTGGTCTGGAATTAAAACCCGGCGTGGCGTGGCTTGGCTCGACGGGGCATGGCGAGGCGGGGCTTGGCAGGACCGGGCGCGGCAAGACGTGGCGAGACCGGGCTTGGCATGACAAGACAAGGGCATCACGCAGCTTTCAGCCTCCTCGTCGAGGGGGCTGTCGGATGCGAAAGCATCGCGGCTTGGCAGGACTAGACACTGTGACGCTCGGCGTGACTGGGCATGACAAAGCAAGACACGACGAGACAAGACAAGGCAAGGAACCCACAACACATGAGGACCAAAATGGACGAAGAAACACCGCTTTTCCGGCAGGGTAGCGACAGCGCTGCCCTGATCCGGTTTCTGAGCGACATCCCGGTGGGCGGCATGGCCACCTACGACCAACTGTCAGCGGAGATTGGCCGAGATATCCACCTCTTCTGGCATGTCCTGGAAACAGCGCGTAATCGGCTGGTCATCGACAAGCGAATCGTCTTCGATGTGGTGTTGATGGTAGGACTTCGGCGCCTGAGCGATGATGAGATCGTGGACCTGAGCGATCGGGCCAGGGACAAATCCCGCCGGCACGCCCGAAGAGTGGCCCGCAAGTTGGTTTGCGTAAATTACGACCAGCTTTCTCGCGAGAAGCAGACCAAGCACAACGCCGCACTCTCTTTGTTCGCTGCAATGACCGAGTTGGTCTCATCAGGGAGCCAGAAACGGCTCGAAGCCAAAGTGGAGCAGCAGGGCACTCAACTCCCCGCTGCTCGAGCAGCGATCGTGGCACTGGGGTGGGTGGAAAAATGACAGACAAAGACCTAGAAGACCTGGCGTACCGCTGGGACTGTGTGACCAAGGGCTATGCGAAGCTGACCTTCAAAGAAGCGCACGCCGATATGCAGGCGTTGCTTGCCGAAGTGCGCAAGGCCGGAGAATTGAGGCGCAGGATTGCCGAACTGGAGGCGCATGTGCGCAAGCGAAACAACGACATGCAGGAATTCGCCTGCGAAGTGGTAAGGCTGGCAAACCAGAAGTACGCGGACTTTGCGGCCTAACGCGGCCATCCGTAGGTGGTCCCGCTTGAGTGTTATGCAGCAACTTTTTTGGAGAAACGATGACCTTTGCAGACCAATTCACCGGTGACATTGCCCTGCACCAGATGCAGGTGATCCGCGACGACGGCGTGCACCGGCACCTAAGGTTCCAGCGGCCCGGCACGATGTGCATGCACTTCGATCTGCTGACATGGCCCGGCTACCTCTGCTACACGGGAGACATGGGCACCTACGTCTTCCGGCGCCTGCACGACATGTTTCGGTTCTTCCGGCGCGGCGAGAACCGCGGCCAGTACCACATTGACCTGCGGTACTGGGCCGAGAAGCTGGAGGCCGCCGACCGTTGTGACGGCGTGCGCAAGTGGACGCCCGAGAAGTTCAGGGCCGAGGTCCGCGACTACTTCGAGCAGCACACCAGCGACGACGAAGACTACCCCGCCGAGCGTCGAGCAGCGCTCTGGCAGGAGATCGACGAACAAGTGTGCGCCGCGGCAGACGACAGCGAGCACCACGCATGGGTGGCGTTGTGGGAGTTCGAGCACGACAGGTTCCGCTTCCAAGATTGGGAGCGCGACTGCAAGGTGTGGACGCACCGCTTCCTGTGGTGTTGCTACGCGCTGGAGTGGGCCATCGACACCTATGACGCGCAGAAGGCCGGAGCGCCGGCTGTTGCTACATAGCGAGCCACTTGAGTGACGGAGAAAAGTGATGACAACAACACTGCTGATGGAGCTGCCAAAGTGCTCGGAGCACGGGATATATATATGGTGCTGCGGCCACTGGCATGCCAGACGCCGGAGCAGAAATTCTGCGGAGCCTGGTACGACTGCCCGGCGTGTACGCAGACGGTGCTTTTCGAGAGCCATGAACTGCGCGCACAACTGGCAGAGATGCGAAATCGAGAACAAGCACAGGAAGAAAGGAAACGGACATGACAGGACGCATCAGTTTGGCATTGGCGACGATGGTGGCTATGACGGCAGGAGCAGGGATGGCTGGCGCGAGTAGGCCTATTACGGTCCGCAGTGATGACAGGCGATATGCCCCCGTGAGGCCGCCAAGAAATGAACCAGACAACCGAGGCCGGTGCACTGAGAAAGACGAGATTGCGCTGGCGAAGGCAGAGGCGAAGCGCCAGCGAAAAGCGGCGAAGCGTGGTGCAGCAAAAGCCGGCGGAGGCTGGACGGCGAGCAAGTGCGCGCAATGACGCCCAACGTGCGAGCTAACGCCGCCCAGCGCGGCGAATAGGAGCAACATGGAAGCAGACCAAGTAGCCCTCTGCGATGGGTCGGCGTTGAGCGAGGTGTTAGGCAACACCGCCCAGGCTGTTGACTGGGAGCAGCATCGCTGCAGCGACGGTGTGCTTTGCGAATTTAGACCGCGCGCCGAGTACAAAGGGCGACCAATAAAGCCGTGGATTGCGAAGAAGGCTGGCGCGCGATTTGTTTTGCGCACCATGTGGCTGATGGGCGAAGACGATTCTTACCCTGGCGAGTACGCACTTTCTACGGTTGACTCTTGTGGCGGCCTGATGAAACGCTTGGCATTGCTTGGGTGGCAAGCGACGATGTTGTTGTGTTGCCTAACGCTCAAGATCAGCCGAGTCGGCTGGAGCGCAGTTTTTAGGTCTGTATACGGAGCGTGAACAACTTGGAGAACAGATATGCCACTTCCACAACACCTGCGGCCCAAAACGTACTGGGAGAAGCGCGCCGATCTGATGGAGGAATCCACTTGGAGGCTCGCCATAATCATGGTCGAAGCACTGCCGCCGCAGTATGGCGCCCTGGTAAGCGACCACCTGCGCGAGTGGAACGACATGCTGGACAAACTGCGCGAAGAACACCCAGCAAACGGGGCCGAAGCGAAAGGACAGTGATGCTGATGAAACCACCGACCGTGCCGGCGAACTACGCCAACTCTCCAAGCTACGAAGACTTGGTGAACGCGCTGGAGCAGATCCGGCACGTCACCGCGCCGACGCCCGATGACGGCGGCCACCACGAGGCCGCGCACGACCTCGCTGACGCAATGCTGAAGCGCGCAAGCAGTACGAGGCGCAGCGCCGAGCCTTCGACACGCTGCCGGACGACTATGAGTGCCCGCACTGAGGCCGAACGCAAAGTTCAGCGGCCGTACTCGGTCCGCTGCAACGCAGAGTTAGAAGGCTACGGTCAACTGTAGAAAAGGACGAAAAATGGGATGGACGAAAAAATCACCGACCAAGCCTGGGTTTTACTACTGGCAAGGCGGACGACTGATCGGCGACCAAGTCGCCTTTGTACAGGTGTCCGCCTACAAAAACCAAGAGCTCTTTTTGCTTGCTCAAGAAATGTGCATTGGTGGCTACAAGAATGCACCGGCAGATGCCCCGGCAAAAGAATGGGGCGGGATATGGGCCGGACCACTCCCGCAGCCACGGGATGTTAATACGCCTTCTAACGCAGGGTTAGGCCCGCTGCTGGATAGCGAGGAAGACCCCGCGCGTCTGTGGGCAGAGATACACCTGCTGCGCGCCGCTGTGCAAGGCCCGGACGGGTATGCGACCTGGCAAGACGCTGCCACTGCCGAGCGCGTGCGCCGCGTGAAAGCCGAGAAGGCGCACCTTGCCAACGAAGCCGTGCCTTCTGTTGCCGCAGATGTATGGCCTAACGAGCAGAGCCGATGAACGCAAACGAATTCAAGGCGCAAGAGCGGGCAAAGAACGTTGCCAAGTTTGGGCGATGGGCATCCGCAAGGAAACGGGATGCGGCAGATCCGATGAAGCTGCTGTTTGAGCCGGCACCGCGAAATGAGCTTGAGGCTTTGCGGCATGGAAACGCGCTGGCAAACACCGGGAACTACCCGGTAGGCACAAGCGAATGCTTCAACGTCGGCATTTCCGGCGGATGTGGCCCGGAGTGCTTTGTGTACCTGAAGGGCAAATGCGGAGAGCCGCAAGAAATGCTGCCAGGTATGGATGCTGACGGTCTGAAGCTACATGCGGAGTTGTACGGGCCTAACAACCAGGGTAACCGGCCCGCGTAGGCGGGACGCCGTAGCGGGTCAACCGGACCCGCCTGTTAGGCCCCAACGCAAAAAAGATCACTTTTACAGCAACATTGAACGCAAAGTTGGGCGGCTCGTAACTACGGAGAGCAAGATGATTTGTGAACAGGACATGACCGATCAGCAGCACAAATTGTATGAGCTGATGAGCGGCATTAGCGAGGACTGCTACTGCGCTGGATGGTACATGGGCAACGAGTACCACATATGGGCCGCGCTGCAAGATGGCGACAGGGGCTATGGCATGGGAGAAATGGATGCCGAGCAACTGGGGAAGTGCCGAACGCTGGCGCTGGAACTCGACGGTTGGGTGATCTGGTACGACGACAATAACGACCCTGAATTGCCTGTTGAGGAATGGGGGCCGCGGTTCATTCCGATGGCTGAATGGCTAAAGATGGTGACGCCCAACGTGGAGTTCAGCGGCGAGCGTAGCGAGTCCGCTGGAACGCAGGGTTCGGCGGCATGAGGCTGACACCACTGCAGGCACGCATCGTCTCTGCGCTGTCTGCGACACCTACGCGACGGATGAGCTACTACGCGCTGGCTGCGCACCTCTGGCCTGTCGAGACGCACCCGCGAGCGTGGCGCTACAGCACCAATGGTGGCCCACCCGCGTGGGCGATGCCACTCGGTAAAGCGCTCCGAGTACTGAGAGCAGCCGGCGTGGCCTACGAGAGCAATGTGCCTGGCGGCGGCGCCGGGCATGGTGACGTGGTGCTGATGGCGCCGAACGACCAAGCTAAGGGGCGCGAGCATAGCGAGCGTCCCGCTTGAGCGCCGGGTTCGGCGCTCACAACCGAGGAGAAACCGATGGAAACAAGACAGCTTGCAGCGGCGCTGCGCAAAAAAGCAGCAGAGGTTCGCAACGTGGCATCGACCACGGAAGAAGAGGACAAGACGCTGCGCGATGCCGCGGACCTGCTAAGCGTGCTGGCGCATGTGGTGGATGGGAAGCCGCTGGCGAAAGCCTTCGGGTCGCCCGGAGACTGGGGCTACGAAACCGCGATTGGCGCGGCAATCGCAGCAGCGCCAGTGACGCCGAACAACCAGTGTAACCGGCCCGCGTAGGCGGGACGCCGTAGCGGGTCCGGTTGACCCGCCTGTTCGGCCTCTGGTGCCGAAGCGAAAGGACAGTGATGAGCACGATTATTTCCAGCGCGCCGATTGTGATTCTGAAGGCTCGCGGCGGTGTTGTAGTTTCGACCTACAGCAATGAGCTGGAGGCAGTGAAAGACATGCTTGATAACGGCTCTCTCGGCGGCCTTGGCTCTTGCTACGGTAGCGTTATGCACCTGGACGCGCTCATTCAAGTGGAGGAAGAGATTGCCAATGTGCGAATGGCCATCCAGCGGTTTACCGACGAAGACGCTGCTCCAGCCACTTGAGGCCTAACGCCCGAGCTAAGCGGGCCGCCGGAGGCGGGTCCGCTTGAGCGAGAGGTTCAACATCGCCGAGCCGCCACACGAGAGGAAGAAATGAGCAACATCATGCAAGACCTTCACGCCATCGGCCTCAACCCGTTCGCCGTGAAGCTGCTGGCCGAGTCCGTTTTGAAATCGCCCCTGGCGCCGATGACCGTAGGGAAGCCGCAAGGCTTCTTTTTCCCGATCCAGCGCAGCGACTGCCCGGGTTGGGTCGGCGCGCGAATCACGGTCGAAGCCGTCCCGGCCAACAGCGACGCGACTGTGCGGCTTGCGCCTCAGCCTGACGGCTCCATTGCCGTGCAGCCGTGATGCCGAACGCAGAAGTAACCGGCCTTGGCCGGTTGACTGCCATGTTAGGCCCGCCGTGGCCAAGAGAAAGGAACGCGATGGAACAATATATGGACACAGCGCGACAGATGGCCGCGCAGTGCTGGTGCGACGACGACACCAGCGGCATCGAGATGGACGTGCGACTGGCCGAGGCTGTTGCGCGGCGCATCGCGGCGTGGATGGACACGGCAGCGCAAGCCCAGCGCAACGCCGATTTCTATCGCGGCTTGGTGGATGAGTGCGCCAAGCACCTCGGCCAGCCCGCCTTCACGGCCGACGATGGCACGGTGCTACCGGACCCAGTGCTGCTGCGCGTGCCGGAACTGGTGCAAAAGCTGGTGCATGGGAGGAAAAAGATTTGAGAATGCGGAAATGAACAGCGAACCACTGATTCTGCTCGGCGAGGCCGCCGCATTGCTGCACGTCAGCGAGGATCACTTGGCTAGTCTCGCTCGGTCTGGCAATGTACCGGCAGCGAAGCCTGGCCGCCGGTGGGTTTTCCGGCGATCTGCGCTGCTGGCCTGGGTTGATGCCGGATGCCCGGCGAAGGAAAAACCATGTCCCTCTACCAAGTCAAAGGCTCGTCCGTCTGGTACGTCAGCATCACGCACGACGGATGCCGGGTTAGACACTCTACTGGCACAAGCGATCGGCGGGAAGCGCAGGAGTACCACGACAAGATCAGAGCAGAACTCTGGCGCGGCACTGCGCTTGGTGAGCGAAAAAAGGTAGATCGTACCTGGTCGGAAGCAGCCGAAGTCTGGATGCGCGCAGCGGCGCGTAGCCAGTCGGACGCCTATCGCCTGCGCTGGATCAGCGAACGCTGGCGCGGAAAGCGCCTGGCCGACATCGATGCAGACGCCTTCGACGCGCTTCTCGATGCGCGCGGCGATCTGTCAGCCGGCACGATCAATCGCTACATCGCGCAGATCGTCGCAATCATGAACGTCGCGCGCCGCCGCGGGTGGATCGACAAACTTCCGATATTGGATCGGCGACCAGAACCGCCTGGACGCATCGCGCGGATCACTGTCGCGCAGTGGCACGCGCTGCAGGACGCGCTGCCGACGCACCTACGGCAGATGGCTCGATTCGCGATTGCAACCGGGCTGCGCCGGCACAATGTCACCCACCTCGAGTGGCCGCAGATCGATTTGGATCGCGCCGTTGCGTTTGTCGATGCAGACGAGACGAAGTCGGGAAGCGCCATAGGCGTCCCGTTGAGCGACGAGGCGGTCGCGGTTCTGCGCGAGCAGGTCGGCGCCCACCCCGTCATCGTGTTCCCGTATCGCGGCAAGCCGGTATTCAAGACTTCGACGCGAGCGTGGCGTCATGCATGCGAGGCGGCCGGAGTGCCAGACCTGACGTGGCACGATCTGCGCCACATTTGGGCAAGCGCCCACATGATGGCCGGTACCAGCCTGGCCGAATTGCTCGCCCTCGGCGGCTGGAAAACTCCACGAATGGGCCTGCGGTACGCTCACTTGTCGCCAGAGCACCTAGCCGGCGTGGCAGGAAATTCGAGGCTGGTCGACGTCGAGAAGAAGCGCAAAGCGTGACATTTCGTCACGATTTGGGCATAGTCCAGACGGAGCCGTCAGAATTTCCACGATGATTCAAACGCATACGCTCGCCGTGTACCACCTTGACATGGTGGGGGTCGTTGGTTCGAGTCCAATCGCGCCTACCAAAATTCTTTGATGAATCAGGTAGATGGAAACCTTAAACGTCTGCTGTCCGGATAAAAATCGTGACCAAAAGCTGCTGGAATCGGTCACAGGAGGCATAAATCCGGCACTTCGTGTCACGATTTGGTCATAGTCAAAACAGCCGCCTACGGGCGGCTTTTTTTCCCGCCTGTACTTCTCACTTCTGCGCAGCGTCCAGCAGCCCCGCAGGACTCGATGCCATCCCCCCGGCAAGCACAGCGCCCAGAGCGATGATTTTCATTTTCGATTCTCCGGTGAGGATTTGTCAGGAAATGCGGCCCCGATGAGCCCGGCCAACAACAGCCCGCCGGTGACGATGGCCTCCTGCTGGTCCTGAGAGAGCATTGCCCCGCATGCCGTAGCAATCAGCACCAGCCCGCGCCACGTCGAAGGCTCTAGCGCCCTGGAGATGAGGTAATCTCTCATAGCTTCAAATGATCCTTTGCCCACATTGCGGCGCCGATGAGTGCCGCAATGATCGGGATCGAGAACTTGAAGGCGGCGATCATCAGTTTGCTTCCCCGCCACAGAAGGATCAGCTCGTCGATCGCCGCCTTGGTCTCGCGCTCCTCGGCCACGTGAGAAATAACCGAGTCGTGCGTCGATCGAGCAAGCTCATGCGTGCCTCTGGCCAGCTCCTCGATTCGGTCTAGCCTTCCGTGCAGTACCGCCGCCTCGCCCTGCCATGAGCGCCTGTCTTCCCCGTCGTATCCTTTCCGGGTGGCGTTCGCCTGGTCATCCTCCTCGCTGGAGTGGGGGAAAGACTTGGCGCTCATGGTCCAGCCCTTCCGCCGATCAGACCGACCTCTTTATTGAAATTGCGCATGACGACGGCCATTTTCTCGTTGATCTCCCGGACCTTGGAAACTTCGTCCGGCCCGCCCTTCGTCACCACGTCATGCCGAGCTTTCCGTAGCGCGGCCACCTGCCGCTCAGCCACGTTTCCTCGCGCGGCGAGCGAGATGGCGCCCGGATGGTCGGCAAGATAGTCGGCCACGGAGATCCCTGCCCTCACCCGTCCCTTGATCTCGTTCTGGGCTTCGTTGGCCTTCGTGACGTTCTCGTAGAACTTCTCCGACTGTCCGGAGTGGCCGGCGGTGCTGCCGTACAACCGCCCGATTAGCGGAATCTTGTAGGGCGGCAACTCTTCGCCGGTGAATGGCGCCGCCGCCGTGGATGCCACCTTGCCCGCTTCGCGCCCGATGCCGCCGGTCAGTTGCCCAATCACGTAGTCGATCTGATCGGGCGTCGGCGACCAGCCGCCCGGCGTGTATTCGGTGCCGCCGGTGATGGCGTTGATCGCATCCGCAAGTCCCTTCGCCCAGGGCGTGGCCGAGTCCTTCGACCTCTGCAGGCCAGGCTTCGGATCAAGGCTGTTGCGGTTCTCGATGAATATCGGTTTGCCAGTCCAGTCCTTGTTCTGCGCCAGCGCCACGAACGGATCGAGGACGGTGGGCGCCGCAATCTGCAGGGCCGGCGACGATCCGCCCATCGGGTTGAACGCATCGGCCAGAACCTGGAACAACGCCACCATTTGCTTGCCGGCCGTTTTGTCCTTGTAGACCGCCATCTCGACCGCCAGACGACCGATGTTCGGCAGGAACTGGAAGCCGAGCGGCATCGGGATGGAAAGGTAGGCGTCTTTCCCGGTTGGGATGACGATGGATCGCTCCTTGACGAACTCCGGAATCTTCTCCCACTCGTCGTCCTCGTCGCCGGCGCCACCCATCATGGCAATCCCGAGTAGGGCATTCACGACGCCGAGCAGCACCCCGCCGGCCAGGATCTTCCGTCCCGCCGGCCCGGAAAGCGTCTGCGCCATGCGCGTCGTGCCCTGCACCGCGGCATTGAAGAAGGCATACAGCGCGCCCAGCTCGCGCGTCTGCCGCCCCTTGCGGTTGAAGTTGACCGTCAGGTTCTTGGCCAGACTCGCCGCGCGTTCCTTGCTCATCCCGTTATCGATCGCCGCCTTGTAAGCCGCCAGGCGGGTAGCGTTTTCCATCGCCTCGTTATAGTCGGATAGCCAGTCTGCAACGGCGTGCGCCGCCTGGCTCACCTTGCCGCGATCGAGCGCCTGCAACTCGCTCAGCAGGGACTTGCTGCGCGATTCCGCATCGAGGAACAGATCCCGGTATCCTGTGGTGCCCCCGACGCGGTTGAATTCCTCGAAGAGCGTGGCCCAAGCGCCGGTCTTCGGCATGCGCCCCTTATTCTTCAGCACTTCCTTGAGGATGCTCAGGGTGTCCGTCATCACTTCCTTCTGCTTCCCGGCCAGTTCGGTCGTCGAGAGGTTCAATGCCGCTTCCTGCGTGTCCCGCATCAGGTTGATGACGCCAAAAATCGGGTTGTACTGCGTGTTGATGCTCGCAAAGTAGCGCGTCATCTTGCCGACCACGGGAATCAGGTAGTGCAGGTCGTCGACGTCCAGATTCTTTAGCGCCTGCGCCATCCGCAACGCCTGCGGGTTGTGTTCGTTCATCGCGATGGCCACGTCCTTGCCGGCAATGCGCAGCAGGAGGACGTTTGGACGAGTCTTGTAGAGCGGATCGGGTACGGTCTTCACGAATCCGGTCGCCTTGTCGATAGTATCGATCGTCGGCACATCGCCGACCTTCCACACGTCCGCCAGCGGATTCTGGCGCGCCATCAGGTAGAGCTTGCGCATCACGTGGTTCTTCTCGCCGCGGGTCAGCGCCGCCTCGCGCTGCATGGCGATGTGTCCAAGGATGTTCGTCACACTCTGGTTGCTGCCGGTGCGACGCTTTGCCGCGTCGCCTTTGACGCTGAACCCCTGACCGATCGGATGATTGACACTATCCGGGTGCGCCTCGTCGCGGTGAAGCGGGATGTAGTACTGATAGGTCTTGCGCCAGGTATCGAGGCTCTCGCGGCTCATCAGGCCGTAGCTCTGAAGAAGTTGCAGCGTTCCCTCGTTGAGGGCGTCAACGCGGGCCGCAAGCGCGTCCAGGTTGGCGCGCCGCTCCGGCGTCAGTCCGTTCATGATCGCCGCCGCGGCTGCGTCGGACAGGCCGGACAGGGAACGGCGTTCCTCCTCGGTCCCGCGGAACGCCTGCGCGCCGTTCCACTGCAGCAACTCGCCGCGCGCGTCGTTCAGCGCCTGTTCGAGGGCGACGGTAGCCGCCCCTTTCGCATTGGCGCTCTGCAAGCGCTGCTCCAGGTTGCGCACCCGCGTTGTCGATTTCTGCTGCCCGGCGTCGATCTCCGCCTGATTCGGATTGCGCTTCGCCATCTCGGCATTTGCTTCCGGAGCGTGGCGAGCATGGAGGAAGGTTTCGAGATCCTGCACGCCTACGCTTCGGGCCTTCATTTCGGCAAGGAGCGGGCGCAATTCAGCCTTCAAGAATTCCTCCGTCCGGTGCGCAAGGCGCTTGTGGTACAGCTCCTCGCCCAGGTAGGCGTCGTTCATGTCGGTAATCGTGCCGCCAATCGACTGGATGTGTTCCCGCAGGCGCTTCAGGTCGACGTATTTGTCCTGCAGCTCGTAGATGATCTTGTCGAGGTTCTTCGGCGAGAGGATTTCGGCGGCTTTCGCCTTGGCGCGCTGCCAGGCGTTGCGGACAGGCGCGCCGCTTGGCCCGTTGTACCAGTCTGATGCCGCGCTGAAGCGGATGTCGCCAGAGGATTGATCCGACTCCCATTGGTCGACTTGCGACGCCAGCGGTTCGCCGTTGGCGTCGACGGCCCTGGACGCCTTGACTTTGCGCAGGGAGAGCATAAAATTCCAGATAGCCCCGTGCCGTGCGCCTTGTGGCTCAGCCTTCCCAGATGAAGACGCGGCAGAGGAATTGAACGCACTATCGGGGCTTTCTTCCCTTAGCACGACTTCATGCACGTACATCCGATGCATGTTTTGGTCGATCCGAACCTCCACGAGCTCGCGATATGTCTTTTCGCCAATGGCGACAGGAGCTGCGATGACGTATGCATCAGGTTTGTTGGCCACTTTCGGAAGCTGCCCAAGAACCACGCCATTCTCAAGAACTTTGGGCACGAGGTAGAAGGCGTTCGCCTTGCTTCTACTCAGGCCGTGCCCGATTGAAAAGCTCGCTGCGGTTTCATCAAGGACGATGCGGCCCAGGTCAGGATTGACCACCCCCCCGCCGTGCTCATCGGCCCAATACTTTCCAACCCACTGAGCGAGCAGCTTAAGTTTTGGAAATACGGGGACCTCATCCCCGCTCATCATTGCAATTGGCTTTCCAGTGTCCAGCCACTCCAGCTTTGCGGCAGACTCCCAATCCCCGAACCACGCCTTGAATTCCGGCGTCCTGACCTGTTGCCACTGATGTTCGTTGAGGTTGGAAGGGTTGCCGTTCGGGGCTAGGCGGGCTTCGGAGTTGAACCGAACCGCCTCCGTCCCGCTGGCCAGCGCCGCGTTCTCCCGCATCAACTCCGCCCCTGCCGTCAGCGCCCGATCAAGGGCCGTTTCCTGCCCTGCCGTCCGCAGCCCGAGAACACGCGACACCAGACGCACGAACCACTGCCACGCACTCTTCAGTATCGACCCTGCCGGCGCCGGGACGCTTCTCAGCGCCTCCTGAAACCTCGGGTTGCTGAAGGCTTCGGCGACGAACTCATCCAGGCTCGACATGCCGTACTGACCGCGGAGCCTTCCCGATCGCTGCACGTGCAGGAAGAGCCTGCGCATCCGCATGGCCGACACCCCGCCACTGGCGATGGCCTTCAGCGTCGCGGCGTGCACCAACTCATGCAGGATGTGCCGCTCGGCCTCGCGCGGCGTGAAGAGCGCCACCGTATCGGTGCGCGGGTTGTAGGCGGCCGCGTACCGCTGCGCCCGCGAGGTATTGCCAAATTGCCACCCGCCTTGACTGTCGAGCGTAATCGTCGATGAAACGCCGATGCGCGCGAGATGGGTCGCCAAGAGGCGATTGAATGGCCGGCGGCTGGCCTTGCCGATGAACGAGAGAATTTCGGCAGATGTCCTGCCCTCTTGGGCCATGTCGTAGAGGGATCGATCAGCGATGGTGGCCTGAGCGTTGGCGGCGACGTTGTGGCGGATGTCGGAGTTGTACGGGGAGAACTGCCCGGTGTTTCCAGTGGCGGATTTGATCTGTTCGGGCTTGAAGGCGACGACATTCCAGCCATCCCATTCGTCGCCGCGCTCTCGGCGAACGATGATTCCGTCGTGTGGCTTTCCGGCGCGGCGCGCTCCGGAGATCTTGTCGAACAGCGGCCCGCTGTGCAGATCGACCTCGATCGACGCCGCCGGGTGCTTGGTATCCACGATCAGAGGATTCAGCAGGCGCACATAGGTCTGCATCACGTTGCCGCCATCGCGCATCTGTTCACCGAGTTTGTTGCTCGCGTAAATGATGGCCTCGCTCGGCCGCGTCGTGAAGTGGTAGCCGATGCTGTAAGAGAATCGCGACTTTATCTTGTCCTTATCGAAGAAATAGAGGTCAGCGTCGGTCCCGTGATAAACCACCAACGGCCTTCCGTTGGCGTCGACCACCTTGCTCTCCCCGAACCACCTCCAGAAATTCCGAGTCCCTTCCTCGGACCAGTGGATCGGCTTCCCGTTGCTGTTCAGCACCGGGCGCTCGACGCCGTCTACCATCAACGTTGTAGTTCCTGGCTTCAGTGGGGTATAGGCAACTTCTCGACCGTCGAACGGGTTTCCACTTCTCATGTCGTGGCGCATGAACGCCGGGTCCGAGTAATGCCAGGCCGTTGTCAGCATCGACGGCGCCGCGCCCTCGCGCAACTTCGCGAAGGTCGACACCACCAGATCCCGCGCCCCGCCTTGTGCGGCGTACCCGCGCCAGGCTTGCGCCGCCG
>NZ_JDSS02000019.1:357916-358526 GCF_000584955.1 Candidatus Accumulibacter vicinus
TGGGGAAGCCGAAGAAATCGGCCATGTTGGCTATCCAAGAGCGGACCGCGCGCAGCGTTTTTGCTGCCAGCGTGTTTGTCCGGTATCCGGTCGGCTGGGTCTGCAGAATCTCCGCCAATTTCGCCAGCGCTTCATCAACGCCGCGCGCCCGGATGTAGCCTTCCGAATCGCCGCGAGCCCGCAGCGCAACCCCTTCTTCTCCGGCCGCCCAGGCGTCCGCCCGGTTGCGAATCCATTCGTCCTTGGTGTACAGTTCCCCGAGATGCGTGACGTACTGGTCCCGCGTCATGAACCGGCGCAGGCCGAAATGGAGAAGCTCATGCCAGAACGTGCGCTCAACAGCGGAAGTGTCGAAAAGCCCCTCGCGAACGAGATGGATTTTCCCTCGGTAAGTGACGCCAGAAATAACAACGTCATCATTTCCTGCGACACCCGGAACGGCGTCCGTGAAACGGTCCACGACAGTTACAGGAATTGCCGTCCGAAATGGCTTGCCAAGTTGCTCAAGCTGATCGGTGATCGCGCCGACTGACAGCCATTCGGATTCCGGCAGGGGGGCGGCCTCTTCCCGGTTGAAGATCGCCCCATTTCCGCCTTCCGGGTTGGCCGG
>NZ_JDSS02000019.1:358551-365840 GCF_000584955.1 Candidatus Accumulibacter vicinus
GCGCCGGCATCCGGCGGCGACTCAGCAAGCGGGTGAGCGCCGGACGCAACAGTGGGAACGGACGCCCCACTCCAAAGCAGTTTCCACCCCTTATTCTCTGAATAGTGCGGACCCACGGGGAAGGCCGTATTTACGGTGTAGAAGTCTCCGCGCTCAGACGGCTTCAGTTCAATGAACACCGCCTTTCTTTTTCCTTCTGCCTGCAGCGCGACCATCAGAGATGTCTTTGTCGGCAACCAGATCGAAGAAATGTGCTTCACGGCGTCGGAAACGAAATCTTCTACAGACGGGTATCCGAGAGATCGGATTTGCGCCCCGTGGCGATCTTCGATGTGTTGCAACCCATAGGATCCGTCACCTTGTTCCAGACGAATCTTGCCCGGCTGCCGGCGCATGCTTTCCGCCATCGCAGGCGTAATCTCGCCGAAATCAACGGTCCCGTCAGGGGCTTTCAGGAAAACGTGGGCGCCGTCTGGCCGGTCTTGGGCAGCATCTTCCGGGCCGCCTTCTGGCTTGATCGGAGCGGCAGCGGGCTTGGAAGTGGCAACGGTCGCGAACATGTCGACCTGCCCGGTCAGGTTCGCCATCGCATCGCCGCCCAGCTCAAACGTGCTCGCAGCCGCATCGCTGGCCTGCTTGATCGCTTTACGGCCTGTTGCTGCCTTCTCGTCCGCCTCTGCCTGGGCCTTGTCCGCTTTCTGCGCCTTCTCCGCTGCTACGCGTTCGGCTTCTTGCTTGGCGAGTTCGTCTGCGGTTTGTCCGGCAAGTTCAAGCCCTGGTTGCGAAGGCGCTTGATCGACTGGCTGACTCTCTCTTCCGCTACCAGTCGATCGATTTCCTGATTCGTCGGGGAAGTCTGCGAACCATGAGGGTTCTTCGGTGGTTGGTTCTGCATCGAGCGCCCTTTCTTGTCTGGCCTCTTCGGCCATCTTCAGCACGGTGGCCGTGGCCTTGTTCCAAAAGTCTCTCGGCGACATGCCTTGCTGGGACAGATCGGCGAGAACGGCGTCCAGTTCGTCGTCCGACAAGGCATTCTGCGACTCGGACATCGCAGCTTCAAACCGCTTTTGCGCGCGACCATCAAGCGCCGCGACGGCCTTCTTGTTGCGAGCGTCCATCATAGCAAAGACGCGCGATTCGAGATCCGAGAACTTGACGCCAACTGCCTTGACACCGTACTTCTTCGCCTTTTCCAGGATGCGGTCACGGTGCTCTTTTTCCTTGGCCGCATCGGCGTCACGCTCTTGCCGCGCCATGCTGACTGGCACCTCTCCGAACGAAGCCTGCCGGATCATCTCAGACAAGGGTTCGCCGTCGCGCACATCGAAATTCTCATCCTCGCGCAACCGCATGGCTACGTCGCCAAGGTCGATAGTCCCTCGTTTGGTGAATAGTCCGCGCAGCTTGGTCGCCCGGTTCGCGCTGTCGCCGACAGTATCGGGCGCCATGGACGAGTGGATGCCATCGCCGCCGGTGACGCGCATGATGGCGCCCACCAGATCATCACGGCGGGCAATTGGCGGGAGGTTGTTTTGTACTGCCTTTGGTTTTTTACTGACAGCTTCCGTCGTCGATTGGTTTGTCTCTGCGGGCGGGGATTTTGGCGCGGAAATGTCCGTTGGAATGTCGCCGGGTACATTTTGTTGATTGCCGGTAACACTCAATTCGGCTTGTGGCACGTCAGAAGGGATCTCGTTGGCGACAACAGGCGCAACGCCTTGAGGACCCCCTTCTCTCCGCGCAATCTCCGCGTCCGCCAGCGCTTTCACCTTCGGGTTTTTGCTTCTTGCCAAGAAGGCGAGCTGGCCGTCCGTTCGCGTGGAGAGGTCGACCCCTTTCCGTGCAGGTTGAACCGCCGATGATTCCTCAGCGGGTGCCGGTTTCCTATTCGCTATTCTCGCAATCTCGCCGGCCGCCGCCTCCATCCGGCTCGCCAACGCATTCAGTGCGACGCGCTTCTGTCCGATAGCGAGCGATGCGGACTCGCGCAGCCTGGCTGCCTGCAGGGAGAGTGCGCCAATGTCTTTTGCGAGATCCGACGCCGCCGAGTTTTCGCTAGGAGAAGGCGTTACTTCACCGGCACCGGATACCGTGGCGGGCTCTTCCTTTCGTCCCGGCGCTGGCGAGACGGCTTCTTGGGTCTGAGGGGCATTACTGGAAACTCCTTCTGTGGTCAAAGTGGGAACGCCCGCCGACTCTGCCTGGAGGATTTGGGGAGAGGTGGCGACAGTGGATACCGGAGAGGAGAGGGGCTCCGGCGCGGCGGGCGTATTCAGTGGAGGCGGCTCAACATCGGCCGCCTGAGATTCGTCTTGTGGTGCAGTGGTGGCCGGCCCCGATAGGGTGGCCGGCGCTACATCGGTCGGTTGGGCGGGAATATCTCCGATTCCCAAGGAAGCGCCTGATGGCTCCGTAGATCCTGCGCCAATAGCGATATCCGTCTGCTCTGTTCCCTCAGTGCCCGATGGCGAACCTGCCGAAACTTCCGAGTTGCCTTGATTCTGGATTCCCGTTTGCGAGACTTCATTCTCGACTCCTGTCAAAGAGAGGGCTTGCTCCTGGCGCTTCATCTCGTTCACGCCAGTCTTTTCCCCGATGGCCGCCGCCTTTTCCAGCGGGCCTGGCGCCGATTTATGCGCCGGAACAAACCCTCCCGCCATCCCCATTGCCGTACCGGCCAATCCGCCGAGAGCCGATTGCTCCGGAACCCCTTCCATCACCGGCTTGCCGAGAGCGACGTTTTGCCATGCCTGCTCCTGTGCGGACTGCGGCATTTCCTCAAGCACGCCTTCTGAGACGGCCCCGCCGAGAACTCGCGCCGGCAACTTGCGGGTTCCAGAAACGCCCGTGCCACCGGCCAGCAGGGTGTCCACATCGCTTAACCCAAGCTTCCGCGCCATACCGCCGCCTGCTGCGCCGATTAGACCCGTTCCGATACCCGATGCCATGGCTGCGGCAGACTGCCCAGGAGAGAGCGTTCCTTCAGGCGTTTCTTGTCGAATCTGCTCGGCCGACAGGCCGGCGCCCACAATGCCCTCGCCGGCCGCCCCGGCAATGATCGGCGCCGCCGTCGGTCCGACTGCGCGGGACAATGCCCCCGCTCCCGCACCCAGCAAGCCTCTGGCAATCGCGGCCCCCCCAAGCATCGACGGAACAGACTCCGCGACCGTATGCCCGATGACCGACGGATTCTGAACGGCCGCCTGCAGGGTTGGAACGAACCCTTTGGCCTCTTGAACGGCGCGGTTTGCCGCTTGCTGCTCCGGTGAGTACCACGTGTCGAGTTCCGCCTTGGCTTCTTTCGGCCGGAAGCCGATCCCCTCGGCCGCCTTTCCGGCAAGGCCAAGTGTTGGAATATCGGCCAGTCCGACAACCGCTTCCGGAACCGAGATCGCCCCCTTGAGCAAGCTGATCGCCGGGTCGGCAATGCCGCGCCTGAGAGCGGACGACTTCGGCGATGATTCACCAAGAACATCATCAAACAACCCGCTACCCGCGTTTGTCGTTCGATTTTGTGAAAGAACGTCATCAAAAAGCCCCATGCCAACCCCTTACAAACCGTAATCCTTGGGATTCCCCCCTGCCGCGACAATGCGTTTCGCGACCTCTTCTTTCGTGATTTTCCCTGTGGCAAGGGCACGCGCGACTTCATCTTTGCTGGTAATCGGCGACGATCCAATTGCCTGCCCGGTTCTGGTGTTGAATGCGCCCTTCACCTCGCCGGTCATCGGGTCGGTAATCGGCTTGTAGCTATCCACTTGCCCCTGTTCCGGCTTGACCACTCCCGCAGCAATCCCCTTCTTCCACGCTGTACTGATCTTGCTGGGATCTCCGGAGTCGATGGCCGACTGAAGGGCATTGGTCGCCGATCGTTTCGCAGAAGCGTCTTCTACTTCTCCCCGCAGCTTGAGTGCAGACAGCGCTTTCTCCGGACCGGATTGGCGAAGGTTCTCGACCGCGAGCGCATTCTCCCCGGCCAAACCAGTGGTCGCGAACTGGTTCTGCCCAGCCAGCCGAGTGTTCGCCAGTTGGTTCTGGCCGCGCAGATTTTCGATGACCGCCTGATGGGCGCCCTGAATGCCGGCCACATCCCTCTGCGCATTGCGGCCCAACTCGTCCGCAATCCCGCCGCGCATGGCATGCAGTGCGGCGATCTTCCCGGCGTTGGTCCGGGCATTGCCGCCGCCCGTTGCCAGATCCTGCGCAAGGCGGTCGGCATCCGACTGCCGCACGAATTGCGCGAAGCGATCACGCCCGGCTTGTTCAAGCGGAAGGGATTGCAGCATCGACACGCGCGGCCCGTCTGCCTGGCTGCCATTTGCCTGCAACTGAGCAAGCTCCGCTTTCATCTGGTCGGTGCGTGCCGTGCTGTTGCCGTAGGCATCCACCGCGCCATGGGGCTGCTGCACCGCGCCGGCAATCCCTGATGGCGCGAGCAGTATCGTCTTGCCGGCGGTGTTGCTGATGGCGCCGGTGCCCGGCGCGAAGGACTGCTTGGTCGGGTCGAATCCGGGCTGCGTGAAGGACAGGGTGCCAGACTCTGGATTGAAGCGCGCATTGCCGGTGGTCTTCGGACCGAGCGCCGGCACATGGGCCGGCATGGCAAGGTCGATCTTCCGGGCATCGCTTTGCGTCGTAGAAGGAACCTGCGCTGCCACACTATTGTCGATCTTCCTCGCGGTGGATTGTTGCGCTCCTCGGGCCGGATCTGGTTTGCGACCGTCGCCCACCAGCGCCGAAGTCATCAGGCTTGGGCCGTTGAAGGCCCGGATCTCGTCTGCCAGTCCGCGTCCTGCGGCGACTCTTGCACGCTCCTGCTCAAGCCCGGTTCGCTCGTCCCGCGTGTCCATCCCTGCCCACAAGGACATGACCTCTGGCGGCGCAGTCTGAGTCTGTTGGGAAGGTGCCGAGATGGCAACAGGCCGCCGCAAAGCATTGGTGGCAGGCGCGACAACCGGGGGTTGCGGTGCCGATTGAGCGCCCGGCGCCGGGGCCTGACCACTTCCCGGCATCACTGCGTCGATCATTCCTTGCGCCGATACGCCGCTGTAAATGGGGTGACTGGCCAGATTGTTCTTGGGCGTGACCGCATCGACAAGTCCCTTTGCCGACACACCGCGATAGACCTCTTGCGCGGTCGGCGCAGAGGTTGGCGTAGTCGCCGTGCCACCACTCAACGCGCCGGCGATGCCTCGGTAAGCTGGCCCATAGACCTCTTGTGCGGTTGGCGCTTGGGCCTTGCGTCGCTTCTCCTCTTCCGGATCAATCACGCCGCCAGCGGCCAGTTTCATGACCTGGTTCTCAGGCCCCTTCTGCAACTCATCGAGTTGTTTCTGATACCGCTGTGTCTGCGCCAGACTGTTGCCGTAGGCGTCTGTAGTCGGGGGGGCCGGCGCGGGAGAAGGCTGTTGCACAGTCGGCTGGACTGGGGGCGCCTGGCCGACCAGTGGCCCGGCCGCGGGCGCCGGCTGACCGGCTGGCGATGTCAACGCCTGCGAAGATAGCGACGGCGGCGCCGCCGAGAAGCTGTTTCCGTTCCTGACGATGTTCGTTGTCGTCGCCTGGGTCGGGACTGGCTGCGCGGAAACGGGTTGTGCTGCTGCCGGATAAGGCATTGCTGCGACGGAAGGAGTCACGATGGATGGCCCGGAATCCGTCTGCGTGAAGCTGTTGCCGGTACGCCAGACTCCGCTGATTCCGGTCTGGTTCTGCTGGCCGAGAATCCCGCCGTAGGCCAACCCTCTCGCCCCCCTGACCGGCGGCTTTCCGTTCGTCGCCTCGATGATCCCTTCAACCGCCTGCACCGCCGCCGGGTTACTCATCGTCCTGGCAGGAAGAATGGCCGCGCCCTCGCCGTTCGACAATCGCACGTCCTGTCCGGCCACCACAACAGGAACGCTGTCCGAGGTTCCTGTGCCGGCGCCCACTACCGGCATGATGCCGCCGCGAGCGTAGTTTGCCGCCTTCTTCAGTTCCTCGTTGCGCCGGCCGATCGCATCGGTCGTCTTGCCCATCAGGCCGCCTTGCGCAGGAGGTTGCGGAGAGGCTGCCGGCCTCTGCGTCTGATCCGTAGAAGGCTGTGGCGCGGGAGATTTCCCGGCATCCCCCAGCCCATACTTGGCGTTCATCCTCGCCAGCATCTGTTCCGGCGTTTCCCGAATCACGCCCCCGTCGGCCATGCACCGCCGCGCCTGTTTCCTTTTCATCCCGGTCTGCTCCATTGCCCAATCCGCTAAGGAATCCTGGCATGATTGGTCAATCTCAGGAAGACCATTCACCGCCTCAGCGCATCCCAGGTCAGGCTCCCGACCACCCCGTCAGCGATCAGCCGGCGACCGTTCTGGAAATAGACGACTGCAGACTTGGTGTGTTCGCCAAACACCCCGTCCACCACCACCCGATAGCCGAACTTCAGCAGTGCGGTCTGGAGCTTGCTCACCCAATCCCCGCTGTCCCCAACGCGCAGAACCGGCCGCGATTTATCCAGCCGTTCAAGTGCCCATATTCCCTTTGCCCGCTTCAGATAGCGTTTCCGGTCCTCCAGCCCGTTTGTCCCGCCGTTCACTGCAGCAGTGACGCTAACAAGGTCGTCCCGATCGGCAAGTTCTCCGATCTTCCTGCGCGTCCAGTACGAGACTGCCGACAGCAACGCCCACGGGAATTTCTCCAGCTCCTGCGGCTGTTGCTCGAAATCAGGCGCGTCGGGAACGATCTTGCGGATGTCGTCGCGGGCTTCCCGATAGTTCGCCCGCCCGGTCGTCTGGATCAGGCCACGCCCCCGATACCGCTGTCCGTCTCCCGGTTGCACATTCCCGAGGTCCTTCCTGCCTTCGTAAGCTTTGCCAGACGCAAACTCGCGCGTGGTCTGAAACCCGGCGCTTTCATGGGCGAGCTGCGCCATGAAGTGGCACATCGCAAGATCGGAGGTGGCAACCGGCTCAATGAAATGTTGGTATTTGACAATTCCGTTGACAATTCCCGTCGCGCAGGAAGGGGCGAGGCTGACCAGATTGGTGATGGTGATTTCTCTCATGGAGCGATTCTCCGCGACAAGGTCAAGTGCCGTCATTTCCTTGAACTCTGTACTCCGTACTGGAGCTGACATGCAGGTTGTTGAACAGCGCCGTTGCCATCTGCGCCAAGGCGTGCAGTTCTCCGAGAATCGCTTTCAGCCGGAAGTCACGAACGGTCAGATCTGCCTGCTGGTTTCGCTCCGCAGCGTTCAGGGTCGCAGACGCATTGAACTGCGCGTTCTTGGTGGTCATATCCGCGATCTTGACCGCCGTATC
>NZ_JDSS02000019.1:365850-366015 GCF_000584955.1 Candidatus Accumulibacter vicinus
GGTTTCGCTCCGCAGCGTTCAGGGTCGCAGACGCATTGAACTGCGCATTCTTGGTGGTCAGGTCCGCCACTTTGACCGCCGTATCGACATTGAACTGCGAATTGCGATTGTCGATGTCGGCCACCTTGATCGAGGCGTCGACGTTGAACTGTGCGTTCCTGGTCG
>NZ_JDSS02000019.1:366040-368093 GCF_000584955.1 Candidatus Accumulibacter vicinus
GCGTCAGAGTTGAACTGCGCGTTCCTGGTCGTCATGTCCGCAATCTGAACCGAAGTGCCCACGTTGAACTGCGACACTTTGGCTACTGCCTCAGAGGCATTGGTCCGTGCCCCGTAGTACGCAGCCGCCGAGTTGATCAGCTTGACCTGAGCGTCGTAGGCCGCCTCGGTCAGTTGCACGGCTCCCGGCGTGGCGCTTGCCAGCGTCCTGCAGTAGTCCAGCGCCGCAGCCATTGCGCTTTGCCGCAGACTGAGAACCTTGTCCACCACGAAACGAAGCTGCTCGATACTGGCGATGACCAGCTTTCTTGAGGCGTCTGCAATGTCGTCCTGCGCCTTCTGTTGGAGCTGCAGGACAGCGCTGGCCAAGGCCCCTGAAGGAAGCGGAAACCGGGACGCCGCAAATCGCGCCGTGATCGAGTCCGTAGCGCGAGACAGCTCAACAGAAATCCGGTCACTGCTATCCGTCAACACCTGCGCAGCGACCGCCGAAGGAAGGCCGTGGACGTTATCAAGAGCATCCTGTAGCCAAGTCTCCGCCGACGAGTAGAGCGTGTTTTCGTTCGGGAAATACGACGTTCTGAATCCCACAAACCCGTCCACCAATTGATCCCAGAGATCCTGCTGCTCACTGGTGAAGGTCGCAATCACCGAATCCTCGGTCACGTCTGTCGGGATGGTCACGCCCGGATCGGTAGGGGTAGAGATCACCGCTGTGGTCAGGGCCGGCGTCGCTACGTTCGCCGCCTCGAACCCAGAAGTGGCCGAGGTGGAAGTGGTCAAGGCCGGCGTCGCTACATTCGCCGCCTCGAATTCCGACGTGGCCGATATGGAGTTGGTCGACGTAGGGTTGGTGAAGGCCACCGACGACGCCGAGATCTCAGGAACTGCGGCATCGTCCAGCCATCCGGTTCCACCGGAATTGGTGACGAGCCCCATTTTGTACTCGAACAGGTCGAATTTGGTATTGGCCTGGTTCCAGGCCGCGTTAATCAGCGCCGCCGGAAACTCCAGCGTGGCGCGGGCTCCGGGGGTGAAGTTCCCTGTCGGGACAGAAACGATATCCGTCATTGTTGAATCCTTCTCGTGGAGGGGCTGACGACGAATGACACTTCGGCCAGTACGAATGAGGCCCCGGTTGGATTGCTGATTGAAACGTCGAACCAGGTTGATACGAGCCCGCGGCCAATATCCACCCGTTGAGTTTTGAGTGATTCCGAGTACGAGCGCGTGTCGTAGTCGTAGGAGTCCCCTCCTTCTGGAACAAGCGTGACACGCATGGGGTCAGCGGACGAGAAGGCAAGGTAGGCATTCGGGATACGCTTTAGCTGACCATCCCCGAAAGCTAGATCCCCGAAGCCGACGACCGCGTAGACCGCACCGCCCCCGTTCGTCGCGTACAAGCCGTCTGCCTTTGTCCCGTAATGGCGAGACAAGGACGTGAACTCCCAGTCCGTGTACTGGGTAGCCGCGCCGCTTTCCAGATTCACGCACCAGCCACACGACACCACTCTGGTGTATTCCCCGTCGAACACCGTGGAAACGCCGGAGTCTGGCGAAGTGAGGGTGATGGAACCGGCCGTCAAGGGCTTCACGTTCCCTTGCGTGCCCGCGATGACTATCCCTTCCGCCCCGAACCAGCCGACTTCCGAAGCGTTTGGCAGGCTGAACGCCGTCCCTGGAACGGCGCCGTAGGGAAGAACATCCGCCACCGCCCCCTCGTCGGGAATCCAGTAGGTCTTGTCGGCGACCACGTAGATCCCGTTCTGCCCGGAAATGGCAATCGACACAGGGGCAGGAAACGGCAAGAAGCTGTCCAGCGCCAGGCAGTATCCAGGGCGATACGGCAGCCCGAGATAAACCGTATTCCCGGAAAAACTGCACAACCGGGCATTGTGAGAGAACAGCGTACCCGCTGGGAGGGGCATTTCAAACCGTCCTGTAATCTCCCTGCCCGTGGCCAGCGCAGTCGCCGTGTAGGTCGCCGAGCCCACAGCCACGGACGCCAGCAGATAGGGAACGCCGCCGTTCGTTCGAGACAGATAGACGTTGAC
>NZ_JDSS02000019.1:368103-369618 GCF_000584955.1 Candidatus Accumulibacter vicinus
TCGCCCCGGTGGTCGTCGCCGGCAGCGTCACGACAATTCCGCCCACGCTCGCCAGCGTGATGCTGGAGGAGGGAGAAATCCCGCCTTCTTCTCCTGTGGAGCTGTTCCTGTAGCTCGTGGATACCTGATAGGCGCCTTCAGGCAAGCTGCCCGTCGTTGTGGAAAGCCCTGGTGCCGCAGGCGTAGGTAGCGCGATTGGAAAGGAGGTCGATCCCACCAGACGAAATGCCTGCGTTGCATTCGAGCAATACACCTCTCCGGCATGCACGACATAGCTCATCGCCGTGTTCCAGGACAGCGCTTCCACCATCGTCTCTGTGTAGTCCGGAAGGGTGATGGCGTACAGCGAACTGGCTCGCACCAGATACCCCGCTGTGTCGCTGGTGAGAAACAGGCTGTGCGCCCCGGTCATCGCCTGGATCAACGTCACCCCAGGACGAGATCGCAAGCGACCCGCGTTGTCGATGTCCACGTTCTCGGCGGACTTCAGGAAATCCCCTTTCCCGTCGACGTGAAGGGCGAAGTTGGGCAGCCTGTTGTTGATCCCGAGGAACGGACCTAATGTGACCGTCTTCATGTGCGATATAGCTCCGTGGTTGGCGTGTTTGCATAGACAGTCCCGAGATTGCCCACCCAGTTCGACACCACCCCGTCACGGATTTGAACCCGTCTGGCTACGTTGAACAGCGCGCTTGCTCCGGACATGATGTCCGTGTACCGCTGCAAGAAGCTCACCGGGTAGCGCTCGTACTGCGATACCCCGTACTCCTGGCTGAACACGAATGCGTACAGCATCTCCAGCAGGTTGCATGGGACCATGAAGACCTGCGTGCCGAGGTTGTCGTCATTGCACGAAGACACCGCGTCGTAGGGTTGCAGGACCAGGACAAAATTGAATCCGTGGAAGGGGAGTGCGCCATTCGCCTCTTCTGCCGCCGTGACGTAGTGCGCGCCCTTGAAGGAGCCCTGCTCTTGGTATAGAGGGGCGAATATGGCCCGGATCTGCGGCGATGGAACGGCCCAAAGACCATTGTCCTCATCGAAAATTTTCTCCGGCAACAGCTCGCCGTAGGTGTAGTTCCACCCCCCGAGCGAAATTGAGTTGGTGTGGTAACGAGTCTGAATTTTTAGCGAAACGGCCAATGTCGCCGTCGCTGGGTGCCCAGAACCGGAGAAGCTGCCTTCGACCGAAATGTAAACACCGTTGGTCACGTCGTGAAGGATGAAATCCTTGGTGCGCCAGGTCAGTCGGCGAGTGTCCTGCGTTACGTCGTTGGCGATGGTGCGGTAGTAGAAATTCATGCGTTGAAGCCCAGACGAGGTTTCATCGTCGTAGTAGGTCTGCCCCGCTAGCGCACTCGCCATATCCTGCAATTCTTGCGTAATCTCCGCTTCTACTTCCGGAAGTTGGTGTGGGGGAGGGTTAGGATTGACCTTGTACCACTCATATATTTCCATAATATCGCTTGCTGCATGAACAATGGGTTCAAGATACGCCCTCCCCAACATTCCCAT
>NZ_JDSS02000019.1:369643-370310 GCF_000584955.1 Candidatus Accumulibacter vicinus
CCTCCCCAACATTCCCATTCCAGATGGTCCGCTGTAGGTATAGAGCCCCATGTGAATAGCGTAAGCAGAAGTGTTTGGAGTGAATACCTCCTTCTGGCCAGTCGAGTGTTCTCGATAATATTCGCAGAACAAAATCTCAATGGAGTTCGCAGTTACGGTAAATGTGCCAGTTTGCGTTTCGTAATCACGCAGCACGCCTCCTGTCCAATTCGATCCAGTATTTATCCCTCTAGTGAGCCTTCCTCTCGTCGGAGGTACGGTTTCTGGCGTGTTGTAACTTGTGTTTGTGCTCCAGTACAACGTAGTAGCTGAGGCCCCTAGACTAGCACTTGTAAGTGAGTCTGTATGAGTATCAACCAATTGAACAACTTGCCTACTTATGTACGTGATGTCAGTACGATTATCCCAATCCTTCACATTGCTTGCTGAATACGTGACATCGTACCCACCCTGAGTTGCCGAGTAGTTGTCCTCCCCCATATACCTTAATCTGGAATAGTTGCCGTGAACATAGCCTTCCAGCTCTTTGGAAATAGTTCCCGACCAAGACCAATGAATTGTCGCGTTACATCCGCCAGTTTCATACGGTCGAAAATTAGCAATGCTCCCCGTCGCCGTCATTGACACTGGTGTCGCCGGCAACGTCGTCGTTGTGTCCATGCTCCCT
>NZ_JDSS02000019.1:370320-370837 GCF_000584955.1 Candidatus Accumulibacter vicinus
CAAAGTTCTTGACGTTGCTCCCGGAATACACCACAGCGTAGCCACCCTGCGTAGACGAATCCTCTTTCTCGCCGGCATAACTCATTCGACCGTAGTTAGCATGCACATATCCGTCCAAGGCTTTAAGCACTTTTCCAGACCAATCCCAGTGCATCGTCGCGGTACACGCCCCAGTTCCATAGGGCGAAAGCTGTGAGATATACCCAGAAGCCGTCATCGCCACGGGCGTCGCCGGCAAAGTAGTCGACGTGTCCATGCTCCCGCTGCTCGACACCGGATCACCAAAGCTGACAATGGGCATCGCCGCCACCATCCCAGTCGAGACCTTGGAGAGATACGGCGGCGTCAACATCATGGCGACCTCGGCTGAACTGAACCCCCACTCACCGCCAATGTCATCCCACGACCAACCCGAGAAAAACAACTGACCGAGCCATGCCTTGCTCGTCGCCGCGTCGATACGCTGACCGATCGTCATGGCCTTGTCTTCCGCTCGCGGCGCCGTAGGGGTGAGCGC
>NZ_JDSS02000019.1:370847-371439 GCF_000584955.1 Candidatus Accumulibacter vicinus
GCGGCGTCAACATCATGGCGACCTCGGCTGAACTGAACCCCCACTCGCCGCCAATGTCATCCCACGACCCACCCGAGTAGAACAACTGCCCGAGCCACGCCTTGCTCGACGCAGGATCAACCCTCTGCCCGATCGTCATGGCTTTGTCTTCCGCTCGCGGCGCCGTAGGCGTGAGCGTCTGTACGGCGCCACTTCCGCCCCATGCCTGTACCGTTTCTCGCCCGACTGCGAACACTCGCTTCTGTGTGGCGTTCAGCACCCGATTACCGTAGGGCTCCGTGGCGCTGGCCTTGCGCAGGAACGGGATGGTGCCGGACGCGCCTCCAGACGGGGAGTTGATCAGAGGCATTGCCTTCGCGTTGACCTTGACGACCTCGCCGTCAAAAACAATCGTGTCATACCAATGCGTGGGGTCCGTCGGCGATACGTTCCATCCGGTGGCGAAATCCTGGACTGAGTACAACGCCCCCACCAGACGATATTTCGGGTCCAGGACTTCCAGCGTGTAGGGATCAAACAGCGCCCCGTACCGCGAACCACGGACGTAGGCAACGAACCCCCGCCGGGAAGCGTCTGTACCCTCTTGAGCCCG
>NZ_JDSS02000019.1:371449-371689 GCF_000584955.1 Candidatus Accumulibacter vicinus
GTGAATTCCGGCATCCCGTTCCGCGTTCGCAGCATCGTCTTGCTGCCGGACGCATTGCTGCTGATCCGCGTGCGGATACCGTCCGGACCCTCCACGGCCGCCAGCATCCCCCGTCCCAAAGTCTTGTCCTTCTCTCCGTCAAAAGTGGGGAACGAACTCATGCGGCCCCCGATGATGAACTGGTGCCAGAAGAATGCCCGGCGCTTCCGACGACCACCCCGAAGGCCGTCCCGTACAGCG
>NZ_JDSS02000019.1:371714-372092 GCF_000584955.1 Candidatus Accumulibacter vicinus
CCTACGCTGTAGCTGATGGACGCGGCCGCCGCTGCGCCAGAAATCGTGGTCTGCGCTGTCCGCAGGGCAACAGAAGCGGCTGCCGCTGTCGATGTTCCGCTGGAGTCGCCGGCAGCCGTCGTGTAGACATGGCCCTGGTTGAAATCCACCTCGTCCCATGCTGGCGACGTGTAGGCATCTCCGCTTCCCTCGAAATTGACCGAATCCCAGGCGGGCGGCGTGTAGGGCATGGGTCAGCCCGCCGTCACGGAATCGTAGATCCAGGCCACCTTATCCCCGTCGAACGGAAGCAGCGCGGTTGGCGCGGAGTAGGCTTCTCTATGCTCTGCTCTCCGGCTGAACTGCACATCGAAAAGGCGCCCGGTCAGCCCGCGATCC
>NZ_JDSS02000019.1:372355-372863 GCF_000584955.1 Candidatus Accumulibacter vicinus
CGGAGTAGGCTCCACGGTGTTCTGCTCGCCGGCTGAACTGAACATCGAAAAGGCGCCCGGTCAGCCCGCGATCCGTGCTTGTTGTAAACCCATACCCCAGATGAAGATTGCTGCCCTTGGTTTCTGTACCAGACGCGAGCCCATAAGCGACCTGCGAGCCGTTGACGAACAGAAACACCTCGGTTCTATCGCGAACCGCCTCGAAGAAGAACCAGTTGCCGGTAGTGATCGCCCCTGCCGCGCTGGTTATGTTGAATACCGTAGACGCGCCTTGGGAATAGAAGTTGATGGAGCCGTCTGTGTTCAGAATGATCTGCGTTAGATCGGCATTGCTGCTTATTGTGCCAATGAAGACAAGCCCTGTTGAAACGCCAAGAGAATCGACATAAGCCCACCCTCGAATGGTGTAAAGCGTCCCTGGAAGAAAATCCTCGCTGACTCCCGTGCTCAGCCGGCTTCCTGCCCCCGTGAATAGTGCGCTCGCCGACGACCCGCCAAAAGGGTCGGG
>NZ_JDSS02000019.1:373294-373574 GCF_000584955.1 Candidatus Accumulibacter vicinus
AGACCACGTGCTTGTCCGTGTAGTTGTTGTGCGGAATGACGTAGGAGCCTCCCGTCACCGGGTTCGAGGTGGTCTCCCCCGTGATCGCCAGCGTCTTGCGGTTGAACGCCACGATGCGACGGGCCAGCGGCTCGTCAGAGTCCCCAGTGACGACTCCCTTGATCTCAGGCCGCGCATGCGGCGCCGTGATCTGAGAGAACGCAGCGGCGTGTCTGGCCACGCCCTTCGTGATCTGCAGGTGCGAAAAATACCCGTTGTAGAACTTATCCACCGGATCTAT
>NZ_JDSS02000019.1:373842-377969 GCF_000584955.1 Candidatus Accumulibacter vicinus
CCAGCACCCCATTCCTGAAGATCCGGACCGTCGAGGCATTGCTGACTACTACCTCGATATCCTGCCATGCCCCTGTAGTGATCACCCCTGCGGCTGATCCTGTGGCATTGGTTGATCCAAGAGGCTTCCCAATGAGAATACTCCCGTCGCCAGCAATGGCCACATACTGACCGGTACTAGACCCGTTGGTGCCCACCATGATGATCCGGCAATGCTTCCCGCTGGCAGGCAGCGCCGTTGGGCGAATCGAGAATCGGTACGTGACCACGCCGGCGCTGAAATCGAAATCTGAAGAGGATGCGAGCGTCAGTCGGTCATCTGTGCCGTCAAAGTACAGCGACGCTTCGCCGGGAAAACGCCCCTGCGCAAGGGTCAGCGTTGCTCCCCCCGCAACGGTGATCGTTTTCCCTTTGACATCGGTGATGCCGGCCGCGATGTTGTTGAGCGGCGCATGCAGGACGACCGAGTTCCAATCGCTATCTGCAGCCATGGCCTAGTCTTCGGTGATGGTCGTGGCAGTGGTCAGTTGCGGGATGACGCCGGCCGTCGTTGCCGGGATCACGATATTGGGGGTGATGGTCCCCGCATAGAATATCTTCCCCGCGCCGGTGAGCAGTTCCCCGATCGAGAAATGCGTTGCCGTGCACCCCGTGCCAACGGCACTGGTTGTCGGGAAAGTGATTGCCGCAACCGGAGAAACGCTGCTCCCCGTGACCGTGAATCCGCCGCTCGTTCGAGCAACTGCCACGCGGGTATAGGTAGCGTAGGCCGATGTCTGCACCTCGTTCGAGGTTTGCGTTCCGGAATCTAGCGGGTCGCCGGTATGCAGCGCGCAATACAGGTTGGTCATCGACCCCACTGCCGACGCGAATAAAGCGTCCGAAGTGGCGTTGAACAACAACTTCAAGAACGCATTTTCGAGGTAGTCCGATTTACCGGCCATGGTGATTCCCTTCTATTTGGTGCAACAGGTTGTCAATCAGGTTTGCAATCCGCGGTTGATTGGTTGTCAATGTCTTCACGGCATCCTCACCACACAGCTTGTCGATGCGATCCGGCAGAACACAGAGCCAGACGCGCGACTGGCGGGCACGCCATTCGAGATGCTCGGGCGATTGCCGCGCAGCGTGAGATGCCCAGTCCCAGGGGTCAGAAAATGCCCGTCCTGCCGCGTGATCGACGGCTGGTATCCTGTCAGCGTGAGGTGCCCGGTCCCAGGGAATAGAGAAGCCCCGGACGCCTGCACGACACTTGGCGGGTAGCCGGTCAGCGCAATATGTCCCGTGCCGGGCGACAGGAAGTGCCCGTCCTGCCTGTCGATGCTTGGCGCATACCCTGTCAGTAGCAAATGACCTGAGCCAGGGGTCAGGAAATGCCCATCTTGGCGAACAACAGCAGGTTGATTGCCGGATAGCGTGAGATGACCAGCGCCCGGATAAAGCGTAGTTCCTGACGATTGAACCACCGCAGGTTGCTTACCTGACAGGGTAAGGTGTCCCACCCCCGGCGTCAGGAAGTGCCCATCTTCCCGAACCACCGCGGCTTGCTTGCCGGACAGAACGAGGTGGCCTACCCCTGGATCGAGAAAATGCCCGTCCTCACGAACCACCGCAGACTGCGTACCTGACAGGGTGAGATGGCCGGTACCGGGGGACAACGTATTGCCCGCACCGGCGGCGGCATTTACCTGCAGCCACCCCCCGGCAGCATTTACCCTCGAAGACGCCTCCGAGTCATTGCCTTGTACCCAGACTGCGCCACCGACAGATACTCGGGAGAACTCGGCCATCAGAATTTGATTTTCGGATCAATCCGAATCGTCGCAGAGGGGACAGCAAAACATATCCGCCCAAGAATTTCACCATTCTCCGCCGGGGTGAAGGCTGATCCTGAATCGCATTTGCCGTACCAGTTTGTGCCACTCTCTCCTGTCCAGTCGCCCGCCCCGAGGCTGCTCGACGCCTGGTTTGTTCCCGCAGACAGAAACGCTCCAGCATCGGAATACATCGTACTGATCGGGCTGCCACCGGCAGTTTTCGCCATGAATTCCGCTCGCAACTCCGTGTCTTTGTAGGCCGTAGTGCTGTCGTCGCGCAGCACGTCGAAGTACGGGGTGATGCTAGACGCACCTGTGTGGTACAAGGATACCCATGGAGTGCAGAACGGGCGCTCTGGTCCGTTTCCTGATGTAGTGACGACTTTCCAGGACTGTTGAGCAGCCCCAGATGTGACGTAGACGCCGGTGTCCGATGTAAGCGCCCCCTGCCCGTCGTAGTACCCGAACAGCCCGTGAGTGTCGCCGCTCGCGCAGTCCAGAATCCAAGTGCGCCCGTTTGACGCATTTGCCGGTGAGCTGGGCGTTGCTCTCGCAACATAATTTGTCCCCAGCTTGCACTGCGAAAAAAATACCTCGTTCGCGTAGGAAACCTGGTTCCCAACCAGCGTTCCAGATCCGAGCGCGGACAAATCGCATCCGTGAAATCTCGCGACAATCCCCCGTAGAGGGTCTCCGAATAGCGTCG
Source organism: Candidatus Accumulibacter vicinus (assembly GCF_000584955.1). Lineage (NCBI taxonomy): Bacteria > Pseudomonadati > Pseudomonadota > Betaproteobacteria > Candidatus Accumulibacter > Candidatus Accumulibacter vicinus. Next base: position 376,365 of record NZ_JDSS02000019.1, read on the forward strand.
TTGGGATGCTCCCTGCGCTGGCGATCGAGCATCCGATGTACTCAACTGTCCCGGTCGCAAGAAGCGTCTGCGCAGCATTTCCGAATCGGAATGTGCAGTCCTTGAAACGGACATGCGTGTTGTAGCTCCCCGATGTGGCCCCAGAAATAATAGATGGCGCGGCGGAAGATGTCGTCCCAAGCCACAGGTAGCAGTTGTCGAGATCGTAGGCGGCTCCGTCCGATGTCCCGGCGATATTCAGCGATTTATTCGTCGAGCCCCCATTGCGCAGCGTTATCCCCGACAGGCGCAGCCTGTACGCCCCCGCAATCGTCAGCGCAATAGAAACGCTCGACGATCCGATCCATGCTTCCGTACCCATGGGGGTAGGCGCGTCGGAATTGTCTTTGTCGACGGACACGATGCTGATATTGTTCAAGATGGTCCATGTCGTATCGACGGCCAGCGCGTTGTCGCCCGTGTGAGTGCGCTCAACAAGGATGCTATCTCCGTTTGCGGTCGCAAGCGCAATCGCTGCGGCCGTTGTTGTTTTAGCGTTCGTCCAATCCGATCCGTCGCCGTTATTCCCGCCGTGCCAAACCCGATATTTGGCCATTTACAGATCCCCCTCTGCCAGCATCTCCGCGTACCGATCATGCGCCGGAGTGATGCGACTCGACCGCAGCGTGGCCCATTGCCCAGCCGTCAAGGTGCGTCCAAACGCAGTGTTGAAACTGTTACGGGCCTGCGCATCGGTGATGTCCCCGGCAACCAATTTTTCCGTCAGCCAATGCAGCAGCCGGCAATATTCAGCCTGGTCGCCGACCAACTTCGCTGCTTTCACGCGCGCCCAGAACCTTGCGGCAAACTCCGCGGCGGTCTGTTGAGAGAGTGTCAGCGCCATATCAGCCTTGCCCGATCATCGCGTTAGCTTCTTCGTCCGCCAGGCGCACAGAAAGCGCGGCAGCCCTTGCGGCCAGCAAATCGTCGCGGCTAGCCAAACCATCCCACAGATACGTGTTCGTGTAGAGGTTGCCGTTTCCATCGGTGAAGCTTTCAGTCGTCAGGAAGCCGCCTCCCGACTGCGCGTGTGCGTCGCTGACGTAGGATGATGAAACAATGGCCATGGCGATTACGTGATATCGAACCAACCGCCAGCCGGGCAGGTGAGCGTGAGTGCGTTCCCCGTGGTCGTCGCGGGAATATCCGCAGGGGTGCTATCCCCCACGAAATAGCCGATCAGCGGATTGCTCATGCTCCACAAGGTCCCGCTGACGTACATCACGGCGTAGCGAAATGCCGGGATGCTGCCGCCAGAAGCGGTCTTGCTCGGACTTGCGGACGAAAACTTGAAACCGCCTGAAATTGCGGTCGCCGCGAGCGAAGCCAGTGTTTCGCCCCCCGCTGTCCAGCCGTTTCCGCTGACCTCATTGGCGGAAATATCCGCCCAGACACTGTTGCCAGTCACCGAACTGTCGGGCGTCCAAGCTGACGAGATCAGCGCCATTTTGACCGTAGCCAGAGCCAAGTCGTTAATCCGGATGTCGTCCTTGTTTTTTGAGAAGAGGGTGAAGTTTCCCGATGCCATAGTTGCCTCGTTACGTTGAAGTGGTGATTTCAGGGAGC
>NZ_JDSS02000020.1:0-1596 GCF_000584955.1 Candidatus Accumulibacter vicinus
GTGCCTCCGGCCATCTCGACCTCCGAATCAAGGGCTCGGGCGGTACTCCCTGGACGGTTTTCCTCGGCGTAGCGGCTTCGTCCAACCCTCCAAAGATATCTCTTATGTCTTATATAAGAGTATTGCGGGCGGGCGAAAAGCCCTTTATACTGCACGCCATTGGTCGCCCCGAGTTGGTGCCTCAAAATGCTTTCTGGCCCCCTCCTGGTGCGTCACCATGGTCCCAACTGCACTTCATAATTTTCGTGAGGAAAACATGAGCACTAGAGAGCAACAGATTGCCGAACTGGAAAAAGACTGGGCGGAAAACCCCCGCTGGAAGGGAATCAAGCGCGGCTACTCGGCCGCTGATGTCGTCCGCCTGCGCGGTTCCTTCCCGATCGAATACACCGTCGCTCGGCGTGGTGCCGAGAAGCTCTGGAATCTCGTCAATAACGAGCCCTACGTCAACTGCCTCGGCGCACTGACTGGTGGTCAGGCGATGCAGCAGGTCAAAGCCGGTGTCAAGGCGATCTATCTATCGGGCTGGCAGGTCGCTGCCGACAACAACTCCTACGCCGCGATGTACCCCGACCAGTCGCTGTATCCGGTCGATTCGGTCCCAAAGGTCGTCGAACGCATCAACAACTCGTTCCGTCGTGCCGACGAGATCCAGCACTCCAAGGGAATCAACCCCGGTGACAAGGGTTATATCGACTACTTCGCACCGATCGTCGCTGACGCCGAAGCCGGCTTTGGTGGCGTGCTCAACGCTTTTGAACTGATGAAGGCCATGATCCGCGCCGGTGCAGCCGGTGTGCACTGGGAAGACCAGCTCGCTTCGGTCAAAAAATGCGGCCATATGGGTGGCAAGGTGCTGGTGCCGACGCAAGAAGCCGTTCAGAAGCTGATCGCCGCGCGTTTCGCTGCCGACGTTTGCGGAGTCCCGACGCTGGTCATTGCCCGCACCGACGCGGAAGCCGCCGACCTGCTGACCTCCGATTGCGACGCCAACGACACGCCCTTCGTCACCGGCGAGCGTACCTCCGAAGGCTTCTACAAAACGCGGAAAGGTCTTGAGCAGGCGATCTCGCGCGCCGTTGCCTACGCCGAATACGCCGACCTGGTATGGTGCGAGACCGGCACACCGGATCTCGAATTCGCCCGCAAGTTCGCCGAGGCGGTGCGCACCAAGCATCCCGGCAAGTTGCTGGCCTACAACTGCTCGCCGTCATTCAACTGGAAGAAAAATCTCGACGACGCGACCATCGCCAGGTTCCAGAAGGAACTCGGCGCGATGGGCTACAAGTACCAGTTCATCACCCTCGCCGGCATCCACAACATGTGGTATCACATGTTCGATCTGGCACAGGACTACGTCGCCCGCGGCATGACCGCCTACGTCGAAAAAGTCCAGGAACCGGAATTCGCAGCGCGCGACCGCGGCTACAGCTTCGTCTCGCACCAGCAAGAAGTCGGCACCGGTTACTTCGATGAGGTCACCACCGTCATCCAGGGCGGCACCTCGTCAGTGACCGCGCTGACGGGTTCGACCGAAGAAGAGCAGTTTCACTAACGGTCATGACTTTTCCAGGCACCCCCGATCATGAAAGTCAT
>NZ_JDSS02000020.1:2008-16515 GCF_000584955.1 Candidatus Accumulibacter vicinus
GATTCGGTCCCTAGCCGTTCCCGAAGGCCGCGCCCTGGCGCGGCTTTTTTGTGCCCGTATCAACATCTGCCCGGCGCGTCAGCGATGCCCGCGCACCTGCTTGTCAATGCCCACGATGAGATAGGCAAGCACGCCGACGGAAAGAATTTCCAGCCACTCCAGCCAGCCGATCGCTGCGGTGGCGAACAGGCGATTCATCAGCGGCAGGTAAGTCAATGAGATCTGCAGGAGAACCATGATCAGCACGCCATACCACAGCGCACGATTCGAGAACAAGCCGACGCGCCGTGCAGAGCGCGTCAGCGAACGACAGTTGAAGAGGTACATTGTCTCCACGACGACGAAGACGTTGACCGCGACGGTACGTGCTTCGGCAAGCGAATGCCCCTGTGCCAGTTCGCGCAGGAAGAGTCCAAAGGAACCGACCAGCAGCAGCACACTTACCAGGACGATCCGCCAGACCAGCGCCGCATCGAGAATCGGCGTTTCCGGCGGTCGTGGCGGGCGATGCATGACGGCATGTTCAATCGGCTCGAAGGCCAGCATCAGGCCGAGAAAGACCGCCGTCGTCATGTTGATCCAGAGAATCTGCAAAGGCGTGATCGGCAAGGTCGCGCCGGCGACAATCGCGGCCATGATCACCAGGCCTTCGCCGAAATTGGTGGGCAGCGTCCAGGTGATGAACTTCACCAGATTGTCGTAGACTCCTCGGCCTTCTTCGACCGCTGCTTCAATGGCAGCAAAATCGTCGTCGGTGAGCACCATATCGGCGGCATCCTTGGCGACCTCGGTGCCTGCCAGTCCCATGGCGATGCCGATGTTGGACTGCTTGAGAGCCGGCGCGTCGTTGACCCCGTCGCCGGTCATCGCCACGATCTCGCCGTTGGCCTGCAGCGCACGGACCAGGCGCAGCTTCTGCGCGGGCTCGACGCGCGCATAAACGTTCACCGTCCGCAGTACGCCGCGCAGCGCTTCGTCGTCGAGCGCCGCCAACTCGCGACCCGTGAGGGCACGCTCGCCGGCCTTGGCAATCCCCACTTGCCGGGCAATCGAGAGCGCCGTGCCGGCATGGTCGCCGGTGATCATCTTGACCGCAATACCGGCTCGGTGACAGGCCTTGACGGCGGCGATCGCCTTCGGGCGGGGGGGATCGACCATCCCCAGCAGGCCGATGAATTGCAGCCCGGCATCGGCACTGGCGGCATCGAGCGAGCGCGTCGCGCCGACGGCGAGGCGCGCCACGGCGAGTACCCGCAAGCCCTCTGCCGCCATGCTGCTGGCCGCCAGTTCGATCTCGTCGTTGCGCAGTGGTGCCGTCAGACCCTCGCTATCGAGCATGCTGACCGAGCGTGGCAGCAACCGTTCGAGCGCACCCTTGAAATAGGCGAAGTGCACGCCCTGGATCTCATGGAGGGTCGCCATGTATTGGTGTGCCGAATCGAACGGGATTTCATCGAGGCGTGGAAACAGTTTCTGCAAGGTTCGCTCATCGAGCCCGGCCTTGCGGGCAACCACCAGCAGCGCGCCTTCGGTAGGGTCGCCAACCACTTCCCAGTGCCGGTTGTTCTTGCAGAGTTCGGCGTCGTTGCAGAGCACACCGGCCAGCAGGCATTCCCTCAAGGCGCCTTCGATCTGTTGGCCCTCCCCGATCTTGCCGTTTGGCGCATAGCCACTCCCGCTGACGGCCGTTCGCACGCCGCCGGCGTAGATTTCGCGCACCGTCATCTGGTTCTCGGTCAGCGTGCCGGTCTTGTCCGAACAAATGACGGTTGCGCTGCCCAGGGTTTCAACCGCCGGCAGCTTGCGGATGATGGCCCGTCGTTTGGCCATGCGCGAAACGCCGATGGCCAGGGTGATGGTCATCGCCGCCGGCAGTCCCTCGGGAATCGCGCCGACTGCCAGTGCGACCGCGGCCATGAACATGGAGAACGCCGATTCGCCGCGCCCCATGCCGACAGCAAAGGTAAGCATCGCCAGCAAGCCGATGGCGATCAGCAGCCAGTTGCTGAAGACCGTCATCTTGCGCGTCAGTGGCGTGGTCAAGTCCGGCGCCTCGGCAATCAGCCGAGAAATGCGACCGCTCTCGGTGTGATCACCGGTGGCCACCACGACCCCGGCTCCTTGTCCGCTGATCATCACGGTGCCCGCGTAAGCCATGTTGCAGCGCTCGGCGAGCAGCGTATCTTCCGGAAGCGTCTCTTCGTGTTTGGCGACCGCTGCCGATTCGCCGGTCAGTGCAGATTCAATGGCCTGCAGGTCCTTGGCACGAAACAGGCGCAGGTCGGCCGGAACCTTGTCTCCAGCCGCCAGAAGAACGATGTCGCCAGGTACCAGCATCGTCGAGGCGAGACGCTGTTTACAACCGCCACGCAGGACGGTCACCTCGCTGGCCAGGGAACGCGCCAGCGCCGCCAGGGCATTCTCGGCATGGCCTTCCTGAACGAAGCCGATCACCGCGTTGATCAGCGTGACGCCAAAAATCACTCCGGAATCGACCCATTCGCCGAGAATGGCGGTCACCACGCCTGCCAGCAGCAGCACCAGGACCAGCGGTTGCACGAACTGCAGGGCAAAGCGCAGCAATGGCCCCCTGCCCGGCTTCGCCGTAATCCGGTTTTCACCATGTGCCGCACGGCGGCTGGCGACTTCGATTTCAGCAAGCCCCTCCGCAAAACTGGCGGCCAGGCGGGTCGCCGCTTCGTCGGCAGGAAGGCCATGCCAGGAAATCGTTTCGCCTGGCCGTTCGCTCACCTTGCCACCTGAACCATCCAATACCCGCAGGCAAAGACCGCTGACCTGGATGCATTGGCAAACGCGGTCGAATACCGACCGCCTCGGGCCGCTGCCTGGCCGCAATCTCTTGTTCGTCATCGTATCTTCCCAGTGCTCTCGGGTTCTCGTGATAATCCTGAGAACTGGCGCCGACAGCGCGCCATGTTTGGAGGCAGGCGATTACCCGCGCCAGATACCCGGCTTGTCGGAAGTATGGATCAAGCAGATCCACGGTGTCGAAAAATTTTACATTTGCCGCATTGCCGGTATCATGTACCCAATAACCAATTGATATAAAGCTCTCATCAAACCAGGACCGATTCTTGCTTATATTATGTAATGAGCCAGATCTGTGAAATGATTTCGCGTCGGACAGGATGCAGGTTGCTTCAGGTGATGATGCTGGCGTTCTGGACCCTGGCTGGCGCGCTGGCATCCCCCATGGGAAACGATACGGGTGGCCTGTCGGCCGCCGCCGGCAGCAGTCACCAAGGTCCGGTTGTCCCGGCGGCGCTGGTAGGCATGGGTGTCCCTGCCGGGCAAAATGCGCTTGCGCCCCTGCCATCTTCCTTACCGGCGATTGATAAACACTCTCTCGCACCCGCTTCTTCAGCAAGAGCGACGAAGTCGCCAGAAGCGCTGTTCGCACCATCGCAGCACGGAGTCGACACCGCTTCAGACCCGGCCGGCTTAGTGGAAACTGATTCGTTATTGGCGGTGCCGCGGACCATGCTTGGCGGCAAATCTCAGCCACAGTTGGCCGCCTCGGCGCCGGGCCAGGCACCTCCTGTCCATCCCAAAACCGATCAACCTGCCGATGAAATCGCACGGGTACTCAACGAGTTTCAGGAGTCTGCGGCGGAGGTGATTGCGGCTGCAATCGATCTCAACAAGAGCCCGCAAGGGCGGCTGACCTTCTCGCTGGCCGGCGTCGAGGGGTTTCACTATTCCTCGCAAGGCGGAGAACTGACTTTGGGATACGGCGAGACCTCGCTGTCCATCCTCGAGCGCAATGCCGGTCAATCTGACCCGCAGCGCGTGTCCACTCAGAGTGCTCACCCGACGTCGCAGGACTTTGAAGGTGCCCATGAACTGATCGAGTTGGTCAAGGAAATCCTCAGCTACCCATTGCTCTGGGTGATCATCTTTTTCATGGTGACCGGCAAGGTCGCACTGGAAATTGCCAGCCGACGAGCCAGAAAGCGAACACGCCGGAGACGTTTTGAAAACAGCCAGTCGGCGAAGGAGCAGCGCACCCGCAAGCGCATGCGCATGCGCATCCGGCTCAAGCGCTCGCCATCGAGCATTAGCGTCCCGCAGAATTAATGTGAAAGTCGCGTTAGCGACTCACGAATCTCCCCTCCCCACTTGTGGGGGAGGGGTCGGGGGAGAGGGAAACGGTCATGACTTTCATGATCCGGGGTGCCTTGCAAAGTCATGACCGTTAGCCCCGTTGCAAGGCCACCAGGCGCCTTGGCGTCCTCTGCAGAGGCTTTCAAGTATCCGTTTTCAAATGGGATTGTTTGTCAGTCCGGGGCGCATGGCTTGCGGTATACTGGAGCTGTTGCCGCTGCCTTTCAATCCGCGGCCCACGCTCACACCTCTTTACTTTCCCAGGACTCCATCATGTTGCAGAAGTCTGCCTCTTTCCCTGGCATTCAGGGCCCGATCGTAACGATCGTCATGGACGGCTACGGCATTGCCAAATCCGATGTCGGCAGCGCGATTGCGGCTGCCAGAAAACCGACTCTCGATCATCTTTTCGCCAACCACCCGAACATCACCTTGCGCGCCCATGGCACTGCTGTCGGCATGCCTTCCGACGAAGACATGGGCAATTCCGAGGTCGGTCACAATGCCATCGGTGCCGGCCAGGTCTACAGCCAGGGCGCATCGCTGGTCGCTGACGCCATTGCCTCCGGCTCGATATGGCAAGGCGCTGCCTGGCAGCAGATCATCGCCGGTGCCAAGGCTGGGCGTGGGGTGATCCACTTCATCGGCCTGTTTTCCGACGGCAATGTGCACAGCCACATCGATCACTTACGAGCGATGGTCCTGCGCGCCAGCGAGGAAGGCGTGCCGGTGGTGCGGATTCACATTCTGATCGATGGGCGTGACGTTCCCGAGACCAGCGCACTCGAATATGTGCTGCCTTTCGAGGCCTTCCTCGCCGAGGTCAGCCGCGATGGTTTCGATGCCCGCATTGCCTCGGGCGGTGGCCGCATGAACATCACCATGGACCGCTACGAAGCGAACTGGAACATGGTCGAGAAAGGTTGGCAGACGCATGTTCTCGGCAAAGGCGAGCAGTACCAGAGCGCGTCGGCAGCAGTGCAGGCACTGCGCGTCAAGTTTCCGGGAACGATTGACCAGGATCTGCCTGCGTTCGTCATCGCCAGTGATGGCCAACCCGTAGGGACCATCGAGGATGGCGATTCAGTGGTCTTTTTCAACTTCCGCGGCGACCGCGCGATCGAGATCACGCGTGCTTTCGAAGAAGCGGGTTTCGACAAGTTCGACCGCGTCCGCATGCCCCGCGTGACCTATGCCGGTATGCTGCAGTACGACGGTGACCTCAAGCTTCCCAAGCGCTTCCTGGTCGATCCGCCGGCCATCCTCGACACCATGGGCGAGTGGTTTGCCAAATCCGGCATTACCCAGTTTGCCTGTTCCGAAACACAAAAATTCGGACACGTGACCTATTTCTGGAATGGCAACCGCTCAAATAAATTCGACGGCGAGACCTACCAGGAAGTGCCCAGCGACGTGGTGCCCTTTGAACAGAGACCGTGGATGAAGGCCGCGGAGATTGCCGACGCAATGATCGAAGCCTTGCAGAGCGGCCAGTACCGGACCTTGCGCTGCAATTTTGCGAATGGCGACATGGTCGGCCACACGGGCAGTTTCCGTGCGGCGACAATGGCCATCGAGGCCGTGGATCTGCAACTGGCGCGCATCCTGCCGGTCGTCAAGGCGCTCGGTGGCGTGGCGCTGATTACCGCTGACCACGGAAACGCCGACGAAATGTACGAAATCGACAAGAAGACCAGGCAACCGGCACAGAACCCGGACGGATCGTTCAAGGCCAAGACCTCGCACACCCTCAATCCGGTGCCGTTGATCCTCTATGACGCAGTCACTGGCGGCAAGCTGGGTCTCAGGCCGTTGCCCGGCGCTGGTCTGTCGAACATCGCCGCGACGATCACCCATCTGCTCGGCTTCGAAAAGCACGCCAAGTGGGATGAAAGCCTGCTGGAGGTCAGGCAGGGGTAGAACCGGCCAAGGCCGGGAAGCCAGTCAGTCGAACGGCGCCGGGGAAACCCGCGCCCAAGGACGCGAGCGGACAGCCAACCCGCTGTATATACCAGAAGACACAAGGAGCAGCGACTGATGGCTGAAGAAGGTCAGTTTTTTCGCCCGGTAAAGGATTTCTGCCAGCGCACCGTGGTTACCTGCGAACCGGATGATGCGCTGGTCGAGGTGGTCGGAACCATGCGGGAGAAGAACATCTCCAGTGTCGTGGTCTGCGAAAACCATCTGCCAAGCGGCATCATGACCGACCGTGACCTGCGCAACAAGGTCGTCGCTGCCGGCATCGATCCGTCTACGCTCGCCGTCCGGGCGATCATGAACCGCCCATTGTCGGTGATTGGCGAGAACGATCTGCTCTACGAAGCCCTGTATCGGATGTCACGCGAGCGGATCCATCGCCTGGTGGTCGTCGACGGCCAGGGCAAGCTCTCGGGAATCATTACCGACAGTGACATCATTCGCCTGCAATCGCACTCTCCGCATCAACTGGTGCTCGACATCGAGAATGCCAGAGACCTCGAAGAACTGAAAACGGTTTACACGAGAATCCAGGACCTGGTCCTTCACCTCAGCGGCAGCGGCACCAGGACGCGCGACGTGGTGCGCATGATTGCCCATCTTAACGACCAGATTCTCCTGCGCCTGATTGCCCTCATTCGCCAGAATCGTTTCTCCGACCTGCCGGAACGTTTTGCCTTTGTCGTGCTCGGTAGTGAGGGGCGCGGTGAACAGACCTTGCTCACCGACCAGGACAATGCCATCATCTATGGTGACGAACTCGGGCCTGACGAGATCCGGAAGATCGAAGAATTCTCGCAGGTGCTGATCGATTCGCTGATTGCTATCGGCATTCCCCCCTGCACGGGCGGAATCATGGCGAACAACAAGGAGTGGCGACGCAGCCTCGGCAAGTGGAGCGATCAACTCGACCGCTGGTTACAGGCACCCACTCCGAACCATGTCCTCAGTTGTGGCACGTTTGCCGACATTCGCACCATCTACGGCGACCCTTCCTTTGAAGAGCAACTCAAGACGCAGGTCTACAAGCACGTGCAGCGAAACGAATTGTTCCTGATGCGCATGGTTGAGAACACCCTGCGCTTTGTCCCCCCGATCGGCTGGTTTGGCAAGATCAAGAGTGAGAAGGACGGTGAGCACTCAGGCATGCTGGAGATCAAGAAAGCCGGCATCTTTGCCCTGTCCGAGGGCGTCAAGGCACTCGCGATTCAGGCCGGCAAGCTCGAGGGCAGCACCCACCAACGCCTGGAAGCGCTGCTCAGGGACAAGGTGGTCAACAAGAAAATGGTGGCCACCATTGCCGAGAGCTTCGACTTCCTGGTTTTGATGCGCCTGCGCGGACAGGTGGAAGCGCTGAGCGAAGGGCGCAAGCCCGACAACTACATCCCGCTCGAGCGGTTGAACATGATGGAGTTCGGCAGGCTGCAAATCGCCTTGAAAGGCGTCGTAAAATTCCAGGAGTTCATCAAGGGCCATTTCAAGCTGCATCTGCTCAGATGACCCGGCAGCAGCGTCATGCCGGGCACGGGCATGTCGCGCGTCGGGTGCATTCTCGCCTGACCGCAGGTTGTGAAAACGCATGGCACGGCTGCGTGCGCCCGCTCAAAACAGGTTCACCTCCGAATCGTCGTCCTTTTTTACGCCCGGTTTGCGCCCGCGCGCCGGCGTCGGCGGATCGCACGAGAGGCGGCAACTGATGCCCTCGATCTTCCGGCCATCGATGAAGCGAGTGACCCTGCAACAGATTACGTCTCCCGATGCAGCGAGCCGAGCGATCTGCTCGCGTAACTCGACGATCGGGATATTGAGCGCCTCGGCCATATCCACATCAAGTTGTTCCGCATTGGCTCTCAGGTAAGCAACAATCGTTTCGGTCATCTGACTATCCCCAAAAAATGCCTTCGCGAACTGGAAAGGTATGGCAGTTTGCGCCGCAGATTCAATTCTGGCAATTCAGCAGGATTTGATCAGCCTGGCTGCTGCCACCTGACCGACAGCTGCCGAGCTCTCCGTCAGCAATTTGACGTCTTTGCCATCATTCTGGCCGTCCTTCGAGAGCAGCGATTTCACGGTCCCGACCGCGAAATCGACAACCGGGGAAAGATTCTGGCGGCCCTTGGCGAGTGTCTTCACCAGACCGCGACCGAGGCCACCGACCTGGCCTTCGTAGACATTGACAAAGACATTCGACGACTCGTTCCAGATTTCGTATACACGCCGCGAGTAGGCTATCGACTGCTCGACGGCGGCCATGGCGATCGGTTGCCGCAGGGCCAGCAGACCCGACAGATCCCTGACCGCGGTCAGGGCGTTGAGGTTTTCGTGACCGCGCTCGGCGACGGCCCGTGCCGTCTGCAGATTCAATGCCGCCAACTGGCCGACGCCGTCCAGCGCAGTATTGACCACTGTCATGAGCGCATCAAAAGTGGTGACGCTGGTGAATTTCTCTATCGGGTTGTACATACCATGCTCCTTGAGGTTGCGAAATATTGCCCCGGCTTCGCATCACCTGAGGTCAATTGCTGCGGTGCAGCGAAGATATGATTCTAACGGTTAATGAGCGCTTGTCAAGCTTTTGTTGCGCTGCAACATGACTGCTTGGACTGCCAACCTGCCGGTGCCTGGCCATATGCAATTGACCGGGATCGCAGAGGCGCTGCGCGAAAGGATGCTGACCGCCTCTTTCAGCACCGTCGATTGCATGCGCAGGCAGTCGGCCTGGCGGCAAGGCGATGGCGCGCCGCTGCCGCCGTTTCTGCGGCGCAACAGGCAGCCCCCGCCCGTGCTAGAATAGCGCCCCTTCTTCAAAGGCTTAACCCAATATGTCCCGCGCCGTCCGCAACATCGCCATCATCGCACACGTAGACCATGGCAAGACCACTCTGGTGGACAAGCTGCTGGTTCAGGCCGGCAGCTTCTTGGCCCATCAGCAGATCACCGAGCGGATGATGGACTCGAACGACCTCGAAAAGGAACGGGGAATCACTATCCTGGCCAAGAATCTGGCGGTCGACTATGCGGGCGTACATATCAACATCATCGATACGCCGGGACACGCCGACTTCGGCGGCGAGGTTGAGCGGGTTCTGTCGATGGTCGACGGTGTCCTGCTGCTGGTCGATGCCGTCGAAGGACCGATGCCGCAGACCCGTTTCGTCACCAAGAAGGCGCTGGCCCTCGGTTTGAAACCGATCGTGGTGGTCAACAAGATCGACCGCGACGGCGCGCGGCCGGACTGGGTGATTGACCACACCTTCGACCTCTTCGACAAACTCGGTGCCAACGACGATCAGCTCGATTTCCCGGTGATCTACGCGTCCGCACTCAACGGCTATGCGACATTGGATCTGTCGAAGCCCTCGCCCGACATGCGGCCGATGTTCGAAACCATTCTCAAGCATGTTTCGCCGCCGCATGCCGACGAGATTGACGGGCCGCTGCAACTCCAGATTTCCGCCCTCGACTACTCGAGCTATGTAGGACGCATCGGGATTGGCCGCCTGCAACGCGGGCGTCTGAAACCGGCGCAGCAGGTGATCGTGATGTACGGACAGGCTGACGACCAGGGCAGGTTCGAACATGGCCCGCCAAAGACTGCCAAGGTTGGCCAGGTGTTCGGTTTCCGCGGTCTCGAACGGGTGCCGCTCGATGAAGCGATTGCCGGCGACATCGTGCTGGTGACGGGAATCGACGATCTCTCGATCGGCTGCACGATCACCGATACCGAGCAGCCCGAAGCACTGCCGATGCTGCGCATCGACGAGCCGACGCTGAACATGACCTTCATGGTCAACAACTCGCCTTACGCCGGCACCGAGGGCAAATTCGTCACCAGTCGCCAGATCGGCGAACGCCTGCGCAAGGAACTGCTGACCAACATGGCACTACGTGTCGAGGAAACCGCCGACACCGACAGCTTCCTGGTCTCCGGCCGGGGCGAGCTGCATCTGACGATCCTCCTTGAAACCATGCGTCGCGAGGGTTATGAACTCGCGGTCGGGCGTCCGAAAGTGATCATCAAGGAGATCGGGGGGGAGGCCTGCGAACCCTACGAACTGCTCACCCTCGACGTCGAGGAAGTGCACCAGGGAGGCGTCATGGAAGCGCTCGGCTATCGCCGTGGCGAACTGCAGGACATGTCTTCCGATGGACGGGGCCGTGTCCGTCTCGAATATCGCATCCCGGCGCGCGGACTGATCGGTTTCCAGGGGGAGTTCCTCAACCTGACCCGCGGTACCGGCCTGATGAGCCATGTTTTCGACGAATATGCGATAGTCAAAGGAGAAATTCCGGGCCGCCGCAACGGCGTCCTGATTTCCGCCGAGAAAGGCGAAGCCGTCGCCTATGCGCTTTGGAAACTGCAGGAGCGCGGACGAATGTTCACCGTTCCCGGTGACAAGCTCTATGAAGGTATGGTGATCGGTATCCACAGCCGTGAAAACGACCTGGTCGTCAATCCGATCAAGGGCAAGCAACTGACCAACATACGTGCTTCGGGAAACGACGAAGCGGTTCGCCTGGTGCCGCCGGTCGCACTGACGCTGGAGTCGGCGGTCGAGTTCATCGACGACGATGAACTGGTCGAAATCACGCCGAAGAGCATCCGCATCCGCAAGCGCCTGCTCACCGATAACGAGCGCCGCCGGGCTGCACGCGAATAGATGACCCGAGTGAATGTGTCGTCCGGACACGCCTCGATCAGCCAACACCAAGTCAGGGTAAATCGATGACCGACAGCAATGGCAATGGCAGGCCATCCAGCCGACTGATCAGCGGCGCCGAGTACCGCGACTCGCTGCGCCGCTACACGCCGAAGGTCTACGTCGATGGCGAACCGATCGCTTCGGTTGCCGATGCACCGACGCTGCAGCCGGGAATCAACGCGCTTGCCGTCAGCTACGATTTCGCGCTCGATCCGGAGAAAATCCCACTGATGACTGCCGTGCAGACCGGCAGCGGCGCGACCGTCAATCGCATGCTGCATATCAACGAATCTGCAGGCGACCTGTTGAACAAGCTCGAAGCGGTGCGCATCCTCTGTCAGGAGACCGGTTGCGCACAACGCTATCTGGCCCACGATGCACTCAATGCGATCCATCAGGTCAGCGCCAGAATCGATGACGCGCGCGGCGGCAACGAGCATCGGGCGCGCTTCGCGGCCTATCTCGAAGAGGTGCAGGCGAGCGACTGGTCACTGGGAATCGCCATGACCGACGCCAAGGGCGACCGCTCGAAGCGACCGCACCAACAGGCAAACCCGGACACCTACGTACACATCGTCGAGCGCAACCCTCGGGGGATCGTCATCTCCGGCACCAAGGCAATCGTGACCGGCGCACCGTACATGCACCAGTTCCTGATCATGCCCAGCCGCAACATGGGTCCGGCCGATGCCGATTTCGCGGTTTGCTGCGCGCTGCCGGTCGATGCGCCGGGGCTGACGATCGTCGCCCGACCGGCCGGACGCCCCGGCGATAAGCTTGAACACGGCGCGGCACTGTTTTCACGGCGCTACGGGCAATCGACCGCGGTGCTCGTTTTCGATCGCGTCTTCGTCCCCTGGGAGCGGGTATTCTTCGCCGGCGAGTGGGAGCATTCCGGGTCGCTGACCTACCACTACGCCACCCACCACCGTCATAGCTGCATCGCCGCGCGCGCCGGCTTCGGCGACCTGCTGATCGGCGCCGGAGCCCTGATGTGCGAAGCCAACGGCTTCGATCCGGGCCGCAAGGCGAGCCTGCGCGAACCAATGGTCGAACTGATCAAGATCACCGAGGGCTTTTTCGCCTGCGGCGTCGCCGCCAGCGTCTACGGGACACCAGACCCCTACAGCGGCAGCTTCATGCCCGAAGCGGTGTTTGCCAACATCGGCAAGCTGCTGCTGGCCACCCAGATCTACGACATGCATCGCCTGGCGCACGAAGTGTCGGGCGGCTTGATCGTCGCGCTGCCCGGCCCCGACGAAGACCACAACCCGGCCACCGCTGCGACCCTTGCCGAGGTGCTGCGCGCCCACCCCGACGTGCCCTACGACAAGCGCATCGCAGTCGCCCGCTTCATCGAGGATCTGACCGTGTCGTATCAGGGCGGCTGGTATTCGGTGATCAGCCTGCACGGGGGCGGCTCGCCGGCCGCCATGAAACAGGAGATCTGGCGCAACTACCCGCTCGGCAGCAAGGTCGAACTGGTCGAAAGGCTGCTGGACCGTGGCGTACTGCATGATGCGGCGCGTGCGATCACGCGTAACCGCCAACCCGGACGCTGTTGCGACGCCGGCTGTTCGCCACCGGGGCAGGCGATCATGGTGCCGCTGCCGCGCTCCGGCAAGGCTTGAGAGCCCGGTGTTTCAAGCCAGTTTACCACCAGACCACAAGCAGTTCCCGCAGGCTAAAAGAAGTTGTAATTGAGCTGGAAGTTGATCCCTTTATCCTGAAGATTGCCGCCGTTGCTCCGGACAAAATCGGGATGATTGAGGCGTTTGGCGAAGCTGAAATCCAGGCTGACGCCCTCCCAGCGCATGCGGGTGACCAGACCCATCGAGCTCAGCGTATCGGCGGGTTCACTCTGGTTCTTGCCGCGGCCGTAGTCGTAGAACGGGATCAGCGACAGGTTGAATCCCTTGCCCGGGTTGCGCACCAGCGGATAATCGAATTCGACATTCACGATGGTTCCGGTGTCGCGGATCATCTGGTTTTCGCGATAACCGCGTACCGTATGAACACCGCCGATCGACATCCGGTCAAGCGGCAACAGCCGGTCCTGGGTCTGCTGGAGATTGCCGATCAGGATGAACTGGGCGCCGTTTTCCAGGACTCGCCGCGCATATTGCGCCTGGCCGAGCCAGATCGTGTAGTGGCTGTCCGGTTGCGGCGTTCCTGCGGGAAGCCCGGCGATTTCCTGAGCATTGTTGCGGGCCGAAGTGAATGTCGAACGCAGCGCCAGCACCTGACTTTCGGAGCGATAGGCGTACTCCTGCCAGAAACGCCAGGCCGACACCCGGGTGACCCCGTCGGGCTCTCCCGGGATGAACGAGAACCGCCGTCCCAACAGGGTGGTGCTGTTCTTCCTGTCGACGCGGTTGACCCCCAGGGTCAGCTTGTGCTGGAGCGTTTCGACAAAGACCTGACTGAGACCGAAATCCCGAGTGTCGAGGACGCTCTTGATATCCAGATCCTGCAAGGGGTCTTCGATGACCGTCGAGTCTTCATGATCGTACTGGAACGAAAGCCGGGTGCCGATCTGGTTCAAAGGCATCTGCCAGCCGACACTGTAGCGGCCGTTCGCGCCACCCTGGGTCGAGTCCTGTACGCTGCCATTGAGCACGTCGCCCTGACCGGTCAGGTTTCGCAGCCAGCCGCTGAGACCATAAACGTTGGAACCGATCGAGGGCGGACGGTAGTTGTTGGCAAAAGCCGTGAGCTGGTACGGGCGCGCCCGCAGCACCTCGACGTCCAGAATCGCCTCGCCAAGGCGGGCATCGGGGATCAGGCGAGCATTCAGGCGTTCGAACAGCGGATCGTCGAGCAGCAACTGGAAGCGTTCGCGCAGGGTATCGACGTTCAATGCCCCATCACTGCTCCTGGTGAGCCGCTGGCGGAGATAGTTCTCGTTCAGGCGCTCCAGGCCATGCAGGCGGACTTCGCTCAAGCGGCCCTCGATGATGTCGAAGGTGACGGTGTCGCCGTCGATGGCCTCCTTGCCCAGCAGGGCGCCGGAATTGATATAGCCCCGATCGACGTAATGGCGGCTCAGCTTCTGCCGCAGATCCTCCAGTCCGGCCGCATCGAGCGATCGGCCGGCATACCCTGCGGCGACCGCAGCAAGTTCGCTGGTCGGGATGACGCGATTGCCGCGAAAGCGGATTTGATCGATCCATACCGACTCGCCAGCCGCTCCCGGTGCAGGAATCGCTGGCTCCGGAGAAACCGGCGGCAATTGAAAGCCCTCCTCAGGTTTGGCCGGCAGGTATTCCGGTCGCGTCGGTTCCTGGACGTTGAGATGGTCGATCGCCTCGGCCGCAAAAGCAGCTGGCGGCAGCCCCATCAGTAACCCGAACAGTGCCACGGGAATGAACGTGCAAGTCGTATGAGCGCGCATGGGAATTTTCCGGGTCATCAACTGGCACACCCCCAGGAGGCGAAGGTCAGCCGCGGATCATCCGGCGAGGGCGACAGCACGCGATCAGCAAGCGGCGTTGCGGTGAACAGCGGGCCGGGGCCGAGCAGGTCGCGGGCAGAGGGCGCCAAACCGCCGCGGCCGGTCTGTACCAGCGAACTCCCGCCGGTGATCCGGCACGAGTGGTGTCCCAGTCCGCCGCTGTCGAGCAGTTGCACGTTGAATCCGCTCAGCGCGCCCGAGATGTCCAGCAGGGGCGTGCTGATCTGGACCACCCCGCTCACCCCGGT
>NZ_JDSS02000020.1:16525-35103 GCF_000584955.1 Candidatus Accumulibacter vicinus
GGCGCGGCGGCCTGGATGACGTTGAAGCCAAAGACCCCCGGCTGGAAGGTGTAAGGCGTCTGCCCGCCGATGAACAGGGTGTCACCGCTCGGCACCAGTGCCTGCACGTCGATCTGCACATGGCCGCCGGCGGCGTTCCTGGCAGCGGTATTGGCCTGGATGAAGCCGGTGTTCATGATCAGCGTATGCGCCTGGACATGGATGTCGCCGCCGTTGCCCGCCGCCCCCTGGACGGAGGTGCTGATCTGCGCGTTGTCGAGCAGGATCATGCCCTGGCCGCCGGTGATGTCGATCGAACCGCCGTTGCCCTGGTTGGCGCGGGTGGTGATGCCGGCGGTGTCGAGAGAAAGCCGTTGGCTGAAATCGACCTGCACCTTGCTGGCCGCGACATTGCCGGTGGATGAGGCGGTGATCTCGGCGTCCTTGAGGAGGATCGTCGGTGCGCTCACGGTCAGCGTGGTGGGGATGAGCGCGGCGGGGTTCGCGACCGTCGCGAAGTTCTGGACCGATAGCCCGCCGCCATTGGCCAGCAGGATGCGGTCGCTGGCGGAGACGAGCACGCTGCCGGTCTGGCCCGCAGAAAACGCTTCCGCGTTGCTGAAGATACCTGTTCCGGACACGACCATTCCCTGGCCATCGATGATGAGTCCAGTGGCACTGACCTTGACTGAACCCGCCTGACCCGAAGAACGGGTCGAGGTGTCGATGCGTCCTCCGCCGAGAATCGCGATATCTCCGGTCGCCTGCACATCGACGCTGCCCGCCTTGCCGGTGCTGCCGCTTGTCGCATCGCTGGAAATTCCGGTCTTGTACCCATGCCCATCAATCGTGAGGTGGTGGGCGAATACCTTGACCGCTCCCGCGTCAGAAGAGGAGGTGGTAGAAGAATCGATATACCCCCCGTCGAGAATGACCATATTTCCTGTCGCCAGCACCTCCACGTTGCCCGTCCTGCCGGTGCTTCCGTTATAAGCACCGCTGGTGATTCCCGCCCCCAGGCCTTGACCATCGATGCTGAGGCTGCCGGCCCTGACCTTCACCGAGCCTGCATCACCAGCGGAAAAGGTCGAGGCATCGATGTATCCCCCCCTGAGCATATGAATATGACCAAGCACCGTCACGTCAATGCTTCCAGCATTACCGGTATTGCCTGACGCGCCAGAAGGATCACTGCCAATGCCGGCCCCTGCGCCCTGACCATCGATGTTGAGGCTGCCGGCGCTGACCCTCACCGAACCTGCATCCCCTGAAGAGAAGGTCGAGGTATTGATATATCCCCCGTTGAAGATCGAAATGTTCCCGCTAACCGCCACATCGACTCTGCCCCCCTTGCCTGTTGAACCGGAAGCTGCACTGCCGATGCCCGCCGTCGAGCCCTGGCCATCGATGATCAGGCTGCCGGCGTTGACCTTCACTGATCCCGCATCCCCCGAAGACGCGGTCGAGGAATCGATTCTGCCGGCGTTGAGCAGCGAAATGTTTTCAGTGGCCGCGACTTCGACGCTGCCCCCATTGCCGGCTGTTCCGTAGGCACCGCTGCTGATGCGCGTCCCTTGGCCAGTCAGGGTGAGGCTGCCGGTGCTGATTCTAACCGAACCCGCATCCCCCGAAGACAGGGTCGAGGAGTCGATTCTGCCGGCGTTGAACAGCGAAATGTTTTCAGTGGCCGCGACTTCGACGCTGCCCCCCTTGCCGGTCGTTCCGTAGGCACCGCTGCTGATGCGAGTCTCCTCGCCAGCCAGGGTGAGACTGCCGGTGCTGACTCTCACCGAACCTGCATTTCCTGAAGACAAGGTTGAGGAATCGATTTTGCCGGCGTTGAGCAGTGAAACATCCCTGGTCGCGGTCACCTCGACGCTGCCCCCATTGCCTGTCGTTCCATAAGCGCCACTGCTGATGCCAGTCTCCGCAGAGCCCTGGCCATCGATGATGAGACTGCCCGTGCTGATTCTCACCAATCCCCCATCCCCCGAGGACAAGGTCGAGGAATCGATTCTGCCGGCGTTGAGCAGCTTGATCTTTCCGGTGGCCAGTACGTATACGCTCCCGCCGTTGCCCGTGCTGCCGGAGGAAGCACCACTGCTGATACCCGTGCTACTCGCCGAGCCCTGGCCATCGATGGTAATCTCTCCGGCGCTGACCTGTACCGACCCCGCATCCCCGGAAGCGTAGGTGGAGGAGTAAACATATCCGCCGTTGAGAATCTCGACCTTCCCCGCCGCCGAAACCTCCACACTGCCCGCCTTGCCCGACGATGAGGTCGAGGAAGTGATGTATCCGCCGTTGCGAATCCCGATATCTCCGCTGGCAACGACCTGCACGCGGCCCGCCTTGCCGGTGGTTCCGAACGCAGCACTGCTGATGTTGGCCCCCTGGCCATCAATGCTGAGGCTGCCGCTGCTGACCTTCACCGAACCGGCATCGCCAGACGATGTGGTCGAGGAGGTGATGATTCCTCCGCGGCGAATCGCAATATTGTCGCGGGCAAGGACCTCCACGCTGCCCGCCATGCCGGTCGTTCCAAAAGCACCGCTGGCAATGCCGGCCTCCTCGATCGTGAGGCTGCCGGTGCTGACCTTCACCGAACCGGCATCACCCGACGATGCGGTGGAGGAAGTGATCAGTCCCTGATTGAGAATCTCGATATTGCCACTGGCCGCGACCTCGACGCGGCCCGCCTTGCCGGTGCTGCCGTCTCTGGCGACGCTGAAAATCCCGGTCGAGCCACCTTCCCGCCCATCGATCGTGAGGCTTCCCGCGCGGACACCCACCACGCCGGCGTTGCCCGGTGACCAGGTGGACGACTCGATCAGCCCGCCGTTGAGGAGGGTCAGACTGCTGCTGGCAGCGACATCGACGAATCCCGCGTTACCCGAACCCTGGTCATACGTACCACTGCTGATGGCAGCGCGATCAAGCGTGAGGTGGCTGGCGCTGACCTTCACCGATCCGGCATCACCGGAAGAATAGGTGGACGAATCGATATATGCGCCGTTACGAACCGAGAGGTTTCCAGCAGCGGCTACCTCTACGCCGCCCGCCTTTCCGGAGGTGACGGTATCGGATGCAATGATTCCATCATTGGTGAGCAGCATATTATTCGTTGCGGCGATGTCGAGATCACCGCCTTTTCCTGTTCCATTCTCGGCTCGACTTCTTATCCCGGTCAATCCGCCGCTGCCCGAATCGATCCTGATATTTCCGGCACTAACGGCAATCCGTCCACCCTCGGTCGCGCCGGTGGCTGCAGTCTGCAGCGTGCCGCCGTTGATGATGTCGAGATCGCCATAGGCCGCCCGCAGTTTTCCCGAGAAGGCAACTTCCTGGGCATGCTGCCCCACCGCCACGACCCGGAGGTCTCCTCCGCCGATCGTCACGAGGTGTCCCTGGTCGATCCCGATGTCCCCCCCGACGACGCTGACCGGGGCTGGTGACGACGGCCTGAGGAGGGTTCCGCCATGGACGGAGACCGTCGCCCGCGTCGTTCCGAGAAAACCAAAAGCTTCCGGTGCGGCGCTGGAGAAGGTGCTGACCGAGGTGGTGTCGGCATGGAAATGGCCGTCGGGAAACTTCAGATAGTTGGCCGTGCTGACGTGCAAGGCTGCCGGCACATCGACGACCGCCCCCGCGCCGAAGCTCACCCCTGCCGGATTGATGAAAAAGAAATTGGGGGCACTGCCGGTACTCCCTGGATCGATTTTCAGCAAGCCGTTGATGGACGAGAGCTGCCCGCCGGTGACACGCGCAATGACATTGCGGGCGGCGGTATCGATTGTGAACACCGCGCCGTCACCATTCCCCACGCTGAACTTCGCAAAACTATGGAAGACGTTGCTGCCCGCGCGCTGACCGTAATTTTCCGGGAGGGTGATTTTCTGGTAGGTCACCGCGCCCCTGGTCACCGTCCCCGATGGCGTCAGCGCCAGCGTGGGTCCGGCGCCGATACTACCATCGCGGACGATATTCGATGCTGCCAGCGCCGGTGGCGCGTAAAAGGTCGCAGCCAGCAAGGCGACGACCGTCGGGTGCGAACGAAAGCGTCGGGCGGATACCTCGCTCCCCTCCCATTTCGCGGATCTTCCCTCTCCCCTCGCGGCGGGAAAGGGGTTTGGGGGCATGCTCTGCGCCCATCGAACGATTCCGGCGTGCCAGCCGCATCGAACGATTCCGGCGTGCCAGCCGGAATGCGCCCTGCAAGGGAGGGAAACGGTCATGACTGTCATGATCGGGGGTGCCTGGAAAAGTCATGCCCGTTAGTCCAGTCTCGCCAGCGTCGACTTGGCCAGAGGGGGATTCTTGGCGAAGTATTTCTTGATCCCCGAGAAAATCGCTTCGGCCATCTTGTCCTGGTAGGCGTCATCGTTCAGCCGCTTCTCTTCTTCGGGATTCGAGATGAAAGCGGTCTCGACCAGGATCGAAGGAATGTCGGGGGCCTTGAGAACGGCGAAGCCCGCCTGTTCGACCCGGGCCTTGTGCAAGCGGTTGATGCCGCCGAGTTCGCCAAGAACGGCCTTGCCCAGCTTGAGGCTGTCGTTGATCGTTGCAGTTTGCGAGAGGTCGAGCAGCGTGCGGGCCAGAACGGGATCCTTGACGTCGATATTCACGCCGCCGATCAGATCGGCAGCGTTCTCCTTCTGTGCCAGATAGCGTGCGGCAGAACTCGAAGCGCCACTCTCCGAGAGAACGAACACTGACGAGCCGTTGGCATCCGGGCGGACAAAGGCGTCGGCATGAATCGAAACGAACAGGTCGGACTGAATTCGCCGCGCCTTCTGCACCCGTACATGTAATGGCACGAAGAAATCCGAGTCGCGCGTAAGTACCGCGCGCATGTTGGGTTCGGACTCGATCTTGGCTCGCAGGCGCTTGGCCACCGCCAGCGTGACATTCTTTTCGAGGCTGCCGCCGCTCCCGACGGCTCCCGGATCCTCGCCACCATGTCCCGGATCCAGGGTGATGGTCACCAGGCGGTCGACCACCGGCCGGCCCTGACGCTTGGACGCAGCTTTCTGTTCGGCCACTGGCTGTGGCTCGGATTTCGCTTCCGGCCGGGCTTCTGTAGGTAACTCCGGGCGGGAATCCGGTTTGCTGATGGGCCGACTTTCGAGCGGTGCAGGCCGAGGCTCCTTGTTATCCAGCAGCGAAAGCAGCGGATCGGGCGGGTTCAGGGGATACACGTCGAGAACCAGCCGATGCCCGTACCCCCCCACCGGCGGCAGGACGAAAACCTGCGGATTGACTTCGCCCTTGAGTTCCATGACCAGTCTGACGACGCCGGGCTTGTAACGCCCGGCCCGCAGCAGCTTGATGTTGGGATCGTTCGCAGCCACCTTGTTGCCGAGACCTTCGAGCACATTGTTCAACTCGATGCCTTCGAGGTCGACGACCAGGCGCTCCGGATCCTTGACCATGAAATGGGTGTATTTGAGGGGCGCTGCGTGTTCGATCGCCACCCGCGTGTAATCTGCCGCCGGCCAGATGCGTACTGCCAGAACGCCCGGGTTGCGGTTCGCGGCGGCCGGCGACAGCGGACTGACCGTCAGCAGCAAGGATGCCCCGGTAAACTTGATCAGCTTGCGGCGTCCAGCCAGCCGCTCTGCAGCGCTTTCAGACATTCTTCTCCCTCCACGCTAGACGCGAAGACGCCGAGCAGCCGCCCACACCCGGAAAATTGTAAGCGAACGACCAGATCGGGGAGCGGTACGTAGCCAGCAGCCTTTTCAGGCCACTCGACCAGGCAGATGGCATCGTCGCGGAAGTACTCGGCAAGGCCTGCATCCAAAAACTCTTCTGGAAAGTTGAAACGATAGAAATCAAAGTGATACCAGTATATCCTCGAAATCACATAAATTTCAACCAATGTATAGGTCGGACTCCTGACCGGCCCTGTATAATGGCGTGCACGCAACAGTGCGCGCACCAGCGTTGTCTTGCCGGCGCCCAGGTCGCCCTCGAGCCAGACCACCATGCCAGGATGGAGCAGCGGCGCCAGTTGGCGGCCAAAGGCGGCGGTCGCCACCTCATCCGGTAGGTGCAGGGTCAGCGAAGACGGCTTATCATCCGGATCATGCACGCAGGGAACTCCCAAACAGACGCGAGTCTGGCAGACGGCCAGACCGATTATGCCCACGTCGTCAGACGGATCAGGCAATGGGGACAGGAACTCGGCTTTGCCTCGATCGGCATCGCGCGTGCCGAGGTTGCCGAAGCCACGCCGTGGCTGATGCGCTGGCTGACCCTCGGCCGGCACGGCGAGATGGATTATATGGCCAAACACGCCGCCTTGCGCGCCGCGCCAGAGCGCTTGTTGCCGGAGGTGCTATCGGTCATCTCGGTCCGCCTGCCCTACTGGCCTGTGGCTGCCGATGCGCCGGCACAGCTCGCCGACGGCGAACGAGCCTACGTCTCGCGCTATGCGCTGGGGCGCGACTACCACAAGACGGTTCGCGGCCGCCTGCAGAAGCTCATCGACCGCCTCCGTCACGAAGCCGCATCGCTGGGACTGGCCGCGCCTTTCGCCTGCCGTGCGTTTTCCGATTCGGCACCGGTCCTGGAGACCGAGTTCGCGGTGCGGGCGGGCGTTGCCTGGCGCGGCAAGCATACGCTGTCGTTGACGCGCGAGGGATCGTGGCATTTTCTCGGCGAGATCTACACCACCCTGCCGCTGCCACCCGACCAGGCGATCCATGATCACTGCGGTGACTGCCAGCGTTGCCTCGATGCCTGCCCCACCGCGGCGATCGTCGCACCCTACGAAGTCGACGCCCGCTTGTGCATTTCCTACCTGACGATCGAATTGCCGGGAGCCATCCCGGTAGCGCTGCGTCCCTTGATCGGCAACCGCATCTACGGCTGCGACGACTGCCAGTTATGTTGCCCGTGGAACCGCTTCGCCCGGATTGGCGATGCCGATTTTGCCGTTCGCAATGGTCTCGATGCGACGCCACTGACCGCCCTCTTCGCCTGGAGCGAAGACGAATTCAACAGGCGCCTGGCGGGCAGCGCGATTCGCAGGATCGGACACCAGCGCTGGCTGCGCAATATCGCCGTCGCGCTCGGCAACGCCCCCAGCTCGCCGGCGATCGTCGCGGCCCTGGCAACGCGTCAGAACGACCCCTCGCCGCTGCTGCGCGAGCATGTCGCCTGGGCGCTGGCCGCACAGGCCGGCCGGCATCGTGAGCCGCTCGACGACGCCCACGGTCACGGCTGATTCGAACGGGCTGCATCCTCACATATTGGGATAGTTGGGACCGCCGCCACCTTCTGGCGCCACCCAACGGATGTTCTGCGTCGGGTCCTTGATGTCACAGGTCTTGCAGTGCAGGCAATTGGATGCATTGATCTGCAGGCGCGCGCCCCCGGCCTCCTCGACGATCTCATAGACGCCCGCCGGGCAGTAACGCTGCTCCGGGGAAGCATATTCCTTGTAATTGATCGCGATGGCCTTGGCACTGTCGAGCAACTGCAGATGCACGGGCTGTTCTTCCTCGTGTGCCGTATTGGAGACGAAGACCGATGACAGCCGGTCGAAAGTCAGCTGGCCGTCAGGCTTGGCGTACGGGATGGGCTGATAGCGGGCAGCCGGGGCGAGTTGCTCATGGTCGCTGGTCTTGTCCTTGAGCGTAAAGAACATGCGACCGCCGAAAAGATTCTGCTGAATCCAGTTGAATGCGCCGCCCATGAAGGTGCCGAACTTGTGCAGGGCCGGCCCGAAATTGCGTGCCCGATAGAGTTCGGCATACAGCCAGCTGTCCTTGAAAGCCTGTGCGTAAGCCACGAGGTCGCTGCGCCCCGGGTCTCCGGCCTGCAGCGCCGCATGGACCGTTTCGGCGGCCAGCATTCCCGACTTCATGGCGGTGTGCACCCCCTTGATCTTGGCGAAATTCAGCGTACCGGCGTCACAGCCGAGCAGCAACCCGCCAGGGAAGGTCTGTTTCGGCAGGCTGTTCAGCCCGCCCTTGGTAATTGCCCGCGCTCCATAGCAAAGGCGCTTTCCCCCTTCGAGATACGGTCTGATCTTGGCCTGCGACTTGAAGCGTTGAAATTCCTCGAAGGGCGAGAGATAGGGGTTGGCGTAATTGAGATCAACGATCAGGCCCACCACGACCTGATGATCTTCCATGTGGTAGAGGAATGAACCCCCGGTTGCGCCGTGCTCGCTGAGCGGCCAGCCGGCGCCATGGACCACCAGCCCGGGCTGGTGTTTCGCGGGATCGACCTGCCAGAGCTCCTTGATCCCCAGACCATAGTGCTGGGCGGTCGCGTTGGCGGCAAGATCGTAGCGGGCGAGCAGCTCCTTGCCGAGCTGACCGCGCGCGCCCTCGGCAAACAGCGTGTATTTGGCGTGCAACTCCAGGCCAGGCTGGAAGCTGTCCTTCTCTGCGCCGTGCTTGTCACGGCCCATGTCGCCAGTAGCCACGCCTTTGACCGAACCGTCGTCGTGGTAGAGAATCTCGGCCGCGGCAAAACCCGGGAAAATCTCGACCCCCAGCGCCTCGGCCTGCCCGGCGAGCCAGCGACAGAGACTGCCCAGACTGATGATCCAGTTGCCGTTGTTGTGCATCGGTGCCGGGACGGCAAAATTGGGCAGCTTCACCGCCGAGGTCTCGCTGCGATAGAGATAGACCTGATCCTCGCTGACCGGGGTCTTCAGCGGGGCTCCTCTGGCCTGCCAGTCGGGCAGCAGTTCATCGAGCGGCCGGCTCTCGAAGAGGGCGCCCGAAAGGATGTGGGCACCGACCTCCGACCCCTTCTCCAGCACCATCACCGCCAGGTCTGGATTCAGCTGTTTGAGGCGAATCGCTGCGCTCAAACCCGCCGGACCCGCGCCGACAATCACCACATCGTATTCCATCGCTTCACGTTCCATCACCGCTCCTCTAGGTTTCTCAATCGCTCCCGGCCTGACGGAAGGCCCTCCGATACCGGCCTGGTCGCTGGTCCGATGCACACTCATCAGCCGGCGCACACCCCCTTGTATCGTATACCCCAGTCCGGGTATGTGGTCAACGTCTGGGCAGCCCCCCAGCAACCGGGTTCGAATCTTGGTTGACGACTGTCGTGAGCAACGCCGAAGCACTGCACCCACCCGACGAACTGGACGAGCCCCCTAGCGGAGGGCATCCGAACACGGCCCTTTCTGTCCGCTGTGAATTGCCCACCAGGCCACCGGGACCCGCGCCCGCAATCTTTGCAGACCTTCCCCCGATTCGACCACCAATACCACCGAGCGACCCTGCCGCAATATCTGCTGCAGGCGACCTCGCCATTGCCCGACCGGAAATCCCATGCGGGATGCGGGCACCGCGCCGGGTCGGCCTCAAGTCCGACAGCCGGAGCATCGGTCTTGCGGACAGGGTAGAACTCGCAGAACGACATGCCCGAAGTAGGACGCCACCGTCGCGGCGAGCGCGTCAACCGCTTCGGCATCGAACGAATACCTCGTGGCCATCTGACACTCAGTTTGCAACGGATCTTGATCGTTCAACTGAGGAAAATGGGTTCATCCATTTCACGCTGCCGTGACCGCCTTTTCATCAAAGGCGTGACCGGTTGAGGTCACATTCAACCCTATCGATGCAGCCCCTCTCCATCGGTCACGATCACGCGAAACGACCGGTCGCGTTCCGCGAAATACGCAGCCTCGCCGGGTAACCCCCGCTGGTTTGCGCGCACTCCCTACTGATGCATGCGCATCAAGGTACTCTTGCCGAACAGGCTCTCCACGAGGTCCACCGCCAGCTCTGCTGTCATGTTCCGCCGGTCGAGCGCCGGGTTGAGTTCGACGATGTCGAGCGAGCACAGCCGTCCGGTATCCGCGACCATTTCCATGCATAGTTGCGCCTCGCGATAGGTCGGACCACCACGCACCGTGGTCCCCACTCCCGGCGCGATTTCGGGGTCGAGGAAATCGACATCGAGACTGACGTGCAGGTGTGTTTCCGAACAGATGCCGGCCAATGCCTGCTCCATGGTTCTGCGCATGCCGACCTCGTCGACATAGCGCATGTCGAACACTTCAATGCCGATTTCGGCCAGGAAGCACTTTTCCCCTGCATCGACACTGCGAATGCCGATCTGGCGAATTTCCTGCGGCAAAATGGCCGGTACATGGCCGCCAATTTCGGTCAATCGGGACGGACCATACCCGCACAGGCAAGCCACCGGCATGCCATGAATGTTGCCACTCGGCGTCATCGTGGCGGTATTGAAATCGGCGTGTGCATCGAACCACAACACGCGCAGCTTCTTTCCAGTCTCGCGGCAACGACGCGCCACGGCACTGATCGAACCGATGGCAAGGCAGTGATCGCCGCCGAGAATGATCGGCAGGCTGCCGCCTCTCAGTTCGACATACACCGCATCGTGCAGGCTACGGTTCCACGCCACGACTTCGGGCATGTGGCGGAAACCATTGACCGCGGGCAGGTCGGGATTGGTCGGCCCACGCAGGTTTCCGCAGTCCTTGACCACCAGACCAAACTGGCCAATCGCCTTGACGATCCCCGCGATACGCAGCGCCTCCGGCCCCATGCTGGCCCCGCGCGTTCCAGCACCGACGTCGGTTGGAACGCCGATGATGCTCACCGGCAGCGCAGTCATGGCCATTCTCGAACGGTTGTCGCCAACGCCATGGTGGCCGGCAGCGGACCTTGTTCGCGGCAATGGTCGACGAGCAAGCTGATCCGCCGATCACCGCCCTGACGAGCTTTCTTCGGCGGCATTCGCGGCATTCGCCTACTTGAGATTGCCCGACAGGAACTGCTGCAGACGTTCGCTGTTCGGCCTGGTCAGCACTTCCCTGGGGTGGCCTCTTTCTTCAACACGCCCCTGATGGACAAAAATGACGTGGTTGGAAACTTCGCGTGCAAAGCCCATTTCGTGGGTGACGACCAGCATGGTGCGGCCCTCTTCGGCAATCGAGCGCATCACCTTGAGGACCTCGCCAACCAGTTCCGGATCAAGGGCCGAGGTTGGCTCGTCGAACAACAGTGCTTCCGGTTCCATCGCCAGCGCACGCGCAATCGCGACGCGTTGTTGTTGGCCGCCCGACAGGTGCGCCGGGTAAGTGTCGCGGAACTTCCAGACACCGACGCGCTCGAGATAGCGCTCGGCACGTTCCATGGCGTCCTTCTTCGACAGGCCCAGCACGTGGATTGGCGCTTCGATGACGTTCTGCAGCACCGTCATGTGGCCCCAGAGATTGAAGTGCTGGAAGACCATCGACAGACGCGTGCGGATCTTCTGCAATTGCCTCGGGTCGGCAACCTTGAGTGCATCCTTGCTGCCGGCAAGCATTTTGATCTCTTCGCCAGCAACGATGATTTTTCCGGAAGTCGGTTGCTCAAGAAAGTTGATGCAGCGCAACCAGGTACTCTTGCCCGAGCCGGACGAGCCGATGATGCTGATGACGTCGCCCGAGTGGGCGGTCAGCGAAACGCCTTTGAGGACTTCGTTGTCGCCGTATTGCTTGTGCAGGTCATCGACGCGGAGGAGTTCGTTGTTGGCCTTGACGGTCATGGCAGCCTTTCGAATCAGTCTTTCTGGGCGCTGGCGCTGCGTGGTTGCAGGTGGGCGAGCCAATGGCTTTCGGCGAAGCGGAACAAACCGACCAGAACAAAGGTTACGGCCAGGTAGAGCAGTCCGGCAAAGATGAAGGCTTCGAAAGGTGCGTAATGACGCGAGTAGACATTGCGTGCCGCACCAGTCAGATCGACCAGTGTCACCGCGCTGGCAATCGCCGAGCCTTGCAGCATCAGAATCACTTCGTTGCTCAACGGCGGAATCGCCCGGCGCAGGGCCGATGGCAGCACGATTCTGCGCAGCACGGTGTAACGCGTCATGCCCATCGCCTCGGCGGCCTCGACCTCGCCATGTGGAACGTTGCGGATTGCGCCGGCAAACATTTCGAGTTGATACGCGCAGGTGTTCAGGCTGAAAGCCAGCATTGTGCAGAAATAGGCATCGCGGAACAGTAACCAGAATGAATTGCCGGACTCCCACTGCTGCTGCATCCATTCGCTCTGGCCAACTCCGTAGTAAATCAGCAATAGCTGCACCAGCATCGGGGTGCCGCGAAAAAAATAGGTATAGGCGCTGATCGGCCGACTGACCCAGGGGTTTCTGGACACTCGGGCAACCGACAGCGGAATGGCAAGAGCGAAGCCGACCGCCAACGAGAAGACGGTCAGTTGCACGGTCATCCACAGGCCACGCCAGAACTCGGGCAGGCTGCCGCTGATGACGCTCGGGTCAAACCATTCCATGATCGTCTCCTCAGACGTTGGCTTCGCGGACACCAACGTTGTAGCGGCGCTGCAGGTGTTGCAGAACGTGGTTCGAGACAGCGGTCATCGCCAGATAGAGTACGCAAACGGCCAGATAGAAAGTGAAAGGCTGGTGGGTCGACCGTCCGGCCTGATCGGCCAGCCAGGTCATGTCGGCCAGACCGATCATCGACACGATGGCGGTGCTTTTCAGCAAAACCAGCCAGTTGTTGCCAATCCCCGGTAGTGCGTAACGCAGCATCTGCGGAAAGAGGATGTGCCAGAAAACCTGCCAGTCGCTCATGCCGTAGGCCCGGCCGGCTTCCATCTGGCCGGCCGGCACCGCTTGAAAGGCGCCACGAAAGGTTTCGGTGAAGTAGGCGCCGAAAATGAATCCAATCGTCAGAACGCCAGCGGCAAAGGCGTCGAGTTCGACCATCTCCCTTTCCAGATGGTCGCTGATGACATTGAGGATCACCTGGCCACCGTAAAAAAACAAGAGCATCATCACCAGGTCGGGGACGCCACGAAAGACGGTGGTATACAACGCGGTCCACCAGCGTAGTGGTGCGATGCGTGACAACTTGCAGGCAGCCCCAAGCAGGCCCGTGCTGACGGCAAGAAGCAGCGAAAGGAGGGCAACCTGGAGAGTGATCCAGGCGCCGGCCAGCAGGCTGGGGGAGTATTCGATCAGGGCGTCCATGGCTGACTTGCTCCAACCGGGGAAGAAACAGGAACGCCGGCCGCGCCGGCAGCCGGCGTTACGCAGCGGAACCTCAGTTGCCGTAGATATCCATCGTGAAGTATTTCTTGCGGATCTCTTCATACTTGCCATTGGCACGCACGGCGGCAAGCGCCTTGTTGAGTTGCGCCTTGAGGTCCTGATCCTTCTTGCGCACGGCAATGCCGATTCCCTCACCGATCACGGCGCGCTCCTCGGCATTCTTGCCATAAAGCTGCTCGCCGAGAACGCTGTAACCCGCTCCTTCAGGCTTTGTCAGGAAGCCGCCGTAGGCTTCCCAGTAATCGGCAAAGATGGCATCGACACGGCCTGACTTGAGATCCAGATAGGCTTCATCCTGCTTGCCGTAGCGAACGACTTCCACACCCTTGCCGTCCCAGTATTTGGTGGCGAAGTTGTCGGAAACCGTGCCGCGCTGAACAGCGACCTTCTTGCCTTTCAAGCTGGCCAGTTCCGGTCTCAAGGGCAATCCATTCTTGGCAATCAGGACGACCGGCGAAGCGTAGTACTTGTTGGTGAAATCCACCTTGGCTTTGCGTTCTTCGGTAATCGACATCGAAGCGACGATGGCGTCGAACTTGCGGGCCATCAGGGCCGGGATCATGCCGTCCCATTCCTGTTTCACCCAGGTGCATTTCGCCTTCATCTCGGCGCACAGCGCGTTGCCGATATCGATATCGAAACCCTTCAACGCGCCATTGGCACCTATTTCATTGAACGGGGGGTAAGCGCCTTCGGACGCCATGCGAATTTCCGTCCAGTCCTTTGCCGAGACACCAGCCGCCGAGAGGGCCAGAAGTGCCGATAACAACAGCATTTTTTTCATTTTAAACTCCTCCTCAGGATGATCGATTGTTAACCATGCACCGGGTCGCGCTTCGCCTTGTCATTGCGCCGCAAGAAGCCATTGCAGGTCTCTGCTTGGATGCGAAGCAAATGATGACAAGAAAGCCGGGCCTGTACAACGGATTTGTGCGTCCCCGGAACAACACCCGCCATCATCGTCGATGACAAAGGTCATGAGCAGCAGAACAGGTATCTCCTGGAACACCAGAATGCACGCGGAAGATCGGTATCGGGCTGGCACCTTCGAAGAGCGCTTCCGTCGACATTTTCGCCCATTCGCCGAGCAGCTGATAAGTGCCGAAGCAAATAAAAAGGCCGCTCCGAAGAACGGCCCAAGTGATTGATTCGATTGGTCGGGGCGCCGGGATTCGAACTCGGGACCCCTTGCACCCCATGCAAGTGCGCTACCAGGCTGCGCCACGCCCCGACAGGTTTCGGATTATAACCGAAAATGCGTCGCTACTCGCATGTGCGCAGCAATTCTGCAATGTCCAACAACTCCGCACGCAGCACGTCAGGTGCCGGAAGAGATGAACTGGCATCGGACCCGGTCCCGGCATCGTCGAGACGGTTGCGCGCGCCGCTGATTGTAAAGCCCTGGCTGTAAAGAAGCTCCCGGATCCGACGTACCAACAGAACTTCATGGTGCTGATAATAACGGCGATTGCCTCGGCGCTTTACCGGACTGAGCTGCGAGAACTCCTGCTCCCAATAACGCAGAACGTGCGGTTTGACGCCGCACAGCTCGCTGACCTCGCCGATCGTGAAATATCGCTTGGCTGGAATGGCCGGCAAAGGCTCTTGCCCCGGTTCTTTATGACTGACTTCCATCATAAGCGTGCTCCACCTCGGCCTTCAGTTTCTGGCTGGCATGAAAAGTAACCACCCTGCGCGCGGTGATCGGGATTTCTTCACCGGTCTTGGGATTGCGGCCTGGTCGCTGGGGCTTGTCGCGCAACTGAAAGTTTCCGAATCCCGAAAGCTTTACGCCATCACCACGCTCCAAAGCATTCCGGATTTCTTCGAAAAAAGCCTCGACCATGTCCTTGGCCTCACGCTTGTTGAGGCCCACCTTATCAAATAATAGATCGGCGAGTTCTGCCTTGGTAAGCGTCATCCCTCTCCCTTTTCAGAAGCGCAGTTGTGCTGCAAATGCTGCTCGAAGATAGGCCATCAGCTGCTGCATGGCGGCCTCAACTTCAGCTTCGAGCAACGTTTTTTGAGTATCTTGCATCATTATGCGGAAGGCAAGGCTTTTCTTGCCAACTTCGATTCCATGCCCGGCATAAACATCGAAGAGACGAATATCCCGCACGATTGCCGGGCGATTGGCAGTCAAACCAGCGATCAGTTGCTGAAGTTCCAGTGCCTGATCAACGACCACCGCCATATCCCGTATGACTGGTGGTTGGCGGGAAACCTCGGCATATTGCGGAACACTGTCCATCATCACGGCATCGAGGTCGACTTCAAAAAATACCGGTGGTAGCGGCAATTCATATTTTTGTTGCCATTGCGGATGCAATTCGCCAACAAAACCAACCGCCTGACCAGCGACCGTCACCCGCGCGCTCCGGCCAGGATGCAGCGCAGGGTGCAGCGCTTTCTCGAAGCTGGTGCCGATCGGGGTGAACAGCCGTTCCAGGTCGGCTTTGATGTCAAAAAAATCGACATTGCGCGCCACACAGCCCCACTGCTCCGGAAAGGCCGTACCATAAGCCAGCGCGGCCAGCTTCCAGGGTTGATGAAAACCGGCGACCGGGCGACCTTGCGGATCGCGGAAGAAGCAGCGTCCGGTCTCGAACAGGCGAACACGGCTCTGCCGGCGTTTCAGGTTGCTTGCCAGATTGGCCACCAGCCCGCCGAGCAAAGACGAGCGCATCACGCTCAACTGGTTGGCGATCGGATTGGCCAGGCGAATCAGCCGATCGTTGCCGGCAAAATCGGCTTCCCAGGCTTCTTCGACGAAGGCGAAGTTGACGACTTCCTGATAGCCACTGTCAGCCAGCCTCTGCCGAATGCGTGCCAAGGGTCTCGCCTGCTCGGTCTGCGGCAACATCGACAGCAAACCCCGCGGCGCTGGCGACGGAATGTTCTCGTAGCCATGCAGGCGGGCGATCTCCTCGATCAGGTCTTCCTCGATCTCGATGTCGAAGCGATGGGTCGGCGGCGTGACGATGAAATCGTCACCGTCCCGGGTCAACGACAGGTCGAGACGGGCAAACAGTTCGGCGATCCGCTCGTCTGTAAACGGCACGCCAAGCACCTTGGCAACCCGTGCCGGTCGCAGGCGAACCGGCTGGCGCGCGGGCAAGATGGCCAGTGCTTCGCTGACCGGACCGGCCTGTCCACCGCAAATATCGAGGATCAGCCGCGTGGCGCGCTCCAACGCACGCCGAGTACCGCCGAAATCGACGCCACGTTCGAAACGATGTGCGGCGTCCGAAACGAAGCCATAGCGACGGGCACGGCCGGCGATCGCGGTGGGCGCAAAGAAGGCGGCTTCGAGGAATACCTCGGTGGTCGCCAGCGTAATGCCACTTTCCTCGCCACCCATGATGCCTCCCATCGCCAACGGGCGCTGATCATCGGCAATCAATACGACATCGGCCTGCATCTGCAGCGTCTGCCCGTTGAGCAGCAGGATCGATTCTGCCGGGCGCGCCATTCTGGCGTGAATGGCGCCACTCAGACGGGTATTGTCAAAAGCATGCAGCGGCTGTCCCACTTCGAGCATGACGTAGTTGGTGATATCGACCAAGGCAGAAATCGGGCGAATACCGCTTCGCTCAAGACGACGGCGCATCCAGGCGGGTGTCGCGGCCCTGCCGTCGACTCCGGCGATCACCCGACCGCAGTAGCGCGGGCAAGCCTCCGGGGCGTCCAGTACGATCGCGCGCGTGCTCGCGATGGTGGCCTCAACTGCCGTGACTTCGATAAAGCGGGCCGGCGTACCGGTCAGCGCTGCGACCTCGCGAGCGAGCCCTTCGAGCGACAGGCAGTCTGCCCGGTTCGGCGTCAGCTTGAGGGTCAGCAGACGATCATCGAGATCAAGATGGCGGCGGACATCCTCGCCTACCGGCGCATCGTCGCCCAGCACCAGCAAGCCAGAGGCGTCCTCCGCGATGCCCAGTTCCCTGGCCGAGCAGAGCATGCCAGACGACTCGACGCCGCGCACCTTGGCGACCTTGATCCTCAATCCATCCGGCAATTCGGCACCGGGCAGTGCGCACGGCACCTTGATGCCGGCAGCCGCGTTGGGTGCTCCGCAGACGATCTGCAGCACCTCGCCGGTACCGACATCGACCCGGCAAACCTTGAGGCGGTCGGCGTCGGGATGCTTGTCGACGGCGAGCAGATGGCCCACGACGACCCGGTCGAAGATCGGTGCGACCGTCTCTTCTTCCTCCACTTCGAGACCGGCCATGGTCAGCAGATGCGAAAATTCATGCCCCGTGCAGGCGGGATCGACGAAGCTGCGAAGCCAGGATTCAGAGAATTTCATGACTGCTCAATGTCAGAAGGGAGGTCATACGAACTGTCGCAGAAAGCGCAGGTCGCCATCGAAAAACAGGCGCAGGTCATTGACCCCATAGCGCAGCATCGTCAGCCGATCGGGACCCATGCCGAAGGCAAAACCAAGGTATTTTTCGGGGTCGATGTTGACGTGCCGCAAGACATTCGGATGAACCATGCCGCAACCGGCAATTTCCAGCCAGCGCCCCTTCAAGGTGCCGCTCATGAAGGCCATGTCGATCTCGGCCGAGGGCTCGGTAAAGGGAAAGAACGAAGGGCGAAAACGCACCTGCAGATCGTCGTTCTCGAAAAAACGGCGCAGGAAATCGCTGATGACGCCCTTCAAGTCAGCAAAGCTGACGTTCTCGCCGATCCACAACCCTTCGACCTGATGAAACATCGGCGAATGGGTGGCATCGGAATCCACCCGGTACACGCGTCCTGGCGCAATGACTCGAATCTCCGGCATGGTTTCCCGATCGGCATGCCTGGCAACATGCGCCTGCATATGGCGAACCTGGATCGGGCTGGTATGCGTGCGCAGCAGAACGCCCTCGGCCATCCCGCCCGCCTCGTCCTGCAGATAGAAGGTATCGTGCATCGAACGGGCCGGATGATCCACTGGGGTATTCAGTGCCGTGAAATTCTGGAAGTCGGCCTCGATCTCCGGACCGTCGGCGACTTCGAAACCGATCGAAGCAAAAAGAGCTTCAATACGTTCTAGCGTACGTGTCACCGGATGCAAACCGCCGCGGGCCTGTCCGCGACCCGGTAACGTCACGTCCAGGGCTTCCTCGGCCAGGCGCGCCTGCAGTGCCCTCTGCCGAAGCGCTTCGCGGCGCGCAGCGAGCGCTGCTTCGACCGCATCCTTGGCGTGATTGATGGCCGCACCGGCAGTCTTGCGCTGGTCCGGCGGAAGTTTGGCCAATTCCTTGAGCAATCCAGTGATCTCGCCGCTCTTGCCGAGGTAACTGGCCTTGACTTGCTCAAGCACATCCGGGTCATCGGTTGCCGCAAAGGCCGCCGACGCTGCATGGACTATTTGATCGAGGTTGTGCATGGTTCACCGAAAAAAAGGAGGCTCGCGCCTCCTTTCTTGACGCTCGTATGGCTTACTGTCCGAGCTGGGCTTTGGCCTGCACGGCCAAAGCAGCAAAAGCCGGCTTATCGAAAACCGCCAGATCGGCCAGCACCTTGCGGTCGACCTC
>NZ_JDSS02000020.1:35467-47040 GCF_000584955.1 Candidatus Accumulibacter vicinus
ATTCATGAAGGTGCTGTACTTCATGCCGAGTTCCCGGGCCGCCGCGTTGATACGGGCAATCCAGAGGCTGCGAAACTGACGCTTCCTTTGCCGGCGGTCGCGGTAAGCATATTGCCCGGCCTTCATGACCGCCTGTTTGGCGACACGATAGACGTTCTTGCGGCGACCGCGGTAACCCTTGGCCAGATCCAGAATTTTCTTGTGGCGCGCGTGCGCCGTTACACCACGTTTGACGCGAGGCATCCTCTATCTCCTCAAGCGTAAGGCAGCATGGCACGAACCATGGCCTTGTCAGAGTGGTGCACCTCGGTCACGCCGCGTAACTGGCGCTTGGTCTTGGTGTCCTTCTTGGTCAGGATGTGTCGCTTGTACGCATGCGAACGCTTGATGCGGCCGCTGGCGCTGATCGTGAAGCGCTTTTTCGCCCCACTCTTGGTCTTCATCTTGGGCATTGAATGCTCCTGTTTATAGACATGCTGGCGGGTGTCCCCCGGCGGGAGCACTTTCAACCCGGCAGCACTTGTTGAATCGGTGGCTACTTTCTCTTGCTCGGAGTGAGCACCATGACCATCTGGCGGCCCTCCATCTTCGGCATCTGCTCAACCAGCGCAAGCTCCTGCAGATCGGTCTTGATCCGCTCGATCTGCCGCATGCCAATATCCTGGTGCGCCATTTCCCGACCGCGGAAGCGCAAGGTCACCTTGACCTTGTCTTCTTCATCAAGGAAGCGAATCATGTTGCGCAGCTTGATCTGGTAGTCATTCTCGTCGGTACCGGGACGAAACTTGACTTCTTTCACCTGTACCTGCTTCTGCTTGAGTTTCTGCTCATGCTGACGCTTTTGTTCCTGGTACTTGAACTTGCCGAAATCGACGATGCGACATACCGGCGGCTGAGCCATCGGGGCAATTTCGACCAGGTCCACTCCCGCTTCCTCGGCAAGCGCCAATGCCGCCCTGACGCTCATGACTCCCAACTGCTCGCCACCTACTCCGACGAGACGGACTTCCGGTGCGTTGATCTCTTCGTTAACGCGTTGCGCCTTTTGCAGTGCGATGGGTCCACTCCTTGTTTCGACAAAAGTTAAGCCGTGCCACTTCGCGCCGCAACTTCGTGAAGAAGTTGCCTGGCCAGAGCCTCGATGGACATCTGCCCGAGATCCTGACCGCCGCGTGTCCGCACGGCCACCAGATTGGCTGCCACTTCCTTATCGCCGACGACGATTTGATAGGGCAACTTGTTCAAGCTATGTTCTCGTATTTTATAGGTAATTTTTTCGTTGCGCAAATCACACTCGACGCGCAGACCAGCCTGGCGTAGTGTTTTTGCAACATGCGCAGCGTAATCGGCCTGCTTTTCCGAGATATTCAGAACCACGATCTGCACCGGCGAGAGCCACAAAGGCAGGGCGCCCGTGCAGTTCTCGATGAGCATCCCGATAAAACGCTCCATCGAACCCAGAATAGCGCGATGCAGCATCACCGGCGTGTGGCGCGAGTTGTCGTCACCGACGAATTCGGCGTCCAGTCGCTGCGGCATCGAGAAGTCGACCTGCATCGTGCCGCACTGCCAGGATCGCCCAATGGCATCTTTGATGTGAAATTCGATTTTCGGACCGTAAAAAGCCCCCTCACCCGGCAACTCCTCCCACGCCAGACCGGATGCCTGTAATGCAGCGCGCAACGCCAGTTCGGCCTTGTCCCATACCGCGTCCGATCCGACGCGCTTTTCCGGGCGCAATGCCAGCTTCACCGTCACCTCGTGAAAACCGAAATCGGCATACACTTTGCGCACCAGATCATTGAAAACGGTGACTTCGTCCTGAATTTGATCTTCGGTGCAGAAAATATGACCATCATCCTGGGTAAAGCCGCGCACGCGCATGATGCCGTGCAGCGCACCCGAGGGCTCGTTGCGATGACAGGAACCAAATTCACCATAACGCAGTGGCAGATCGCGATAACTGCGTAGCCCGGTATTGAAGATCTGGATGTGCCCTGGACAATTCATCGGCTTGATTGCGTACTCGCGCTTTTCCGACTCGGTGGAGAACATGTGATCCTTGAAGTTCTCCCAGTGCCCGGATTTTTCCCACAGGGTACGGTCGAGAATTTGCGGGCACTTCACTTCCTGATAGCCATTGTCCCGATAAACGCCACGCATGTACTGTTCGACTTCCTGCCAGATCGTCCACCCCTTTGGATGCCAGAACACCATTCCAGGCGCTTCGTCCTGAAGATGAAACAGGTCGAGTTGCCGACCGAGTTTGCGATGGTCGCGTTTCTCGGCCTCCTCGAGCATGTGCAGGTAGGCCTCCTGATCTTCCTTTCTGGCCCAGGCCGTCCCGTAGATCCGCTGCAGTTGCTCGTTGCGATGATCACCGCGCCAGTACGCGCCGGCCAGCTTCATCAGCTTGAACACCTTCAACCTGCCTGTGGAAGGGACGTGCGGGCCGCGGCAAAGGTCGACAAAATCACCCTCGCGATAGAGCGAGACTTCCTGATCGGACGGGATGGCATCGATCAGTTCCGCCTTGTAGTGCTCGCCGATCGACCGGAAGAAAGCGATGGCGTCGTCGCGCTGCCAGACCTCGCGCCGCACCGGCAGATCACGCCGGGCGATTTCTGCCATGCGCTTTTCGATTGCCGCCAGGTCGTCGGGCGTGAACGGACGCTCGTAGGCGAAGTCGTAGTAGAAACCGTCTTCGATGACCGGACCGATCGTCACCTGCGCCGCCGGAAAGAGTTCCTTGACTGCGTGAGCCATCAGATGGGCCGTCGAGTGGCGGATGATCTCCAGGCCCGCGAGATCCTTCTCGGTGATGATGCCAAGCTGCACGTCAGTGGTGATCCGGAAGGAGGTGTCGACCAGGCGACCATCGACCTTGCCCGCCAGGGCGGCGCGCGCCAGCCCGGCACCGATGCTCTGCGCCACTTCGGCAACCGTGACAGACTCTGCGAATTCCCTTTGTGAACCGTCAGGCAATGTGACAACCGGCATATAGATAACCTCAGCAAGAAATGGAAATGCCAGAGACCCTGCCTGGCTTTCCTGCCAGCATGTCGCAAACGCTGGACAGAAAATCGATACGGACATCAGGACGGCCCGGGCTGCTGTAAGCCCGAACTGCCGCGCCCGCGAGCGCAGCAGTCTAACATACTTGATTGAAGGGACGCACCGCGGGTCGAATGCAGCACTTCCATCTTCCGTCGCACACGTATCCTGTCGGAAAAATTTACACTCCCTCTGATCGCGAAGTGACGGGTCTGCGCCCGATTTCTGATTTAAAAGATGTTATTTTTATATGGCACACTACTTGCTCTCGCGATGCACGAGCGAGCGAACGGGGGGGAGACATGATTGCCCTGCGGTTTTATTGACTCATTGATGTGGGCAAGGGTATGTACAGTCGCGCTTGCTCCATCACATTGCCGGCTCGTGACCGGGACATCATCGGTCAACGGAATATAGAAAATTCCATAAGCCAACAAGGTACTCCTTAAATTCATTGAAAGGGCCAACATGAGACGCACGATCGCTTATTTGTCAGTTGCAGCAACAGCTTCCCTCTTCTGTAGCCAAGCCCTGGCCGCAGTAGTCGTGTACACCAACCGGGCCGCGTGGACGGCCGCCGCAAGCGCGCTGACCACCGAGAACTTCAATTCGTTTGCCGATGGAATCGCGGTGAACTCGGCGACGGTCTTCCCGAGCGGCATCTCGATCCCCACGGGTTCGTCGTTGGATATCAGCAGCTTTGCCTTCAGCAGCATCGGGCAAGGCAATGCGCTGAGCATATCCCCCACCTCGTTGCCGACGATCGCCCTGCCCGGAGCGCCGACGGCGTTCGGATTCGACTACGCCGATGTCGACTTCGGGACGCCGTCGACGATCAGCTTTGGCGCGTTTTCACCGGTACTCCCTCAGACCGGGGATGCCGACACTGGCATCACGCCGGACGACTTCGCCTTCTTCGGCGTGGTGGCTAGCGCCGGGGACATTCCCGGCGGCCGCTTTTCGATCGTGACCAGCGAGGGGTTGACGATCGACAATGTCTCCTTCGGCACAGCAGCGGCGGTGCCCGAAGGCGGCACTCTGCCGCTGCTGTCGCTTGGGCTCGTCGCTGCCGGGCTGGCGCGCAGAATGCGCCGATCGTAGCGTGTAGGCAGATGCATGATCGGCGTCGCGAACGCGACGCCGAAACAGTCCTTACGGAGTCTTTTTCAAAGCCCTCGTGCGAACCCAGGCCGTACAATGGTCGCCTGGGTAAGGTCGGGGTGTAGTCTGTTGAAGCAGAAATACTTAACGGCTCCCTACCGCTCTAGTCGCGCCCTGCCTTGAGCCCGTCGTAGCGTCCGGGCGCAATGATGGCACCCGGATCGAGTGCCCGCTTCAACCGGTCGACGGCGTCGCAGGAACCCGCTTCCCGTTGCGAGGCCAGCAACTGCATCCCTCGCACCGAAGCACGATACAAGGGGTAGCCCAGCTCGAACAGCCGGTGCACACCGGCCTCATAACACTCGATTCCGCGTCGGGTTTCGGCTTCATCCTCCGTATCGTATTCGATCGTATAAACCGCCGCCAGCGCACGCTCGTTGATCATGTTGACGGTGACATGGCAGTCAAAGTCGAAACGCCCGAAAAGTGCGTCCATCTCCTGGTTGAGCTGTGCGAGATCCTCCCGTCTGAAGGGGATGATCGGCGCCATCCACATGATGCCGATCCGCTCCCGCGCAAGATCGGTGTCGTCGGAGAAGTCCGCCGGCACGCCTGCCTGGTGGCGCCAATAGCACCCCCGCAGGAAGGCGCCGGTGGGTTTGCCGCTGTGCATGCCGGCAAGCGCCGCCCCGAGCCGGATCTTCTTTTCCAGTCCGTGGAAAGGTGCGAGATGACCGAAGTGGCGTGCGAACCACTGCCCCGCCGCCAGGATGTAACCCGGGAGAAAGACCACCTTGGCGTTAACCCCGGCCAAGGCCGCCTTGAGCAGTTTTTTGTGCAGGGCAACCTGGCGTGAACTTCCGTAAAACGCCCCCGACATCGACCACGCGCCGATGCCCGCTTCTTTCCGCAGCTGCGCCCTCACTTCCGGCGTCAGGCGGGCGTGCCCGGGCAGCCGGTCGCGTGGAAACGGCGCGTCTGCAGCGAACGCCCGGAGGTCATTGCCAATATGCGACACGCTCTGAAGGATCCGGTCCAGCCTGAGTTTCTGCAGCCTGGGAATGGCGTCGAGGAGGTTCTGGTCTTCCTTGAAGAGCACGATGTACGGGCAGAAAGACTCCGGGATCGGCTGCAGCCATAGTCCGAGCCGGATGACGATGCCGAAGTTCGACTGGGTGAAGATTCCGTCGAGGTAGGGACCGATGCCGTACGGGTACAGATGCGTGGTCTTGGCCTGCGGGTACTGCCCGAAGCCGGTACGCAGCACCTCTCCCGTTCCGAGGACGACCTCCATTCCCGAAATCGTCTGGAAGCGGTTGCCGTAGGGACTGTGCCCGAAGCCGCGCTCGACAATGTTGCCGATCAGGCTCGAATTCGGTCCCGCGCCCGTGCAATCGATCCAGAACGGCACGCCTTGTTCGGCCAGGTGGTGGGAAAGCTGCCGCTGGGTCACACCGGGCTCGATGACCACGTAACCCAGTTCGCTGTCAACCTGCACGATCCGGTTCAGTCGGCCAAGGTCGACGATGACCTGTCCGTCGAAGACTGCACACGCGTCGCCGTAGCCCCAGTTCTGACCGGTGCTGATGGGATACAGCGGGGTTCTGCAGCGGGACGCGATGCTCACGACTTCCACCACCTCGTCCCGCGTTCCCGGTTTCAGGATGGCGGCAGGGCGCCGGCTGAACGACGAGGTGCTGCGGGCATAATGGTCCCGTGTCCCGGCGTCGGTAAGAACATTGGCCTCACCCAGAAGCCCCCGCCACTCGTGAAGCGCACCGGACAGGTCGCTGCGAAGATCGAATGCACTGACGATGGGACTGGCGGTGTCGTCAGCCACGTGACTTTCCGTTCATCGATGAAAGGCCAGGAGGGTAGGAAAACCAGCCATGGAGTT
The DNA here is from genome assembly GCF_000584955.1 of Candidatus Accumulibacter vicinus. Lineage (NCBI taxonomy): Bacteria > Pseudomonadati > Pseudomonadota > Betaproteobacteria > Candidatus Accumulibacter > Candidatus Accumulibacter vicinus. The sequence continues at coordinate 41,520 of NZ_JDSS02000020.1, forward strand.
GGAAGTATATGAGCCGCCATCAAGCGGCGTCAATCGAAGTGTATAATTCCCAAGGTGCTGACCGACGCTTTCCTGGCTGCCCGAAACATCGCCCGACAACGGCGGCGCTCTGCTTTTGCGCTCGCCGCCATCGCCTTCGGGGTGGCTGCCCTGATCGTCGCGAACGGTTTCATCGACTGGATCATGTTCAAACATCGGGAAACCACCATTACTTCCCAGTATGGTCATATTCAGGTGACCCGAAAGGGGTACTTTGAGGAGGGGACGGCCGACCCGTTTGGTTACCTCCTGCCGAAGAGTTCGCCCGTACAGCACGCCATCGAACGACTCCCCGAACTGCGCGTTCTCGGCAGACGTCTGGCGTTCAGCGGCCTGGTGAGCAAAGGCGACGAAACCATCTCCTTCGTTGCCGAGGGCGTCGAACCGGACAAGGAGCAGGTCCTGAGCAGTTCGCTGCGGATTCCCAAGGGCGCCAACCTGTCGGCCAATGACCCGAACGGAATCATCCTCGGCCTGGGCCTCGCCGCGAACCTGGGTATCGATGTCGGGGATACGGTCGTCCTCATGGCGAACACGGCCACAGGGAGTATCAATGCGGTCGAGTGTCGGGTACGAGGTTTTTTTGCGACGATGTCGAAAGCGTACGACGACGTCGCGCTCAGGGTCCCGCTGACGACCGCCCAGAAACTGTTGAAAGTGGAGGGTGCCCACACCTGGGCATTGTTGCTGTCAGAAACCGAGCAGGCAGATCTCACCTTGAGGACCCTGCGCCAGCGCTTTGCGAACGAGGGTCTGGTCTTTACCGAATGGATCGAACTTGCCGATTTCCATGTCAAGGCGGTGTCCCTCCTCGCCAAACAGGCGGGCGTGATGAGAGTCATCATCGCCGTGATCATCGTGTTGAGCATTTTCAACACGATGATGATGAGCGTCATGGAGCGGACGGGCGAGATCGGCACCATCATGGCTCTCGGACTGACCCGTCGCGACCTCCTGCGCATGATCGTCGTGGAGGGTGCGGTGCTCGGCATCGTCGGCGGTCTCCTGGGTCTGGCATTGGGAACCCTGCTGGCCTGGGTGATCTCCTACATCGGCATTCCCATGCCGCCGCCACCAGGACAGTCCTGGGGATTCATGGGCGAGGTCATGGTCACCGGCCGGCTCGCCATCGAGGCATTGCTGCTGGCAGTGGGATCGACGCTGATCGCCAGCATCATTCCGGCACGAACCGCTTCGGGGATGGTCATCGTCGACGCGTTGCGTTTCAACCGCTGAACTTTTCCCACAGAATCAGGGCCAGGCAGTGATCAAACTTGCTCTCCGTAATCTTCTCGGGCACAAGCTGCGTACGGGAATGACATTCGGTGCAGTCCTCTTCGGCGTCATCAGCCTCGTTCTTTCCGGCGGATTCATCGAGGACATGTTCATTCAGTTGCGCGAGGCGGTGATTCACTCGCAGTTCGGTCACCTCCAGATCAACGCGCAGGGGTTCTTCGAGAAAGGAGCACGGGCGCCGGACAGATTCATGATCGACGATACCGAGCCACTGCGACGGCAGGTCGCCAGGCTGCCGCAGGTGGCTGACGTGATGGCCAGGGTCAGCTTCTCGGGCCTTCTCAGCGCCGGTCGTACCGACCGTTCAATCATCGGCGAGGGCATCGAGCCGAACCGGGAGAGTAAACTGGGCACGTTCATCCGCATCGAATCGGGTCGCGCGCTCAACGATCAGGACCAGTACAAAATCATCCTGGGAAAGGGCCTGGCTGACGCGTTCAAGGTGGGCGTCGGGGACCGGGTGATTGTTCTGGTCAGTACTTCGGGTGGAGCCTTGAACACGCTCGAGTTTGAAGTCGTCGGAACGTTCCGGAGCTTTTCCCGGGATTACGACGGGCGTGCGGTACGCATTCCCCTGGCCGATGCCCAGGAACTCCTCAATGCCAGGGGGATCAACACCCTGGTCGTCTCGCTCAAGGATTCCCTTGATACGGTGCGGGTCGCCGAACTGCTCGCGCGGCAACTCGACCCCGGAAAGTTCGAAATCAAGAAATGGAACGAGTTGACCGATTTTTACGACAAGACCGTCACCCTCTACGACCGGCAGTTCGGCGTGCTGCGCCTGATCGTCCTGATCATGGTTTTGCTCGGTGTCGCCAACAGCGTCAATATGAGCGCTTTCGAGCGCGTTGGGGAATTCGGAACCATGATGGCGCTGGGCAATCGCCGGATCGACGTCTTCCGGCTGGTGATCACGGAGAACGTTCTGATCGGGGTGATCGGCAGCAGCACGGGCTTGCTGATCGGCGTCGTCCTGGCCTGGGTGATCTCGGCCATCGGCATTCCCATGCCTCCCCCGCCAAGCAGCGAGGTCGGCTACATGGCGCAGATTCAGGTCGTGCCGAAAGAACTCGTGCTTGCCTTTAGCATCGGCCTGGTCGCCACCGTGAGCGCTTCGATCTTCCCGGCACGACGCGTGACCCGCATTCCTGTCGTGGACGCGCTGCGCCAGAACGTCTGACCAAGTTCCGCGAAATCCTCGCCCTAGGCCTCGAGTCCCACCTCCTGAAAGGTCAGGCCAAGCTTGCCCAGCACTTTGGTCACCGTACGTTGCAGGAATACCTTGTTGCGGGCACCGAACTCCGCCATCTCAAAGGCGTTGCGCCAATAAACCGGATCATTTTCGCGGAACCGGATCATCTCGGCGAACTCCGGTTCGAAACTACAATAGCCGATCGTCTTGATGTCGATGGCGGTCATGATCGAAAGCACCTGATTATTGGTCAGAATGGGTGAGGAATCACGTTCCGGCATCAGGCTTTCCCGCTCGAGTTCGCCCAGAATGGCCGCCTTGTCGGGACGCCAGGCGACAAAGGGAAGCACGTATTGCGGAACACGATCGGGGTCCTTACCGGTACCGTCCCAGAACAGTTTCTGGTCTTCCTCGGTAAAAATGTCGGCAATCTTGAAACCCGACCGGCGCTCCATGCGGTCAGTCAGGGTGCGCGAACACATGTCCTCGAACGGCATCACATAATACGAATGGAACTGCATGATCAGTTCCTGTGCGAAATCGACACCCGCCAGGACCAGGGGAATATTCATGTCATAGGCGAAATAGAAGCCCAGCATCTGATTCAGGGTACCATCCAGCCGGTCGACCGTCTGATAGCTGCCCTTCATCTCGACATTCTTCAGCGTATAGCAGTAAAGCGTCTTGTAAACCGACGAACGCGGCTTGTAGACGATATGGTCGAGGTCCATTTTGGCAGCCACTTCCTTGCAACGATCCAGCGACAACTTGGAATAGAAGCCGTTGTCCCAGGTCATCAGCAGAACGCGCAGGCCGGGGTATTCCTTGCGCAGGCGAGACAGCATATAAACGCTGTCCTTGCCGCCACTGAACAGAACCAATGCGTCATAACGGTCGCGGCCCTTGCCCTGATGACTTTTCAGCAACTGGTCGAGTTCCTTGCGCTGATGTTCGACGTATTTCTTCTGCCAGAGGGTCTCCTCGTCGTTGGCGCGCAACTTGTTGTGCTCGTGGCACAGGTTACAGACACCATCGGTCAGCGTGACATAGGGCACGCGTGAGGAAATGACGCATTGGCTGCAACGTGCGGCGATCGAGTGTTTGAACAGGCCGCGCAATTTGGGCCAGATGTTCTGCGCAACGAAATCGAACTGGCGCAGGTCATTGAGGATTTGCTGGTCGATATCCTTGGCCATGGGGTCACTCCGAAAGAATGAGTTGTGGGATGAGAGCGAAGTCAGACGGCCTTGACAGGCGAAGTCGGCAGAATAACTCGTTTATGAACACGGATATGGTTCTGGCCAAATTTTTGACCGTCCAGTGCGTCTACCGCCAATTTTGGGTCGGACGTTTCCAAATCGACATAGGCATAAGGTTCATGGGTCGGATTGACCCAGTCCGCATGCAGATCAACCGACACGACTCGACCAAAGGGGCTGAACAGATTGCGGATAAACGCTTCGTCTGCTCGAAAGGGAAGGCTGCTGATGAAAATCGTTGCCATATCCAACTCCCATGCAATCTTTCTGAAATCGACATCGCCTGCCATCTGAAGCCATGGCCCCGGCGTACAAGACCTGAACCACCGGCACAGCCAGGGCGTTGAACGACCGCCAAGGGGATTCGATGTGGCACGGGCCAAGTCCCCCCTCGTTTTTTCGTCTTCCAAGGAGGCAGATTTCAGTCTACCAGTTTTTCGTCTCTATGTCGTTTGGCTGCCAATAGGCCAATAGGCCAATAGTCGCAGTCCCGCAGGCAGCCCCATGTTTTCCGTTGCACGGAGGCGCGGCTCAGGCGATCACCCCTCCCCCGAGGCAAACGCGACTTTCATAGACCACCACCGACTGCCCCGGCGTGATCGCCCATTGCGGCTCGGCGAAGCGGATCAGGCAGGCGTCGGCGCCGACCCGCTCAATCTCGCAGGCGGCATCGGCCTGCCGGTAGCGTGTTTTGGCGGTATACACCCAGTGTGTATGCGGCGCTTCACCGGCCACCCAGGACAAATCCCAGGCGCTCACTTCGTCGGCCAGCAACGCCGGATGGTCATGCCCCTGAACGACATAGAGGATGTTTCCGGCGACATCCTTGCGGGCCACGAACCAAGCCTCATGGTCGCCGTGGTCGCCGCTCTTGCCACCCTTGACACCGCCGATGTGCAGACCCTTGCGCTGGCCGATGGTGTGGTAGGCCACCCCGTCGTGTTCGCCAAGCACGCGGTCGTCGTCGAGGGAACGAATCTCGCCCTCGCTCCTGGGCAGATAATGCATCAGGAAATCCTTGAACGGCCGCTCACCGATAAAACAGATACCGGTCGAATCCTTCTTCAGCGCGACATGCAGACCGGCTGCCTCGGCAATCTTGCGGACGTCTCGCTTGTACAGGCCGGCCAGGGGAAACAGCGTCTTCGCCAGTTGCTGCTGATTGAGCCGGTACAGGAAATAGCTCTGGTCCTTGGTCCCATCCTCGGCCTTGAGCAACTGCCAGGCGCCCTGGAACTCGCGCACGCCAGCATAATGGCCGGTGGCGATACGCTGCGCACCAATCTTCAGCGCGTACTCGAGAAAAGCATTGAACTTGATCTCCGAGTTGCACAGCACATCCGGATTCGGCGTGCGGCCCGCCTGGTATTCCTTGAGGAAGTGCGCAAACACCCGTTCCTTGTATTCTCTCGCGAAGTTCACCACTTCGACCTCGATGCCGAGCGTATCGGCAACGCTGATCACATCGATCAGATCCTGGCGCGAAGAGCAATATTCGTCGCCATCGTCATCTTCCCAGTTCTTCATGAACAGGCCGATCACATGCCACCCCTGCTCCTTGAGCAGCCAAGCGGCGACCGACGAATCAACGCCACCGGACAAGCCTACGACGACGGTTTTTCCCTTGTTCATCTTCGTACCCTGTTAGACCGTTAGTGTTCGACCGGCGAACCATCACCGAGGCCGCCGGCGACCACCGTTTCCCCCCCACTCTCTTCCCGGCCCTGGCCGTCGA
>NZ_JDSS02000020.1:47406-63492 GCF_000584955.1 Candidatus Accumulibacter vicinus
CGCCATCACCACTGCCGGGCGACCGTTGTCACGAAACCAGCTATCCACGACATAACGTGCTGGCTCCGCAGTCGAAGCAGGCGCTGTCGCCAGCAAATCGAGTTCCTCGATCTGCGCCGAATAGTGAAATTCGAACAGATAGAGCACCCGTCGCACCGGCTCGAGAACGCGGTGGAAAGACAGCCAGCGATGACTTTCCAGCAGCCGCAGCAGGCGCGTCGTAGTCGTTGAGTGATCGATGCAGTCCATCCGCCCGAAGGCGCCATCATCGGCAAAGTTGCCCCCGCGGTCCGCCGAAATCGGTGTCTGTTCGCCCGCCCAGCCCAGCATCCAGCCGATCGCCAGCGACAACCTGGCGCGCTCCTCGGTGGCATTGCGGGCAACGCCGAGCAGATCACGCACCTGCGTCAACTGCCCGGCACTGAAGTTCACCTCGGCCTCGGCCACACACCCGTAGTTGTAGCAGACGCTCAACGAATCCGCCGACACCGCTGAAGCCAGGCCCAGCAGGATCAATGGCATCAGCCAGCGCACGTGTACTGGTGCAACAGTTCGAGCGGATAGCGCCGGCCGACGAGCCAGTCCTCGATGCACCGGAGAACCATCAGACTGCGGTGCTGCGCCTGGCGCTCCCGGATTTCATCGAGCGTCAGCCAGTGCGCCGCCAGGATACCTTCGTCGAGTGCTCGCCGGGAATCGTGTGCGGTGATCTCGCCACCGAAGGCAAAACGCAGATAGCTCACGTCCCTGGTTTCGTTACGGTAATTGTAGACTCCGATCAGGAACTGCGGCGTCAGGGTATAAGCCGTTTCCTCAAGGGTCTCGCGAACCACGGCATCGATCAGGGACTCGCCGCATTCCAGATGGCCCGCCGGCTGGTTGTAACAGACCCCGTATTCGGTTTCCTCCTCGACGAGCAGGAAGCGACCATCACGTTCGAGCACCGCAGCGACGGTGACATTGGGTTTCCAGACCATGGCAGAAGCCTTGCAGGGCGGTAAAGACGCCATTTTACCGCCAACCGGGAAGCGAAATCGGCTAAAATTTCCGCTTCAGGATTTCCGGCAAAGGGAGAGCACACCATGTCCATGGCGGATCGCGACGGCTTCATCTGGTACGACGGCAAACTGGTGCCATGGCGTCAGGCCACAACGCATGTGCTGACGCACACCCTACATTACGGCATGGGAGTTTTCGAAGGCATTCGCGCCTACAAAGCCGAAAAGGGCACCGCCATCTTCCGTCTCAAGGAACATACCGACCGTTTGTTCAACTCGGCCTACATCTTCCAGATGAAGATGCCCTACGACAAGGAAACCCTGCTCGAAGCGCAAAAAGAAGTGGTACGCGCCAATCAGCTCGAATCCTGCTACCTGCGGCCGATCGTCTTCTATGGCTCCGAGGCGATGGGCATTGCCGCCACTGCGGTGAGTACGCACGTGGCCATCGCTGCCTGGCCGTGGGGCGCCTACCTCGGTGCCGAGGGAATGGAAAAGGGCATCCGTGTCAAGACCTCGTCATTCACCCGCCATCATGTGAATATCAACATGTGCCGCTCGAAGTCGGTCGGCACCTACACCAACTCGATCCTTGCCCACCAGGAGGTGGCACACGACGGTTACGACGAAGCCCTGCTGCTCGACGTTGACGGCTATGTGGCCGAAGGCGCCGGCGAGAACGTGTTCATCGTCAAGAAGGACAAACTGTATACCCCGGATCTGACCTCCTGCCTCGAAGGCATCACCCGCGCCTCGGTCCTGCAGCTCGCCGACGAGCTGGGCATCCCGGTCATCGAAAAACGGATCACCCGCGACGAGGTGTATTGTGCCGACGAAGCCTTCTTTACCGGCACGGCGGCCGAGGTGACCCCGATTCGCGAACTCGACAATCGCCAGATCGGTGCTGGCCACCGCGGCCCGATCACCACCCGCATCCAGAATCTCTTCTTCGACTGCGTGAATGGCCGCATGCCAGCGCATGCAGACTGGCTGGCCTACGTCTAACGGTCATGACTTTTCCAGGCACCCCCGATCATGAAAGTCATGACCGTTTCCCTCTCCCCCCGACCCCTCCCCCGCGCGGGGGAGGGGGGATTCGTGAGTCGCTGACGCGACTTTCAAATTAATCTTGCAAAGTTGCCATCATGTCTCAGAAAATCCCGCAGAAGCCCATCGAGGTCACCGCTCAGGAACTCCCCTTGCACTGCCCGGGCAAGGATGCACCGCTGTGGGCAAGGCATCCACGCGTCTATCTCGACATCACGCATAGCGGCGAAGTCGTTTGTCCCTACTGCAGCGCACACTATGTCCTCAGGGGAGAGCGGCCGAAAGGGCATCACTGATCGGCGACTGCACAGCCGGTCATGAAAGCACTCATCGTCGCCCCGTCCTGGATCGGCGATACGGTGCTGTCGCAGCCGCTGTTGATGCGCCTGCATGAGCGAACCCCCGGCCTGCAGATCGACGCTCTGGCGCCCCGCTGGGTCGCGCCGGTTCTTGAACGGATGCCCGAGATCACGCGACTCATCGACAGCCCCTTCGCACATGGCGATCTCTCGCTGAAAGCGCGGCACCGGCTGGCTCACCAATTGGCGAAGGGCGGCTACCAGCGTGCCTACATTCTGCCGAATTCGATCAAATCGGCCCTGATTCCGTTTTTTGCCGACATTCCCGAGCGCATCGGTTTCGTGGGTGAAAGCCGTTATGGGCTGATCAATCGCTGGCACACGCTGAACAAAACGCAACTGCCGCTGATGGTCGAGCGCTTCGCGCAGCTTGCCGAAGCGCCCGGAACTGCGCTGCCAAGACCGCTACCGCAGCCGCGCCTGCAGTCCGACAGCGTGCAACGTGCCGCAACGCTGGCGTCGCTTGGCATCGCACTGCCTGAAAAGCTGGCGGCATTCTGCCCCGGTGCCGAATATGGTCCGGCCAAGCGCTGGCCGGCAAAGCATTTCGCCACCCTCGCCAATCTGCTGGCCGATCAGGGCTACGCAGTCTGGCTGCTCGGTTCACAGAAAGACCGGACGATCGCCGACCAGATCGTCAACTACACCGACCTGACCAGGCGACCCCACAACCTCTGCGGTGCCACCACCCTGACCCAGGCCATCGATCTGCTGGCTGCTGCAGCGTTTGTCGTCTGCAACGATTCGGGCCTGATGCACGTCGCCGCCGCCCTCGGTCGACCGCTGGTTGCCCTCTATGGCTCCTCATCGCCCGGCTTCACCCCACCGCTTTCGGGGCAGGCGAAGGTCATCAGCCTGGATCTCGACTGCAGCCCCTGCTTCCAGCGCAGCTGTCCACTGGGCCATTTCGACTGCCTGAACAAGCTCGACCCGCAGCGTGTTCTCGACGCCTGCCCAACCAAGGCACTTGCATGATCATCATTTTTGCCACCCCTGAGGACGTCGAAACCGCCTTCTACGAAGCCATCGCACGTGCCGATCTGGTCGCCCTGATGAGCGTCTGGGCCGATGATGAAGAAATCGTCTGCATCCACCCGACCGGCCAGCGTCTGACCGGTGCCGATGCGATCCGCGAAAGCTGGCGCAGCATTTTCGCCAACAACCCGCGCCTGATGGTGCGCCTGTCGCGCGGCGTTCGCTGGAACGGCATGCTCCTGTCGGTGCACAATGTCGTCGAAACGCTCTACATCGGTGAAGAACGCAAACCGCACGGGCCGATGCTGGCGACCAATGTTTTCCAGCGCGGTGCGAATGGCTGGCGCCTGCTTTCGCACCACTCATCGACCGCAGCCGACCGGAACCTGGCGAACAGCGACAGCGCCGACGAAGGCAGCACGAAAACACCGCGGACACTGCATTGAGTTCCTACCGTGCGCCAGGCTGGCTACCCGGCGGCCACGCCCAGACCCTCTACCCCCTGCTGATCCGACCCGACCCCCTGCCCTACCACCGGCAACGCTGGGAGACGCCGGATGGCGACTTCATCGACCTCGACTGGAACCTTGCGCCATCGTCCTTCCCGGAGGGTCGACCCTTGCTGGTGCTTTTTCATGGTCTGGAAGGCAGTTCCGGCAGTCACTACGCAAGCACCCTGATGCACGCCGTCACGGTCATTGGCTGGGCAGGCGTGGTGGTGAATTTCCGGGGATGTTCGGGCGAAAGCAATCGCCTGCCACGCGCCTACCACTCCGGCGACAGCGACGAGATCGACTGGATCCTGCGACGTCTGCAAGCGTTTTTTCCAGATTACCCACGCTACGCGGTTGGCGTTTCGCTGGGCGGCAACGCCCTGCTGAAATGGCTCGGCGAACGCGGGACGGCGGCCACCGATACCCTGCAGGCGGCCGCCGCGATCAGTGCACCGTTCGACCTCGCCGCTTGCGGTCACGCCCTGGCCAGAGGATTCAACCGCCTCTACACCCGGCACTTCCTGCGCACTCTCAAGCGTCATGCCGCCGACAAACTGGGCCGCTATCCCGACCTGTTTGACGAACGGCGGATGCGCGCGGCCCGCAATCTCCATGAATTCGACGAAATCGTCACGGCACCGCTGCACGGTTTTGCCGGTGCCGACGACTATTGGCGAAGGGCGTCGAGCAAACCCTGGCTGCCCGGCATCCGGCTGCCAACGCTGCTGCTCAATGCCCAGAACGACCCCTTCCTGCCGGCACCGGCGCTCCCCACTGTCGACCAGGTCGCGGCCAGCGTGCAGCTTGAATTCCCGCGTCAGGGCGGCCATGTGGGTTTCGTCACCGGTCGCCTGCCGGGGCGACTCGACTGGCTGCCACAGCGCATTCTTGACTATTTTCAGCATGAGGTTTGACATGCCTACTCCCCTGCCCGCCGAAATCTTCAAGGCCTACGACATTCGCGGTATCGTCGGCAAGACCCTGACCGCGGACATTGTCCGGCGCATCGGCCATGGCCTCGGTTCGTTGGCCGTCGAGCGCGGCCAACGCGCGATTGCGGTGGGCCGTGATGGACGCCTGTCCGGACCGGAACTATCGGCAGCACTGATGGAAGGCATCTGCATGGCCGGCGTCGACAGCATCGACGTCGGCTGCGTGCCGACGCCGGTGGTCTACTTTGCAGCGCATGAACTCGGTTGCCAGAGTTGCGTGGCCGTCACCGGCAGCCATAATCCGCCCGATTATAACGGTCTGAAAATGGTCATCGGCGGTGAGACCCTGGCCGGCGAAACCATCCAGGAGATCCGGCAACGTGTCGACGCCGGCCGGCTCAAGCACGCGGCTGGCCAGTCCCGCAGTGCCGACGTTCGCCCCGCCTACCTCGCGCGCATCACCGGCGATGTTCGCCTGGCACGTCCGCTGAAGATCGTCATCGACTGTGGCAACGGCGTCGCCGGAGGCATCGCCCCGCAGCTCTTTCGCGCACTGGGTTGTGAGCTGGTCGAACTGTTCTGTGAGGTGGATGGGCATTTTCCGAACCACCACCCCGACCCGTCGAAGCCCGAGAACCTTCGGGACCTCATCGAAGCGCTCGGCCGCAGCGGCGCCGAACTTGGACTCGCTTTCGACGGCGATGGTGACCGCCTCGGCGTCGTCACCCGCGACGGCGAGATCATCTACCCCGATCGCCAACTGATGCTCTTTGCCGCCGACGTGCTCGGCCGCTGCCCAGGACAGGCGATCATCTACGATGTCAAATGCACGCGCCGGCTGGCGCCATGGATCCGCCAGCATGGCGGCGAGCCGCTGATGTGGAAAACCGGACACGCGCTGGTCAAAGCCAAACTCAAGGAAACCGGTGCGCCGCTGGCCGGCGAAATGAGCGGCCACATGTTCTTCAAGGAACGCTGGTTCGGCTTTGACGATGGTCTCTACGCCGGTGCCCGACTGCTCGAGATCCTCGCCCGTGCAGTCGATGCCAACACCGTCCTGAAGGCTCTGCCCGACAGCAGCTCGACGCCGGAACTGAACATCGCCATGCAGGAAGGCGAGCCCCTGGCTCTGATCGACGAACTGCGGCGGCAGGCACACTTCGAGGGTGCACGCGAGATCATCACCATCGATGGCCTGCGCGTCGAATATGCCGATGGCTTCGGACTGGCGCGGCCGTCGAATACCACACCGGTGGTCGTGCTCCGTTTCGAAGCCGACGACAACGAAGCTCTGGCACGTATTCAGAGTGATTTTCGCCGCGTCCTCAATACCACCCGCCCCGGCCTGGTGCTGCCGTTCTGATGCGCATGCCCCGATGACAGACGATCCATCCCTCAAGAACGCCTTTCTGTTCCGGCAGCCGATCCTCAACCGGGAGCAGGAACTTGCCGGCTACCAGCTATCGTTCCGAAGCAGTGCCGCGACGACCGACTCCCCCGCCGGTGCGGCTGCCGCGCTGTGTGCAGCCTATTCCGAACTGGGCATGCAGAGTGCGCTCGGTCACCGTTGTGCATTCATCGGCATCGACACCGAATTTCTGCAACAGGAGGCCATCGAATTGCTGCCGCCGGCCGGCGTGGTCCTCGAACTGTTGCTCGACGGCGTCGCCAACTGGGCAACGCTAACGCGTTGCCAGAGCCTGCGCGCGCGTGGCTATACGCTGGCACTGCCCGACTACCGCGGCATCGACGACCGCAGTCGACCGCTGTTGCCGATGGTCGGAGTCATCAAGATCGACGTTGACACTGCCGACACAGGCCAGCTCCGGGATCTCGCCGGCTCGCTGCGCAAGCTGCCGATCAGGCTGCTGGCGCAGGGTATTGGCAATAGCGCACAGCTGGAGCATTGCCGTGGCCTCGGCTTTGAACTATTTCAGGGCCGCTACTTCGCGCAGGCCGAAATCGTCAGTGGTCGCCGCCTCTCGGCCTCGCAGGCGGCACTGATTCGCCTGGTCAACCTCGTCGGGCGTGATGTCGAGACCGCACTGATCGAGGATGCCTTCAAGCACGAGCCCGCGCTGACGCTCAACCTGCTGCGGGTGGTCAACTCGGTCGGATGTCGCGGTAGCCGCCTCGCGCAGCCGGTGACCTCGCTGCGGCATGCGATTACCCTGTTCGGACGCCGCCAGTTGCAGCGCTGGTTGTCGCTGCTGCTGCTGGCCCCCGGCCACGCGGCCGACCCTTCCCGCTCACCCCTGCTGCAAGTGGCCGCCCTGCGCGGCCGGATGATGGAGTTGTTGATCGAGCTTGTTCCCCCAGGCAATTACCGACACTTGAGCGAACTGGCTTTCCTCACCGGCATCCTGTCGATGATGCCGGTTGCGCTCGGTCTGCCGATCGAGGAAATCCTCGAACAGATTGCCGTTGAACGTGCCGTGCGCAATGCCCTCTGCGAGCATGGCGGTCTGCTCGGAAACATCCTGGCCCTGCTCGAATGCTTCGACAACGACGATGCGCCGGGCTGTGACCGATTGCTGTCAACCCTGCCCGGCCATTTCGACCATCACACCCTGAATACCTGCCTGAGCGTCGCGCTGCGCTGGTTGAACGGCGGCAGCGAGTAGATCATCCGACCCTTCGCTGAGCCAGCCAGTCGCTGACCGCCAGGCCGGTCCCAAAGTCCCAGGCCTTGAGCTTTTCAGGAGCGATCAGCCGGAACTCGGCAAGTTCGTCGTTGAGCCGGATCTCGCCATCAGCGAGTACATGGTAGGCAATGATCACTTCGTGTTTGCGCGCAAACGGATAGACGCCAATCAGCGTGACCGCCGTGGCGTCGAGGCCGAGTTCTTCCTTGACCTCGCGCGCGACGCCGGCAGCCGGCGCTTCGTCGCGCTCGAGAAAACCCGTGATCAGGCCGAAAGCGCCGGCCGTCCAGGCGTGGTTGCGCGCCAGCACGATGTGCTCCCGGTATTCGACCAGCGCGGCCAGCACCGGTGCCGGGTTGTCCCAATGAACGAAACCGCAGTCGGCACGGCAATGGCGCCGCGGCAAACCGCCGACTGCTCGCATCTCCAGCCCGGCACCGCAGAGCGGACAGAAACGCCAGGTGCTCAAACGGACTCCGCGGCCAATTCGCGGATGTCGGCGAGCAGACGATCGACGGTTTCCGGCGCGGTATCCCAGCCACACATGAAACGCGCGCCGCCGGCGGCGATGAAGTTGTAAAACAACCAGCCGCGCGCGCGCAGGCCGGCCTCGATACGGCCGGGCAGGCGTACAAAGACACCGTTGGCCTGCACCGGGAACAGCGCCGGCAGGCCGGTGCCTTCGGCCAGACCGGCCGCCAGACGCCGCGCCATGGCATTGGCGTGCGCGGCGTGCCGCAACCAGGCACCGTTTTCGAGGATTCCGAGCCAGGGAGCCGAAAGGAAGCGCATCTTCGACGCCAGTTGGCCGGCCTGTTTGCAGCGATAGGAAAAATCGTCCGACAGCTTGCGGTCGAAAAAGACGACGGCCTCGCCGACCGGCAGGCCCATCTTGGTGCCGCCAAAGCACAGCACATCGACGCCGGCCCGCCAGCTCACTTCCGCCGGACTCAGGCCGAGACCGGCGACGGCATTGGCAAAGCGGGCGCCGTCCATGTGCACGCGCAGGCCATACGCGCGTGCCGTATCGGCGATCGCCTGCAGTTCGTCGGGACGATACACGGTGCCGACCTCGGTCGCCTGCGTCAGGGTCACCACCTTCGGCTTGGGATAGTGGATGTCACTGCGCCGGGTCACGACTTGGACAATCGCCTCCGGCGTCAGCTTGCCCTGCTCGCCGGCCACCGCCAACAGCGTGGCACCATTGGAGAAGAACTGCGGCGCCCCACATTCGTCGGTGTCAACATGCGCCAGTTGATGGCAGATCACGCTGTGGTAAGGCTGGCACAGTGCCGCCAGCGCGAGCGAGTTGGCCGCCGTCCCGTTGAAGACGAAGTACACGTCGCAGTCGGTCTCGAACAATTCGCGCAAACGATCGGCCACACGCAAGGTCCACTCGTCGTCGCCATACGAACGGACATGCCCGTCGTTGGCCGCCAGTAGCGCGGCGAGAGCCTCCGGACAAATGCCGGCGTAGTTGTCACTGGCAAAGTGCTGCATCGCCGGGCTCCGTCCATGGTTGGCATTCATGGAACAAACCGTTCCCTATTCAGACCATCAATGATGGAAAAATGTCTGGCGTTGGCGGTCAACAGGGTAAGGCCATGATCGAGGGCAGTTGCTGCGATCAGTGCATCGGCCAACTGCAAGCCGCCGGATAGGGCGTAGGTGTCGATCAAGGTGGTGGCCTGTTCGGAGATGGCGGGGGTCAGCGGCAACACATCGCTATCCCGCTGCGCCAGCCCCCGTTTGATCCGCTGCAATTCATCCTTGCTGCGGCATCCTTGCGCCAGTTCCAAGTAGGTCACAACGGAAAGCCGCCAAGGATGAATGAGGTCAAGACGGGCTTTGGCTCCGACGTGGCCTCTCGTTAGCCAGATCAGCACATCCGAGTCAATCAAAAGGGTCACGGCTGCTCAGAAACGCGGCGCACGCAGCGTGCTGAGATAAGCTTGCACGTCAGCCATATCCTCGCGGTCGCGCCACATCCCGAACAGCAGATCGTCTTCTACCGCCACGCCGCCGACGGCTTGCTCCTCAATCCGAATGGTGACGCGGGCATTCTCGGGAACCGCCAGCCTGTTCCGCCAAGCCTCGGGAAGTTCGCTGATTTTCACATTCTCGATGACAAGAGTACTCATCTGGTTCTCCGTTCGACCATTTCAGTTCCGGGTCACAACCGTTGCTCGACCCAGGGCCGCACTGAAGCCAGAGCCACGGGTAAATTGGCCGGCTCGTTGCCGCCGGCCTGGGCCATGTCCGCACGACCGCCGCCCTTGCCGCCAAGCTGTCGGGCAACCATGTTCACCAGTTCGCCGGCCTTGACCCTGCTGGTCAGATCGGCGGTGACGCCGGCGATCAGCGTCACCTTGCCGTCATTGGTCGAGGCCAGCACGACGGCGGCGCTCTGCAGCTTGTCGCGCAACTTGTCGATGGTCGAGCGCAAGGCGTTGACGTCGGCGCCGTCCATGACCGCGGCGACAACCCTGCTACCCTTGACTTCGACCGCCTGCGCGAGCAGTTCGTCGCCTTGCGCCGAGGCGAGTTTCGCCTTGAGACGGGCCAGATCCCTTTCCAGCGAGCGAACATTGTCGAGAACCTGCGCGAGCTTGACCGGCACCTCGGCAAGCGGCACCTTGAACGCCGCCGCCGCATCGGTCAGCATCGCCTGCTGCTGTTGAACGAGCGCCAGCGCGGTGTCACCGGTCACCGCCTCGACGCGGCGGACGCCGGCGGCGACGCCGGTTTCGGCGACGATCTTGAACAGGCCGATGTCACCGCTGCGCCGGACGTGCACGCCACCGCAGAGTTCCTTCGACGAGCCGATCGTCAGCACCCGCACTTCGTCGCCGTATTTCTCGCCGAAGAGCATCATCGCCCCTGAGCGCTGTGCTTCCTCGATCGGCATGATGCGTGCCTCGGCGGCGGCATTGGCGAGAATCTCGTGATTGACGATGGTCTCGACACGACGAATCTCGTCGGCGCTCATCGGCGCATGGTGCGCAAAGTCGAAGCGCGTCTTCTCGGCGTCGACCAGCGAGCCTTTCTGCTGCACATGGCTGCCGAGCACCTCGCGCAGCGCCTTGTGCATCAGGTGCGTCGCCGAGTGGTTGCGCACGATGCGCGCGCGCGCCAGCCCGTCCACCCTGGCGGAAACGTTGTCGCCAACGCTGATCAGCCCGGTCCTGACGACGCCCTGATGACCAAAGACGGTGGCCTGGATCTTCTGCGTGTCCTCGACCGCGAAAATCCCCTGCCCGCCCTGCAAGATCCCACGATCGCCGACTTGGCCACCCGATTCGGCGTAGAACGGCGTTTCGTCAAGGACGACGACGCCAAGCTCGCCTTCCTTCAGCTCATCGACCAGGGTACCGTCGCGGTACAGCGCCAGGACCTTGCCGCTGAACTCGGTCGCCTCATAACCATGAAAGGTCGTCGCCGGTCCCTGGTAATCGAGTGCTGCGGCCATTCTGAACTTGCCGGCGGCGCGCGCCTGTTCCTTCTGGTGCGCCATCGCCGCGTCAAAGGCGGCCACATCGACGCTGACGCCGCGTTCACGGCAGACATCGGCGGTCAGATCGAGCGGAAAACCGAAGGTATCGTGCAGCTTGAAGGCGGTGTTGCCGTCGAAGACGGTTGCGCTCCTGCCCTGCATGGCTGCGAGCTCGCCTTCGAGGATGCTCATGCCGTGCTCGATGGTCTCGAAGAAACGCCCCTCTTCCTGGCGCAGCACCTCGCTGACGCGCGCCTCGTTGCGGGCCAGTTCGGGGTAGGCAGCGCCCATTTCGACCACCAGATCAGGCAGCATGCGGTGGAAGAAGGCCGCTCGCGCGCCGAGTTTGTAGCCGTGCCGGATGGCGCGCCGGATGATGCGTCGCAGGACATAGCCCCGCCCCTCGTTGCCGGGGATCACCCCGTCGGAGATCAGGAAGGCGCAAGCGCGGATGTGATCGGCAAGCACCCGCAGCGAGGGGCTGTCGAGGTCGGCAGACGAAGTCTCGCGCGCGGCGGCAGCGATCAGGCGGACAAACAGGTCGATCTCGTAATTGCTATGAACATGCTGCAGCACCGCCGCCGTCCGCTCCAGCCCCATGCCGGTATCGACCGACGGCTTGGGCAGCGGGTGCATGACGCCGGCCTCGTCGCGGTTGAACTGCATGAAGACGTTGTTCCAGATCTCGATGTAACGGTCGCCCTCTTCGTCGGGCGATCCCGGTGGCCCGCCGGGAATGCCTTCCCCGTGGTCGTAGAAGATTTCCGTACAGGGTCCGCAGGGACCGGTGTCGCCCATCATCCAGAAGTTGTCGGAAGCGTAGCGCGCGCCCTTGTTGTCACCGATGCGCACCACCCGCCCGGCCGGCACGCCGATCTCTCGCGTCCAGATCTCGTAGGCTTCGTCGTCCTCGGCATAGACCGTCACCCACAGGCGCTCGGCAGGCAGGCCATAGACCTCGACCAGCAGCTCCCAGGCGTAGCGGATCGCGTCGAGCTTGAAGTAGTCGCCGAACGAGAAGTTGCCGAGCATTTCAAAAAAGGTGTGGTGACGCGCGGTGTAGCCGACGTTTTCGAGGTCGTTGTGCTTGCCGCCGGCACGAACGCATTTCTGCGCAGTCGTCGCGCGCAGGTACGGCCGCTTGTCGAAACCGAGAAAAACGTCCTTGAACTGGTTCATGCCGGCGTTGGTGAACAACAGCGTCGGATCGGCATGTGGCACCAGCGAACTCGAGGCGACGATCTGGTGGCCTTTGGAGGCGAAGAACTTCAGGAACTTGTCGCGGATTTCAGCGCTTGTCATCATGATCCATCCCCCTGCGGGGCTCGTTCAAGGAGCCGCGATTTTAACGTGAAAGTCGGATTCGCGACCGCTCGATCACCCTGAGGTCGCGGAGATGACGACGCTAGCCCTCGGCGATGCAATCGATGCGATCGCTGAACACCGCCGCCACCCCCCGCCGATGGAGCGCGCTCGCCAGCGCTGGGTCGTTGACCGTGTAGCAGAGCACCGGGATGCCATGGGCGCGCGCTTCGCCCAGCAGCTCGTCGTCCAGGCAATCGGCGCGACAATGCAGGGTTACTGCCGCGAGCTGCCGCAGACGTACCCGCCAGTCCGCCGGCGGACGTTCATGAAGCATGCCGAGCGGCAGTTCCGGGACGGCCGCCCGCGCCGCCGCCAGGGCCGTTTCGGAAAACGACGAGAGCAGCGGCAGCGCCGCGCCGGCCCACAGCGCACGCACCGCGCGCGCGACGACCTCGCCGGTCAGGGCCTCGAAACCGGTCGCCGGTTTGATCTCGACATTGGCCAGCAGACCCAGCTGCCGGCAGACGAGGGCTGCCGAAGCCAGCGTCGGCAGCGGTTCGCCGGCAAACGCCGGGTGCTGGCGAACACCGGCGTCGAGGACCGACAGTTCGGCATCAGAAGTCTCGCACACCCGACCGACGCCGTTCGTCGTGCGGGCCAGCGTTTCGTCGTGCAGCAGCCACGGCGAGGCGTCCGCCGACAGCGTCACGTCGAATTCGACCGCCCGCAGGCCCAGGCGGGCGGCGATGCGCAAACCGGCCAGGGTGTTCTCCGGCGCCAGCGCCCCTCCGCAGCGGTGCGCGAAAACGTGCGGCAAGCGCCAGCCGAGGCGTGGAGCAATCACTTCTTCCGTTGTGGTGCCGGCGCCGGTGCCTTTGACGCCCCGGAGAGGACGAGATTGCCCCGCTGGACAGCGTTGTCGAGTGCCTGTTTGGCCGGCGTCTTGCCAGCCCAGGCGGCTTCGAGCTCCTCTTCGGTGATGATCCGCACCCGCTCGTTCTCGGAAACGCGCAGCGCACGCAGCGCGCCTGGTCCCTGCAACTGCGCGTAAGCGACATTGAGGCCGGCGGTATCGGCCTTCAACAGCTTGCGGCCCGCGGCGGCACGCGCCGCCGGCGTCATCGGCAGGAAGCCGGCCACCGCACTGAACTCGACCTGCAGATCGGGCTCCATCAGGAAACTCACGAACTGCGCCACCCCCTTGTACTCGACCGGCTTCTGGCCGGCGCCGACCCACAGCGAGTAACCTCCGGCCAGCGTCTGCTGCGGCGCTCCCGGCACATCGTCGTGATACGGCAGCGACGAAACGCCGACCTCGACCTTGCGGTGCTCATGCAGCGCGCCGTAGAGCGAAGACGAACTGGTCAGCATGCCGCATTCCCCCGCGGCAAAGCGGTTGTCGGCCTCGTCGCGACGGCCGAAATAGAGGAAGAAACGGGCTTTCGCCCAGGTGGTCAGCATCGCCGTGTGCTTGACCTGGACCAGGCCGTTGAAGTTCAGACGACCCTTCGCGTCGGACACCTCGACGCCGTTCCAGGAACTCAGGTTGTCGATATGCACCCAGGACGGCCAGGAAGTGGTGTAGGGACAGGTGCTGCCGGCGTCGAACAGCTTGTCGGCAGCTTTCAGCATCTCCGCCCAGGTTTTCGGCGGTTTTTCCGGATCGAGTCCGGCCTTGCGGAAGGCCGCCTTGTTGATGAACAACACCGGCGTCGACAGCCCGATCGGCAAGGCAAAGAGTTCGCCCTTGGCATCACCCAGGCCGACGCGCAGTTCCGGCGCCAGTTTGCCGGCCTCGAAGGGCATATTCGCCTCTTTCATCACCTGATGCAGGGGTTTGAAATTCGCCTTCGCAGCGACGAAGCGCGCCTGCTCCTCGCGCGTCACCAGGTTGAGGTCCTTGGGCGAATCGCCCTGAACGCGGCGCACCAGCCTGACCTCATAGTCCTTCTGCCGCGAGTTGAAGCGTTCGATCAGTTTCTCGAGCCGCTCGGCACGTTCTTCGTCAAGCTGATGCGAAAAGTCGAGGGTGGTTGGCGCCGCAGCCGTCAACGAAGAAAAGGGCGCCGCCAGTGCAAATGCCAACGCCGCCGGGAGAATTCTGAGTAAATGCATGCTGATCCTTCCAGGTAAGGAAAAAAAGAATGTGATTATAGTGGCAGCGACCGCCGATCCGGACCTAATCCTCCCACCGAAATGGCCTGTGACGGCCGGAGCGGCAGGCAACCCGTGCCGCGGACCAGCGAAGGTGTCGGCCGAAGATCCGGCTGTCTTTGCCCAGGCAGCTGCGACTGTGGTTAAAATGCGGCATCCTGACTCCACATTCCTTCCCCCAGAAAACGCCGTGTCCGACCCCGCCCCCCGCCCGTTGCGTAGCCTCCTGATCACCGGCTCGCTGCTGCTCGCGCTGAGCGGCTGCGATGCCGTCCAGCAGAAGCTCGGCCTCGAGGCACCGGCCGCCAAGCTGGCCCGCGACGAAGCCGAAGGGAAAGCGGTCGGCGGTGCCTGCCGGCAATCGGGTCGTGCCATCGAGGATTGTTATTCGATCTATTCCTGGTTGCCGAAAGCCGCGGTCTATGAAGGCTGGCGTGACATGGATATCTACATGCGCGAGAACAAGCTGGAAACGGTCGAGCCGCAACTGCCGCCGCCCCAGCCTCCCGGCACCAAAAAGAAGAAGCCGACCGCGCCGGTCGCCGAGGAGACGGTGGCGGAGACCAAGGGAAATCAGAAGGCAGGCAGCTCGCATTAAGGTCAAGGTCGCGTCAGCGACGCACGAACCCCCCGAACCTGGGAGGCAAGGCACCGGCCTTGGCAGAGCTGAGCCACCTTCACATTTGGGCCGCCGGGCAGCCAGCCACTGCCGGTACGGATTGCCGCGTTTCCCGCTTGTCCCGTTTCGCCCGTTTCGTTTTTCCTGCGCTTCCCTGCGGTCTCAGCGCGCCTGGCGCCCTCCGGGCGCGGCCGGCCGTCCCGGCCGGCCCTGAACCGGTGCCGGAACCTGGCCGGGCTCGATGGACCTCAGGGCAAAGCGGAACCCCTGGCCGCCGAGGAACTCGTCGCGGCCGTCGCGGCGCCCCTCGCTGCGGTAAGCGGAGCGAAGCCCCCCGGCCACGCTGAGCCACGAGCCGCCGCGCACGACGCGTGGGGCTTCTTCGTCTCCAGAAACCGGGCCAGCCGGGTCCTGCTGTGCCTGTTCGTCGTAACTCCGCAGGCCATCGGCACACCATTCCCAGACGTTGCCATGCATCTCGTACAGGCCCCAGGCGTTTGCCGGCAGGCTTTTCACCGGCACCGTCTCCTCGCGATGCCGTCCCTTCGCGCCGCCGGCATAGGGGGAGTTGCCGTCGTAGTTGACCTGCTCGGGCGTGATGTTCCCGCCGAAACTGAACGGCGTCTCGCTGCCGGCCCGGCAGGCGTATTCCCACTGCGCTTCGGTCGGTAGCGCCGCCTCGCAGCCGGGCAGCAGGGCTTCGAGCGCGCGCAGGAATCGCTGCGCCTCGTCCCAGCTTACCTGCTCGACCGGCCGCTGCGGGTCGCCCGTGAAGTGGCTGGGATTGGTGCCCATCACCGCCTGCCACAGCGCCTGCGTGCAGGCCGTATCGGCCAGCCAGAAGCCGCGCGTCAGCGTCACCCAATGCCGCGGGCCTTCATTGCTGTTTCGCATGGGCTCGCTTTCTGGCGAGCCCATGCGGAAACTCCCGGCCTCGATCCAGCGCAGCCGCTGCGTCGCGCTGCCGTGCGGGGTGCTGACCGTGAACTCGGCCCAGAGGCCGAATTCGGGGTCGATGCCGAAGCGCAGCGGGCTGCCTGCGGGTGGGGGATCAACGGCTTCGGC
>NZ_JDSS02000020.1:63594-63968 GCF_000584955.1 Candidatus Accumulibacter vicinus
GGCGGTATCGGCCAGCCAGAAGCCGCGCGTCAGCGTCACCCAATGCTGCGGGCCTTCATCACTGTTTCGCATGGGCTCGCTTTCTGGCGAGCCCATACGGAAACTCCCGGGCTCGATCCAGCGCAGCCGCTGCGTCGCGCTGCCGTGCCGGCTGCTGACCGTGAACTCGGCCCAGAGGCCGAATTCGTCGTCGCCCCAGGAGTCGGCGAAGGGTGGCGGGAACGGAGCAGGAAAGCGCTGCGTCATCAGGTCCATGTCGTTGACACGCCGGGCCGGCGCGAAAAAGCGGCTCCCCTGGGGGCGTTCGGTCTGGCGCATCCGCAGCCAGGCCTACCAGCGCCCAGAGGGCCTTGCGGTTTGCCGCCGCACCTGCC
>NZ_JDSS02000020.1:64364-64936 GCF_000584955.1 Candidatus Accumulibacter vicinus
GCGGTGCATCCACAGCGCGCGCCCCATCGAGCTCAGGGAGAGGCGAAAGCCCAGGTCGGTTCAGCACCGCCTCGCCGTAGCGCTCCAGCCGCGCCGGGCCGACGCCCTCGATCTCGCCCAGCGCCGCCAGGTGATCGACGCGGCGACGCACGATCTCGGCCAACTGCTCGTTGGTGAATACCGCATACACCGGAACGCCTTCCTGTTCGGCCACCGCCTTGCGCCAGACGCGCAAATCGGCGTAAACCGCGAAATCCTGCTCGCTCAACACCTGCCGGTAATCCACCCGCGCTGCCGCGGTGCCGGCCTCGGCGCGCGCGCCGGCCTTGCGTTCCGGCGTCTTCAGCGCGTCCGGCGGCACGCCCGCGCCAGCGGAGACCGTGACGCACAGGACCCAATACGAATTCGCCCCGGCGGCGACGAGCCGGCGCTCGATGCCCACGACGCGGTGCGACGCGCAGAAGCGGTTCAGTTCGTCCTGCGCCGGCTGCGGGTTGAGCGCCGGGGCCGTGAAGAAGTGCATGGTCATGGTCAGCGCTAGTCATTTTTTCGGACGCGGCGAGCGCTCCGCG
>NZ_JDSS02000020.1:64961-71904 GCF_000584955.1 Candidatus Accumulibacter vicinus
CGGGCGCAGGCGGCGGCTCGGGCAGGCGGACGTAGCCGAACCACAGGCCGTTGTCGATGTCGAGCGCGAGCCGCTCGCGCGGCGCCACCGCCAGCGCGCGCAGCAGATCGGCGCGAGCGAGCGTGCCGCGCGCGGCGCTGCACTCGGTGGTGCTCACCCGTTCGCCCGCTCGGCATCGTCTGCCGGCGTCGCCGAGGCCGCTGCGGAGGCCGAGGTGACTGGCGGGCGATCCTGCGGCTGGTCGGCGTTCTTCACCAGCGCGTAGGCGGCCAGCCGCTGCAGCCAGTGGATTTGTTCGTCCGTACGCGCTTGCTCCGGCGTGGCCTGCGTCAATTCGTGCAGCGCGCTGAGCAGGTCGATGTATTCGGCCAGTCCGACCTTCGGATAGCCCAGCCCGATCGCCACCTTGCGGTCGGCCAGCACCTGCCGTGCGGCGAGCCGGCGCGCTTCTTCGGCGATCGTGAGCTGGCGATGCATCCGGCCGCGGGTGACCAGCCAGTCAATGAACGCTTCGTCGCCCTGCGGCGTCTCGTGCGCCGGCGGGTTGACGTTGAGCACGACACAGCGGCGGACGAAGGCGGCGGGCAGCTCGCGCTCCTCGTTGGTGGTCAGGATGATCAGCGGCAGCCGGCCGCCGGCGGCGCGCACGACGCGGTGCGCGAGCGGCGGCACCTGGAAGCTGCGGTTGCCGAGCACGTCGAGCAGCGCGTTCGGGACATCGGCGTCGGCCTTGTCGATTTCGTCGATCAGCAGCACCGGCAGCGGCGCGCCGGCGCGCGCAAGCTCCATCGCCTGCCACAACCGGCCGTGCTTGACGTATTTTTCGTGGCTTTCGTCGAGGCGCTTGAGCTCGGCGTCGGCCAGGCGCTCGACGGCATCGACGCGATACAGCAGGTCCAGCGCCTCGAAGCGCGGATGGATCACTTCGACCAGCAGCGGTGCGTCGCCGAGCACCCGCGCCGCGCAGCGCGCGATCTGGCTCTTGCCGCTGCCGGCTTCGCCGCGCACCAGCAGCGGCCGGCGCGCCGCGTAGGCGAGGATCAGCGCGTCGATCTCCGGCTGGCTCCACCAGTGGCCGGCGGCGGAAAAGTGCTCGCTCTCGGGCAGGCCGAGTTCGCTATCGGGCTGCAGGGCGACGAAGGGGTTGGCAGGAATCTGGGTCATGGCAGCGGAGAAGGCGGCAGGCCGAGGACGGGAGCCAGCACCTGATACGCTTTGTTGCACAAGCCGATGATCCTGCCGCCGTCATCGAGCATGTCGGCGCCGGACTTGATGGCGTCGAGCGCCTGTTTGATGCGGCCGGGATCGGACTTCTCCGGTCTGGCGACCCCGGCGGCGACGACTTCGGCGTGTGTCTTCAGCGTTTCGCGGGCTCTGGGCGACGACAGTTCGGCGATCGCTTGCAGAAGCTCCTGCACGAGCGGCAGCAACGCGGCGAGCTCGCTTCCTTCCTGATGGCCGACCTGGGCGGTGTTCCCGCTGCCTGTCTGCGAAACCGAATGGTCGCCGGTGCTGATGGCAATACTGGCGTTGCCGCCGCTGATGTTCAGATTGAGGCCGGATGACGGCATGGATTGCTCTCCTTTGGCTGATTGGGATGGGGTGTCGGCATGCTGTGGCGAAACCGGGCGACGCAAGACTTCCAGTTCGCTCCAGAATTCCCTGATTTCCGCCAGCAGCGTGCCGGCGTCCATTCCGAGCAGCGCGGCGGTCGCCTCGCTCGCCGGCAGCATGACGGGTACCGTATATGTCGTAGCGAACCCATGGCAGGCATCCGCCTGTGTGAGGCCATGGACTACCAGCGACAGGCTATTCCGGTGCACCTGCCGAATGCTGCGCAGGCGGGCGGCGAGCCGCTTGGCGTGGTCAGGGTGCAGCGGACCGGAACCCTTGCTGACCTCCGGAGTATCGCGGTCGTTGGCCATCACCACGGCAAACACCGCACGCTCGAACTCCTCGACGATCTGGTCGCCGCAAGCCGCCACATCGACTTTGAAGACATACTCGGACGCGGGCAGCTCCGCCTCATCCGACGGCACCAGCCGGATTTCGCCGCCGAAAAGCGCCGTGGAGATAATGGCACAGACGATGCGCTCGCTCCGCGGCACATGCAGTACGTAGTCGCCGCCACTTGCCGTGCGAACCGCTTGATCGACCAGCCGGCAGGCGGCAACGAAGTACAATGCAGCAGCAGCCTCTTCCGCCGCGCGTCGAGAAACGTGCGGTTCATCGGTCGGCGGCACGGCCAGCAGCGCGCGGCGCACGACCAAAAACAGCCGATCGACCTGATCCTCTGGCGATGCGGAGAACCTTTGCACCATCGAGGCAGCGCTCGGCGGACTCGGCAAGGCAAACTCATCGGCAAATTCGCGCTGCAGTGACTCAAAAAACCGCAGCGCCGCGGGAGCGCCAAGCAGCTTGCTCGCCAGGCGTTCCTGATCCGCGCCGCTCACCCAGGCTGCGGTAGCTGCCGCAGCGCCGCCCTTCAATCGAGGCGGTGCGGAACCTGTATCCTTTTTTCCATCGAAAATCATGCGCAGAATTCCGTCGTTGCCGCCAGGAAACCGGTGCCTGTTCGACCACGGCTTGAGGAAGGTCGGAATATCACCCTCGTCGCCGTCGTCGGGCAGGATCGGCTGGAACTTGGTGTTGCGCATCGCGGCGTCGTAGATCTGCTGCGTCACGATCGCGCCTTCGTAGGTCGCCCCGTGCCTGGAGTCCGGCACCGCCGTCTTCTCGTAGCAGGCGCGGAGTTGGGGCGTGCAGACCACCAGCACGGTGTCGGACTGATCGATGCAACCGAGCATCCATGTCTGCCACCCCGGCGCGGGCGGGCGATAAATGTAAGCGTGATCGGTCAGGACGCGGCAGCCGCGCTGCACCAGCCAATCGGCCAGCGCCTTGACCGAAGCTCGAAGCGCATCGCTTTCGTGCGCATAGCTGATGAACACGACGGGGCCTTGCCTGGTATCCGAGTCTGAGGTCATGACGAGGGTCCCGTTCTTCTCCCGGCGGACGGCGCTGCGAGGCTCGTTTCGAACTGGCGGATGCCGCGTCCGCTGGTGCGCATGCGTGCATTCGGCGTGGCCAACCCGCGTGGAAACGGGCGTGCCACCCCGATTTCACGATGCGTCGTGGCCGATGTCGGCCATCGTAACGCGAAAAATGCGATTCAGCCAGCACGGATGTGTCCCTCCGGACGGATCAAGCACCGGCGCCGCGCCAGGTGCCTGGCCATGCAACCGGGAGGACAGCCTTGCGCGCACCAGCAGCATGGCGAAGCCTTTGCCAGCACCTCGCCGGCCAGCAACGGGGTCAATTCAAGGTAGCCAACCCGGGTATCCAGAATCGCCATGACCGTTGGATGCAAGTACAATAGACAGGTTGCAACCCCTCCCGTCGCCTGGCCCGCCCTGCATGTCTGATCGAAGCCCTCTGCCGCAAGCACCAGAAACAGGCGAAGATCGCTTCGTCATTCTCTGTGCCGGCAAGGAACTCTTTCAGCGCCGACTCACCGACATCATCAGGCAGTGCGGGATACGCGTACCGGCCGTGCTCGCGGCCTTCGCTCAGGAAGTCGGGACAGCGCATGACGAGTTGGCCAGCGCATCCGATTCGGATGAGGATGCCGATCAGCGCACCAACCTGACCGCCTCGCGCCTGACCCTGATGGGTGACGATGACCTTGAGCTGGACATCCGGATCAACGCCCTGATCACTCGCTTGCGCGAGGCTGGCGGTCGCAACCTGTGGCGCTGTCAGTCGCGCTACATGACCTTGCTCTCCCGGCCGGCGATGAGCGAGACCACCCATCCGGCTGGACCGGAAGCGATCTGTCTTGGCTTGTGGGCGATCTGCAGACACGCCGGCGGGGGTCTCGAGCCAACGCTGGCGCTGCTCGACCGGCTCGAACAGGGCCTCTGCCAACAGATCTCCGGACTCTATGGCGAAATGGACGGCCTGCTGGCAGGCTACGGCATCGGGCCAGCGCCAACAGGACAAAACCCGTCGGGCACCACCGATCCCAGAACCAGCCGGGCACCCTCCGGCGACCCCCTGTCGGCCCTGCAACAGGCGATCAGCCAGCAACTCGATGCGGATCGGTCGACCGTCCCGCAGCTTGCTCACCACGCCGCGGGATCGGGAAATCCCACGCTCGATGCCGCCGCGCTGATCATGCTCAACCATCTGTCTGAGCGCCTGACGGCGCTCGAGAACCGGTCGTTGTCGGCCAGCCCTGACGACGCACGCGCCGCCTCACCCCCCTCATGCATGCCACTGGGTACCCTCAGGGCGAAGGATCTCGACCTGCCCCTGGGCAAACACGAAGCGGTCGCCTTCGACACCCTGGCACTGATTTTCGAGGCCCTCTTCGACTCCGCCGACCTGCCCGACGCCATCAAGGAAGCGATCGGGCGGCTGCAGATCCCGCTGCTCAAACTGTCGATCATCGATCCCTCCTTGTTGGCCAACGCCCAGCATCCTGCCCGCTCGCTGATCAATCGCATGGCGCGGGCCGGCGTTGGTCTGCCGCAGGGGTCGAATCATCCGGTCTGCCAACGGATCAGCGAACTGGCCGTAAGCGCCCGCCGGGTGCTCGAACAGGATGGCTCGCTTGAGCCCCAACTGGCGGAACTCGACCTGCTGATCAGGCAGCGTGATCAGGCCGTTCGGGAGGCGGCCGGAATGCATGTGCAGACCGTGCTTGAGCACGAAAACCGGCAATACGCGATGCTGCTCGCCGACCACTGGCTGCGCCTCAGTCTGGCGCGAACCGGTTCGCCGGAAATTGCATCGTTTCTTGAGCAATACTGGTGGCGAGTCATGGTCGCCGCCGCGGCGGAGGGCGGAACTCAGGGAAAACGCTGGCAGGAGGACAGCCACACTGCCGACGAACTGATCTGGAGCGTGCTCCCGAAACAGACCGCCGAGGAACGTAAACGCCTTGCCGGGCTGGCCTCATCGCTGCTTGGGCGAATCAGCGCCGGGCTGGACGCCATCGGTGTCGCGGCCTCCGAGAGAAAACCCTTTCTCGACACCTTGTTCAATCTGCAGACCCGTGCCTTGCGCAACCAGGCGCTACTCGAACGCCCGCCGGGCGCGCAGGCAAGCAAGCCGATGGCCGAGACCCTCCTGCGCGATCGTAACGGGCAACAGCTCCGTTATCTGCCCGATCCGGTCGGCAGCCAGGCGCCCCCAAGGGCCCCGGCTGGCAGGAGTCCGGTGGGCGACTGGCTGCGTTTCATGGTCTCGCCTCAGGAGTCGTCGTGTGGTCTCTGCTGCTGGCAAAGCCCGGCCTCGGGAAGGGTTCTGTTGTTCAACCCGGAGTGGAGCTACGCAGTGGCCATGCCACGCGCCACCCTCGATCAGCAGCTACGCTCAGGCCACGCCCGGATCGTTTCGCGTATCGCCGTGTTCGACGCTGCTGCAGAGCGTGCGCTCGAGCTCCTGAAGCGGCGCTGACCGCGGCAAGCCGGGCGCTCGCGCAAAGCCGGGCACCGATCTGCAATCGATGTATAATTCGCCCATCGCTATTATGCAATTGATTTTTGACTGATTTAAGGGTTCTGCGGATGCGTTTTGATGAACTGGGCCTGGCGCCTGATCTCCTGAGAGCCCTGGCCGACCAGGGTTACACCGAGCCCACGCCAATCCAGGTACAAGCGATACCGGTGATCCTTGCGGGCCTTGATCTGATGGGTGGGGCACAAACGGGTACCGGCAAGACGGCTGCTTTCACGCTGCCGCTGCTGCAACGCATTCTTGCCTTCGCCAGCCCGAGTCCATCACCCGCGCGCCATCCGGTACGGGTGCTGATGCTGGCGCCAACGCGCGAACTGGCGATCCAGGTGCACGAGTCGGTCAAGACCTACAGCAGGCATGTTCCGATCCGGAGTTGTTGCGTTTTCGGGGGGGTCGACATCAAGCCGCAGATCGCCGAGATCCGCTGTGGAGTCGAGGTGCTGGTGGCGACCCCCGGCCGGCTGCTCGATCTCTTTGAACAAAAGTGCCTCAACTTCGCCAGCGTGCAGGCGCTCGTGCTCGATGAGGCGGATCGAATGCTCGACATGGGCTTCGTCCCCGACGTCACGCGCATCATCAACCTGCTGCCCAGGCAGCGGCAGAGCCTGCTGTTCTCGGCGACGTTCTCGGAAGAGATCAAGAAACTGGCCGACGGCATGCTCAAGTCGCCGGTGCTGGTCGAAGTGGCCAGGCGCAACACCGTGTCCGAGACGATCACCCACCGCGTCCACCCGGTGGCGGCCGAGGCCAAGCGCGCGCTGCTGGTCAAACTCCTGAAGTCGGCCGATTTCAATCAGGTGCTGGTGTTCACCCGCACCAAGATCGAAACCAACCGGCTCGCCCGCGAACTGCAAAAGGCCGGGATTGCCGCCGACTCGATCCATGGCGACAAGAGCCAGCAGGAGCGCCTGAAGGCGCTCGAAGCTTTCAAGGAGGGTTCGATCCTGGTGCTGGTCGCCACCGACGTTGCCGCGCGCGGCCTCGACATTGACGAACTGCCGCACGTCATCAACTTTGAACTGCCGCGCACGCCGGAGGACTACATCCACCGTATCGGCCGTACGGGTCGTGCGGGCAAGCCGGGAACGGCCATTTCACTGGTCTCGGCCAGTGAGGTCCAGTATCTGGTCGAGATCGAGAAGCTGATCCGGATTCAGGTCGAGCAGGTTCCGGTGGCCGGTTTCGAACCCGAATACGACTATACCTACCCACCCGGCGGCAAACGCAGCCATCGCCGACAACTCTCGCCACCGCCGGCACTTGCCCCACTGGCTGCCCCGCGCAGCGAGCGCATGACGGGCCGCAATGCCCAGCACGAAGGGGCGAACCGCGCCAGCAGCGGGCGTTTCTCGCACCTCGCCGCAGATGGCTTCGACTTCAGCAAACCTTACGAGAGTCCCGAGCCGCTGCCGCTTGCGGC
>NZ_JDSS02000020.1:72243-72407 GCF_000584955.1 Candidatus Accumulibacter vicinus
GGCAACAACCCCGACAGTGCGCTGCGCCATGGCGAACACCCGCACAAACCCCGCCGTCTGGTCGCAGCGCTACTGGGCGGTCTGGGGCGCAAGTAGCCGGCCGGCAGCCAGGTTAATGTGAAAGTCGCATTAGCGACTCACGAATCTCCCCTCCCCACTTGTGG
>NZ_JDSS02000020.1:72820-73543 GCF_000584955.1 Candidatus Accumulibacter vicinus
AACTCGCGAATCTCCACTCGCGGCAGAGGGGGGTAACGGTCATGGCCGTTAGGCAAGCGGTGCCTCAAGCAGTTTCAGGATCGCGATCGAGATGTTGTCGCCGTCCCCGCTGCCAAGCGCCCGTGCCCGGCCGATCAGCAACTCGGAGGCTTCGCGCGCCGAGGTCGAGCCATTGATTACCCACCCCAGTTCCTGATCGCTGAAATAGGCCCATAGACCATCCGAGCAGAGCAGAAAGGTGTCCCCTGCCTGCAGGCCATCAGCTTCGCCAAAAGCGATCTGGGGGGCTTCGGCTCCCCCCAGCGAGGTCAACAGAATGTTCCGGTTGGGATGCACGAGGGCTTGCTCGGGCGTGATTCTGCCCTGCACCACCAGTTGCCCGACATAGGAATGATCGGTACTGCGAAAGACCAGACTTTCGCCCCGAAAATGGTAAATGCGGCTGTCACCGCAATGCGCCCAACTCGCCCTGCCCGGCTGCAAAAGCAGCATCACGACGGTGCTGTGCGGATCCTTCTCGTTGATGAAACGCGAAGTCTTGATCAGCATATGCGCTTCATTGATGCTTGATTCCAGCAGCCCGCGTGCCGATTCGCTGCGTGCGGAAAAGCCTTCCAGATTGTTGCGAGCGGTATGGATCACCTGCCGGGCAGCGATCACCCCCCCGGCATGGCCGCCCATGCCGTCCGCCACCACCGCCAGCGTCACGCCCCCGCCTCTGGA
>NZ_JDSS02000020.1:73568-74835 GCF_000584955.1 Candidatus Accumulibacter vicinus
ATCGTAAGCGGCATCGCGTAAACCTCCCGGTGATCGCTGCATGGCCTTCGGTCCTTCTCCTCATGAAAGCATCTTCTGGCCTTGCGGCCGCTCCTGGCCACTGGAGCTGGCAGAACAGCGGCAAATTCTATCGCTTTCAGTGTTTCATGGGTTGGCCATCAGCGCGCCCCTGGTACCAGAAATCGCCTTCTGCATCGATCTTCGCGAGATCGCCGGTCAGGACCCAGCCATCAGCGATGAACTTCCTGGTCGTCGCTTCGGGGCTTTGCCAGTACCCGAGCATGATCGCCGGATCGTCTTCCGCGTTGCACTGCCGATGCACGGCGAGCTCGCCCACTTCGCCCGGTGGCAGGACCTGGCCCTGGCGATCGATGACCGCCAGCCGATGCCCAGGGTAGGGGCGGCCCATCGCACCCGGTTTCGCTGGCCAGCGCGAAACGCAATTGCCCAGCACGTGGCCGATCTCGGTCTGCCGGAAGGTTTCGTTGATCGTCACCCCGAGCTTCTCCCTGGCCCAGTGAGAAACCGCGGCCGCAACCGGTCCGCCAGCGCTGACCAGCGTGCGCAGGTCGAGATCGTAGATCGCCCTCGGGTCGGGGACCGCTTCCATCATCCTCTGCAGGGTGCCGGGAGAGTGCAGGCTGTTGCGCACGCCGTACTTCTCGATCAGGGCAAACGCCCTGGCGGCGTCGAAACGTCCCCGGTAAGCAAGCAGCGGCCTCCCGAAGTGCCAGGTCGGCAACAAACCATCGCACAGGCCCGCAGTGCTCGCCCAGTCGGCAGGCGACCAGAACAGGTCACGCGGCTGCGGAAAGAAGTCATGCGAGCAGACATGGCCGCTGAGCCTGCCGAGCAGCGTGCGATGCGCCAGCAGCACCCCCTTCGGTCTGGTCGTGCTGCCGCTGCCGTAGAGGATCATCGCCGGATCATTGGCGGCGGTCGCTGCCGGCGTGTAGCGTGGCGAAGCATGTTCGAGCACTTCCTCCCAGCGCCTGAGATCCTTGCCGGCCGCCGCGCCGACGCCGAGCAGATGCTGCAGTTGCGGCAGCTTGTCGCGCAGTTGCCGCAGCGTCGGCAAGATCGTCGCATCGACGATGGCCAGGTGCGCGCCCGCATCGCCGAGCCGGTATGCAAGCGCATCTGGCGTGCAGAGCGGCGACAGGGGGACGGCCAGCGCGCCCATCTGATAGATCGCGACATGCGCAATCGCCGCCTCCGGACACTGCGGCAGGATCAGCGCCACCCGGTCGCCAGGCAGCGTGCCGAG
>NZ_JDSS02000020.1:75192-76177 GCF_000584955.1 Candidatus Accumulibacter vicinus
AATGTCCCAGAAGGTATGCGCCGAAGAGAAACCGCTTTCGTCCTCGTAGTACAGCGCGAAGCGGCTGCGGTCCTCGGCCCAGCGGCCGCAGACGTCGACGCCGATGTTGAAGCGCTCGGGAAGCTGCCAGCGAAAACTCCTGCACAAGGCATCGTAACTGCTGGCCTGACTGTCGATGAACATCGCTCTCCTGTCCGGGTCCGGTCTGTACGCTTCAGGAAGCGGCGCGCAAACGCTCGTCGATCAGTTCGATCCAGTGCCGCACCGGCAACGTGCTGCCGCTTTGCAGATGCATCTGGCAGCCGACATTGGCCGTCGCCAGCAGATCCGGCGAACCGGCATGGAGGGCCGCCAGCTTGTGGTCTCGCAACTGCCTGGCGAGAACCGGCTGGGTAAGCGAATAGGTGCCCGCCGAACCGCAGCACAGGTGCGCATCGGCGACTGGTGAAAGCGGGTAGCCGGCGGCAGTCAACAGCGCTTCGACGACCCCGCGAATCTTCTGCGCATGCTGCAGGGTGCAGGGCGAGTGAAAGGCCACCCGCTCGCCGACACCGGCCCTGGCTGCGCGCAGCAACTCGAGCAGGCGAGGCTGCTCGGCAGCCAGCACCTCGGAGGCATCACGCGTCATCGCCGCAATCCTCGCCGCCTTGTCGGCGTAGGCCGGGTCGTGTTTGAGCAGTGCAGCGTATTCGCGCACATGCCCGCCACAACCCGAGGCGGTCATCACGAAACCCTCGACGCGCCCACTCTCGAGTTCTGGCCACCAGGCATCGATGACACGCCGCATGTCGTCGAGGGCTTGTTCCCGGGCATCGAGGTGGTAGCGCAAGGCACCGCAACAGGCGGCACCGGCCACCTCGACCAATTCGATGCCGAGCCGGTCGAGAACGCGTGCGGTCGCCGCATTGGTATTGGGCGCCAGTGTCGGCTGCACGCAACCGGCCAGCGCAACCATCCGGCGCGGGTGTGCAGCCGGCTGCGGCCC
>NZ_JDSS02000020.1:76504-80178 GCF_000584955.1 Candidatus Accumulibacter vicinus
ATGCGGGCGCCCGCAGGCCTCGGCACCTTGTCGGCGAGCACGCCTGGCAGCAGCGGCCGCAGCAGTTGGCCGAGGCGAACCGCCGGCTTGAACATCCAGCGGCGCGGCAGCGCTTCGCGCAGTAGCAAACGCGTCGCTCGTGCAGCCAGCGAACGTGGCACGCGCTGCTCCATGACGGCGCGTCCGATCTCGTACAGGCGGTGGTAGTTGACCCCCGATGGGCAGGTGCTCTCGCAGGCCCGGCAGGTCAGACAGCGATCGAGGTGGAGCTGCGTCCTTGCGGTCACCGGCTGCCCTTCGAGCATCTCCTTGATCAGATAGATGCGGCCGCGTGGCCCGTCGAGCTCGTCTCCGAGCAACTGGAAAGTGGGACAGGTGGCGTTGCAGAAGCCGCAGTGTACGCAGCTACGCAGAATCGCGTCCGCCTCACGCCCGGCCGGCGTGTCCTTGATGAAATCGGCCAGATGGGTTTGCATGCTGGGCGAACTTTCAGAAATCCGGGTACATTCGACCGGGGTTGAAGACCCCTTGCGGGTCAAAGGCGTGCTTGAGATTGCGGTGAATTTGTGCCAGCGGCGCGGGCAAGGGCTGGAAAACACCCACTGCGGCCTTCAAGGCGTCATCACCCCGGAACAGGGTTGCGTGCCCACCGGCTTTTGCCGCGGCCGAACGTAGCGCACGCGCGTCGCCGGCGCGCAGCCAGCGTTGCGCGCCGCCCCATTCGATCAGCGTCGCTCCGAACCCCTGCGGCGGCGCCACCGACGGGAGCGAGAGACGCCACAGCGGCGCGTCGCCGGCGAAAAAGGCGTGTGTCTGCTCGCGCAGCGATCGCCAATAGGCTTCTGCCTCGGCGGCATCCACCCCCTCGCCGGCGAGCAGACGCTCTGCGGCAGCGACCGCCGCGGCGGCACCCGACAGGCGCAGCATCAGTATCCCGTCGTGCCAGGCCGACGCCGAAATCGGCAAGGGTCGCCCACCCCACTGATTGAGTTTCTGCAGCGCAGTCCCCTCGTCGATCGCAAATCGCAGGCTCTTCTCGGCCAGCGGCAGCGGCAGCACCTTCAACGACACCTCGAGCAGCACGCCGAGCGTTCCCAGACTGCCGGCCAGCAGCCGCGAGACATCGTAACCGGCGACGTTCTTCATCACCTGGCCGCCGAAGGAGAGCACCTCGCCCAGGCCATTCAACAGTTTGGCGCCGAGAACGAAATCGCGGACGGCACCGACCGCCTGCCGGCGCGGACCCGACAGGCCGCTGGCGAGCATGCCGCCGACGGTCGCCGTCGGCGCGAAATGCGGTGGTTCGAAAGCCAGCCATTGTCCCTTTTCAGCCAGCGTCGCGTTCAATTCGACGAGCGGCGTGCCGGCACGCGCGCTGATCACCAGTTCGGTCGGTTCGTAAGCGACGATCCCTCGATAGGCCCCGACGTCGAGCCGCTCGCCTTGTTCCCGTCCACCGTAAAAAGTCTTGCTGCCGCCACCGCGAATCGCCAGCTTGCCGCCACGGCCGGCAGCATCGTTGATGCGCGCCGTCCAGTTGTCGATCAGGGAATCCATCACCGCCTCGGAGCGTTCATCGGGTTCGTCGGATTCTGCTCGCCGCCGACGCGCGCCAGCGTGTATTCACGGCAGCGCGCCAGCGTCGGCACGCCCTTGCCGGGATTGAGCAGGCCATGCTCGTCGAAAGCCGCCTTGAGGCGATGGAAAGCGCCGATCTCGGCGAGTGTGAACTGCTCGGCCATGAGATCGATTTTCTCGATGCCCACCCCATGTTCACCGGTGATGGTGCCACCGAAATGTATCGACAGTTCGAGGATCTCGGCACCAAAGGCTGTCGCCCGCTCGAGTTCTCCCGGCTGGTTGGCGTCGTACATGATCAGCGGGTGCAGATTGCCGTCGCCGGCGTGAAAGACGTTGGCACAACGCAGGGCGTACTTCCCGGAAAGAGTGGCGATCGCTTCGAGCATATCGGCCAGATGCTTCCTCGGAATCGTGCCATCCATGCACAGATAGTCGGGAGTCAGGCGACCGACCGCCGGAAACGCCGCCTTGCGACCGGCCCAGAACCGGAGCCGCTCGGCTTCATTCTGCGAGACGCGAATCCCGGCAGCACCGCTCTTTTCGAGCACCGTCGTCATCCGCCCGATTTCCTCGGCGACTTCTTCGGGCGTGCCGTCCGACTCGCAGAGCAGAAGCGCTTCGGCATCCATGTCATAACCAGCATTGGCGTAAGGTTCGACAGCAAGAATGGCTCTTCTGTCCATCATTTCGAGGCCGGCCGGAATGATGCCGGCGGCAATGATGCTGGCGACCGCGTCGCCAGCCCGGCGCACGTCGGCGAACGAGGCGATCACCACCTGTGCCAGTTCGGGCTTGGGGGTCAGCTTGACGGTGACCTCGGTGATCAGCGCCAGCAGACCTTCCGAACCGTTGATCAGCGCCAGCAGGTCGTAACCGGGTGCGTCGAGGGCGGCGTTGCCGAACTCGACGATTTCGCCTTCAATGCTCAGGCCGCGCACGCGCAGCACATTATGGACGGTCAGTCCATATTTCAGACAATGCACGCCACCCGAGTTCTCGGCGACATTGCCACCGATCGTGCAGGCAATCTGCGACGAGGGGTCGGGGGCATAATAGAGACCGTAGGGCGCCGCTGCCTCGGACACCGCCAGATTGCGCACCCCGGGCTGGACCACTGCAGTCCGCGACACGGGGTCGACGCGGATGATCTTCTTGAGCTTGGCGAGCGCGACCAGCACGCCGTCCGGATGCGGCGTGGCGCCGCCCGACAGACCGGTGGCGGCGCCACGCGCCACCACCGGCGCGCGCAGCTCATGACAGATCCGGAGAATCGCCTGCACCTGCACTTCGTCCTCCGGCAAAGCAACCAGCAACGGCAACTGCCGAAAGGCGGTGAGGCCATCACAGTCATACGGCCGCAGGTCTTCTTCTTCGAACAGCAGCGCCTGCGCCGGCAGTACCTCGCGCAGGCGCCGGATCAGCAGCGACCGGTCAACGGTGAACGGTCGCTCGGCGGTCGTCGGCATGCTCATGCTGCCTCCTGGGATCATTGATGACAATAGCTACGGTACTTACCCCTTGCGGTGGTGTATCGCGCCAAGCACGCTGCAGATCGCGGCGCAGGCCAGGGTGATCGCCAGGACCAACTCGCCGGTGGCCTGTTCGGGGCCGACGATCGAAGACCAGACGGCGGCAGCCAGGCCACCTGCCAGCAAGCCGAAAACGCCGCCGATGAATACCCCTCGCTTGATTGCGCCACGCCGACCATCTTCGCCACAGCAATACGGGCAATAGGACAAACCGGCAGGCACCAGGCGTTCGCAACTGGGGCAGAGAATCCTTTCCTCGCCGACTTCGGCCGGCGCTTGCTCTGCCAGGCTCCTGGGGTTTTCTGCGGGCGCCATCAGATCCTCCGTGCCAGTCCGGCCGCCATGCCGGTGTAATTGGATGGCGTCAGTTCGAGCAGGTCGGCCCTCGCCTTCGCCGGTATTTCCAGGGACTCGACGAAGCGCCGCATGTCCTCGCGCGAAACCCGCTTGCCGCGGGTCAGCTCCTTCAGCTTCTCGTAGGGATTGGCAATACCATAACGGCGCATCACTGTCTGCACTGGCTCGGCCAACAGTTCCCAGTTGGCATCGAGGTCGGCATGCAGA
>NZ_JDSS02000020.1:80525-83300 GCF_000584955.1 Candidatus Accumulibacter vicinus
AGCCGGATCGGCTTCGAGCTTGTTCAAGCCGCGTAACAGCGAGTCGTAGGCGAGCAGCGTATAGCCAAGCGCGACCCCCATATTGCGCAGCACCGTCGAATCGGTCAGGTCGCGTTGCCAGCGTGAGACCGGCAATTTCTCGGCAAGATGGCGCAAGACGGCGTTCGCCAGACCAAGATTGCCCTCGGAGTTTTCAAAGTCGATTGGATTCACCTTGTGCGGCATGGTCGAAGAACCGATCTCGCCATCCTTGAGTTTCTGCTTGAAGAAGCCCAGCGAGATGTAGCCCCAGACATCCCGGTTCAGGTCGATGAGGATCAGGTTAGCACGCGCAAAGGCATCGAACAACTCCGCCAGCGCGTCGTGTGGCTCGATCTGAATCGTGTAAGGGTTGAATTCCAGCCCCAGTGATTCAACGAAGGTTCTCGCAAAGTTCTCCCAGTCAAAGTCCGGGTAAGCCGCAAGATGTGCATTGTAGTTGCCGACCGCCCCATTGATCTTGCCGAGCAATTGCACCCTGGCGATCGCCGAGCGGGCACGGCCAAGGCGATAGGCCGCATTTGCCATTTCCTTGCCGAGCGTCGTCGGCGTTGCCGGCTGGCCATGCGTACGCGACATCATCGGCAAGTCGGCCAACTCATGGGCGAGTTCCCTGAGACGGGTGATCGCCCTGTCAAGCACTGGCAGGAGGGTTTCGTCGCGCGCCGACCGCAGCATCAGGGCGTGCGCAAGATTGTTGATATCCTCGGAGGTACACGCAAAGTGAATGAACTCTGCAACGCGCATGACTTCAGTGTTGTTCGCCAGACGTTTCCGGATCCAGTACTCGAGTGCCTTGACATCGTGATTGGTCACCGCCTCGATCTCTTTCACCTCGCCAGCCTGCTGCGGACCGAAATCGGCCAGCAACGAATCCAACTCGACGAGCGTTCCTTCGGAGAAAGCAGGAATCTCGGCAAAATGCGGCTCGGCGGCCAACGCCTTGAGCCATTCCAGTTCAACCTGCAAGCGGCGCCGAATCAGTCCGTATTCGGAAAACTGCGGTCGCAGTGCATCAAGCCTGCCCGCATAGCGACCGTCCAGCGGGGAAAGAGAAGTCAGGGAAAATACAGGCATGCAGATTCTCCTCAAGGCGTACACGGATGGACTGCTATTCTACCTGTCGGTGAGATATGCCCGTAAACGGGATGCAGGCACGATGCTATAATCTTGTGCAGACAATCAC
The DNA here is from genome assembly GCF_000584955.1 of Candidatus Accumulibacter vicinus. Taxonomy (NCBI): domain Bacteria; kingdom Pseudomonadati; phylum Pseudomonadota; class Betaproteobacteria; genus Candidatus Accumulibacter; species Candidatus Accumulibacter vicinus. The sequence continues at coordinate 81,751 of NZ_JDSS02000020.1, forward strand.
CATCGGGAAGCCAATGAAGCTTATCGGATCACTGACCAGTCCCTACGTCCGTAAAACGCGCGTCGTGCTGGCCGAGAAGAAGATCGACTATGATTTCGAACTCGACTCTCCTTGGACACCGGAAAATCAGGTCGCCCACGTCAATCCGCTCGGCAAGATCCCGATCCTCATCCTCGACGACAATACCGTTCTGTTCGATTCACGAGTGATCGTCGAATACCTGGACAATGTTGCGCCAAACAACAAGTTGATGCCGGGGCAGAATCGCGAACGGACTGAAGTCAAACGCTGGGAAGCCTTGGCGGACGGCGTGTGCGATGCGGCCGCACTGGTTTTTCTCGAAAAGAAGCGGCCTGGCGCGCAGCAGAGCGGCGAATGGATGGCCCGCCAGGAAGACAAGATCATCCGCAGCCTGGAGTTCATGTCAGGCGAACTGGCCGACAATACCTGGTGCATGGGAACCCATTTTTCGCTTGCTGACGTGGCTGTCGGATGCGCGCTCGGCTACCTGGCATTCCGCTTTCCCGACATCGACTGGCAGGAAAAGCATCCCAACCTCGCTCGTCTTTACGAGAAGTTGATGCGGCGGCGTGCTTTCCTGGACACCGTCCCGCAAATCTGATCGGCTGCTCATCAGCCGGGTTTGCCGCCAGGGGTGGCTGGTGGCGTCATCTGTTTGGTGTCGACTCCCTGCGCACCGACTTCGACCGCGTCACCCTTGCCGTCCTCCTGCAACAGCGACTCTTCCGATCTTTTGTTCAGGACGACGATGCTGATCCGGCGATTGATCGAACTGAGCGGGTCGTTCTTGTCGAACAATACGGTGGACGCGAGTCCAACAACGCGCAACACCTTGTGTTCATCCATGCCGCCGAGAATCATCTCGCGTCGGGACGCGTTCGCACGATTCGCCGAAAGCTCCCAGTTCGAGAAACCCTTTTCACCACCGCCAAACTGCGCTGCGTCGGTGTGACCCGACAGACTCAGCTTGTTTGGTACGGCATTCAGCGCCTTGCCGATCTCGCGCAGAATCACCCGCGTATAGGGTTTCAGCTCGGCACTGCTGGTATCGAACATCGGGCGATTCTGCTCATCGACAATCTGAATTCGCAAACCTTCACTGGTAATGTCGATCAGCAGCTGACTCTTGAACTGTTGGAGTGCCGGATTGCTCTCGATCAGTTTCTCGATACTCTGTTTGAGTTCGCTGAGCATCACCTTTTCGCGCTCTTCGAACTCCTTGCGCGCCAGTTCAGCATTGGTTTCCTTGAGGTTCACCGCTTTGCTCTTGGCCTCCACGTCGCCCCCCTTGACCTGCCCGGCGGTGCGCGACAAATCCTTGCCGCCGCCCTTGAGCACACTCGAACTGTCACCCGTCCCCGAACCACCTGTCGAAGCGATCTTCAGCGGGTTCTGAAAATAATCGGCGATCCCTTTCAAATCACCACTGGAAGTCGACCCCAACAGCCACATCAACAGGAAAAAGGCCATCATCGCCGTCACGAAATCGGCATAGGCGATCTTCCACGCACCACCGTGGTGACCCGCCG
>NZ_JDSS02000020.1:83658-85757 GCF_000584955.1 Candidatus Accumulibacter vicinus
TTGACGCGCTTGATGACTATCGGTCGTACATCGTCGTTCACTCAGTTCCTCCGGACGACTGCAACAACATGGCTTACTTGCCCTTGCGGCTCTTGAGCTCTTCCTCGAGTTCGCTGAAAGTCGGACGAACCCCGGCCACCAGCGTCTTGCGCCCGAACTCGACGGCCACTTGCGGCGCATAACCGGACATCGATGCCAGTAGGACGACCTTGATCACCTGATAAATCTTCGCACCGTCCTGCGCCTTCTGCTCAAGCAGGCTGGCCACCGGCGAAACGAAACCGTAGGCAATGAGAATGCCGAGGAAGGTGCCAACCAGCGCTCCGCCGATCATCTTGCCGAGCACGGCCGGTGGCTCACCCACCGACCCCATGACGTTGACCACGCCCATCACCGCCACGACGATACCAAAAGCCGGCACCGCGTCAGCGACCTTGGAGACCACATGCCCCGGTGTCTCGGCCTCGTGGTGGTGCGTCTCGATTTCAATATCCATCAGATTTTCGATCTCGATGGCATTGAGGTTGCCGCCAACCATCATCCGCAAGTAATCGGTGATGAATTCCATCACATGATGGTCACTGGCAAGCGACGGATACTTGCTGAATATCGGGCTGTTTTGCGGATTCTCGACATCGCTTTCGATCGACATCAGGCCTTCTTTGCGCACCTTGGCCAGCACCTCGAAGAGCATCGCCAGCAGGTCAACGTAGAGCACCTTGGTAAACTTCGAGCCCTTGAAGATCCCCGGCAATGCACCCATCGTCGTCTTGATGATCTTGATATCATTGGATGCGACAAAGCCACCGATCGTCAAACCAACGATCGCGACATATTCAAGCGGTACCCACAGGGCAGCCAGGCTGCCGTGAACCGAATAGGTTCCCAGTGCTGCCGCCAGAATGATCACATACCCAACAATCAGAAACATCCGCCCTCCCTTATCGTCCTTCTCGTTATTGCACGTTCTGCGAACGTCGCTGCTCCAGGCCCGTCATTGTCCCGCATTCTAGCCAGATTGCGAACTACGGACAGCAGCCATTTTCCAGGGCGCCGCTGCCTCATCTTCGGCGCGTGGCTGGCAGTTCGTCTCCCACGCGCACGCATTCCTTCCCGGTACAAATCATATAAACTTGCCGAATGATCAAACCTTCGCCGAGGGGTCCCACCAATGAAATTCTGCAGTCAGTGCGGCCAAGCGGTCAGCCTGATCATTCCCGAGGGCGATAACCTGCCACGCCACGTCTGCCAGCACTGCGGGACGATTCACTACCTCAACCCCAAGCTTGTCGTCGGCTGTATTGCCGAATGGCACGACCAAATCCTGCTCTGCCGACGTTCGATTGCCCCGCGCTATGGCTTATGGACCCTGCCTGCCGGGTTCATGGAAAACGGAGAGACGACGACCCAGGCAGCCATCCGTGAAACGCTGGAGGAAGCCTGTGCCCGGGTCGATATCAGACAACTCTTTTCGCTGGTCAATGTGCCGCATATCAACCAGGTACACCTGTTCTACCGTGCCCGACTGCTCGATACCGGTTTCTCCGCCGGGCTGGAAACCCTCGAAACAACACTCTTCTCGGAAGTGGCCATTCCCTGGCAGGATCTTGCCTTCCAGAGCGTTACCCTATGCCTGAAAGCCTACTTTTCCGATCGCAGCGCAGGTCGGTTCGTGTTCCATGAAGAAACACTGCAGCCCCGCCAGGCATTGCACAGGGTTAGCGATCATCCGCAAGGGTGAATTCAATCGGTAGCAATACGCGGAAATCCTTGCCCCTGAGACTTTCTGGCAAGGTCGTGGTGGCCGAGGCCTGTTCGATCATCGACAGCGCCTGCTCATCGAGTGCGGCGTGCCCACTTGACTGAACCAGAGAGAGTCGCGGGCCTGGCTGCCAGGCGCTCAGGTTCACCGCGACCTCGACCCGACCTGCCCAGCCACGCTCCCGTGCCATCGGCGGGTATCGCTTGAACCGGCGTGCAGCGATCGCCAGCGCGACACGATACTGGCGCAGGTCGTCGGCACTGACTCCTTCACTCGGTACATTGGCGGGACCAGCGGGCGATGCTCCCTCCTCTGACACTGACGGCGACGAGTGCTC
>NZ_JDSS02000020.1:86051-92928 GCF_000584955.1 Candidatus Accumulibacter vicinus
GCTTTGCCATGCGCCGGGAACGCCCGCGCTGTCGAGTCGGCCGGGCGCCCCCCCGTTTGCACAGGCCTCGACTGCGACGCCGTTCTCAGGCGCGCTGACGAATGGCCGGAGGCAGGCAACGGTACGGCAACATCCGCTGGCAGCGCCTGATTCGGCATCTTGAGCACCGCCAGGATCGGCTTCGTAGGCACGGCAAAGCGCACCGGCAAAACTTCGACGACCATGGTCAACAGGCCCACATGTGCTAAAGCGGACGCCACCAAGGCAGACCACAAGCGAGAATGGGCCGATTCGAGCATCGACCTGCTCTGACCCTCCCACTCTACCTGGTCGCTGCCGTTCCCGTTCCGACGGCAGCCACGGGCAACCGCAGAACCGATTCTTTCCCGGCCATCCATTCGCCCACCAACCGCCACTGCTGCCCATCGTCCTCGAGCGTAATGTGCCAGCGACCGGCAAATGGCTTGACGGTTCCGGTATAGACCGCCCCACCCCCGGCAGAACGCAGGACCACCTGCTGATCAAAACCCTGGCGCGTCGGGTGAGCGATGTACAGCTTCAGCGTTTCCGGCAGGCGGACCCCGTCCTTGCCGCGTAGCAGCGCACGCACCCGATCCCCCTCGGTCCCCATGAGCAGCTCGGCCTCGATTCCCAGCTCGACAGCCCGATGGTCGCGTGCAGAGCGCTGATTGACCGTCAGGCCCTGCTTATAGTAGTCGTCTTCCACCAGACCATCACTGCTGACGACGGCCAGATAGGCGGTGAAAATACCTGCGACGATGACGATCAGAGGACCCAGCATCAACAGCCACGGCCACGGCTCGCGATACCATATGGGGTTGTTCATGGCAGGAAGAAACTCGTCTTCTCGCGCACGGCGATTTTTTCGTGCTGGTCGGCCCGGACTTCAAAGAAGATCGGGTTTGAACCCTTCTTGCCCGCCTCCGGCCCAACACGTGCAGACAGTGCCACCGTCTTCGATGAAGCTGACGGGAGTTCGACGCTGCGTTCGCCAACAATATCGATACCATCAATACCGCTGACGCTGATCGAATAGCGATGTGGCGCTTCGTCGGTATTCGAAATGTGTAACCTGAACACGTTCTCGATGCGTCCATCGTCCGCCTCGCGTGACAACGTCGAACGGTCGCGCAGGACATCCACTTTCAAGGGCACCCGGTGGGCAAGACTCCACGCTGCTGCCAGAATGATCGCCAGCAGGATGCTCGAGTACAGCAGCGTTCGCGGCCGCAGCAGGTGGGAAAACATCTCGCCGACTGTATAGTGCTTGGCCAAGGCATTCTCGGTCGAGTAGCGGATCAGGCCGCGCGGGGAACCCACCTTGTCCATCACCTGATCGCAAGCATCGATGCAGGCCGCACAGGCAATACATTCGAGCTGCAGACCTTGGCGGATATCAATACCGGTTGGACAAACCTGCACACAGATGCTGCAGTCTACGCAGTCGCCGAGCGGCTTCGCTGTGGAGGCTGCGGCACCTTTCCGACGCCCTCCCCGTGGCTCGCCTCGTTCGGGGTCATAGCTGATGATCAGGGTATCCGGGTCGAACATCACCCCCTGGAAGCGCGCATACGGACACATGTATTTGCAGACCTGCTCGCGCAGGAAACCGGCCATCAGATAGAGGAAGGCCATGTAGAAAAATATCCAGAAAGCCTCCCATGGCCCCAGTTCGAACGTTGCGATTTCGTTGAGCAATTCCTTGATCGGCGTGAAATAGCCGACGAAGGTGATTCCTGTCCATAGGGCGACCAGCAGCCACAGCGAATGTTTGATGAACTTGAGACGAAACTTGCGCGCAGACATCGGCTGTGCGTCGAGCTTCATCCGTGCCGGGCGTTCGCCCTCGATCTTGCGTTCGATCCACATCAGGATTTCGGTGTAGACCGTCTGCGGACAGGCATAACCACAGAACAGACGCCCCCCCACGGCAGTCACCAGGAACAACCCGTACGCAGAAATCACCAGCAGTATGGCCAGGTAGATCACATCCTGCGGCCAGAAAACCATGCCAAAAATGTAAAACTTGCGTTCGGTGATGTGGAAGAGCACCGCCTGCCGATCACCCCATTCGATCCAGCATAGCCCATAGAACAAGGCCTGTGTCACGCAGACCATCACCCAACGCCAGCTGTTGAAAAACCCTGTGACGCTTCGTGCATAAACGGTATGGTGTTTCTCATACAAACCATCGACTTGGATGGGAATTGCCTTGGCCTTGCCGCTGGCCATCTGGTTCATGATCTCAGCTCCGATCTATTTCAGAATTACATCAAACTCTGATATTACCTCTTTGGCGAGAGCATGGGTTTGACTTGAATCAGGGGGAGCGCATTGCAGGTTCTGCAGCAAAGCACGGCACAGCGCAAACAAGAAAAAGGAGCGGAGCAGCCCGAGCCGCTCCGTTGATCCAACCTCGACTATTTGTTGCCGGCGCTCAGACTCAACACGTAGGCGGCAAGGACGTGCACCTTTTCTTCGCCGAGGAAATCCTTCCAGGCCGGCATCTGGTTGGTGCGACCCTTGGTAATGGTCTCGATAATCGACGCTTCGGTGCTACCGTAGAGCCAGATCTTGTCGCTCAGGTTCGGAGCACCCAGGGCCTGCATGCCCTTCGCATCCGGACCATGACAGCCCGAACATCCGACGCTGTTGAAAGCCTCCTGCCCCTTGGCGACGCGTAGCGAATCTGCCGGCAAACCCGACAGGGATCGCACGTAATTGGCAAGATCCTTGATCGTTTCGGCTCCGATCTGGGCATGTGGCGGCATCATCCCGATCCGGCCGGCGCTGATCGTTTGGACGATCGCCTCCGGTTCGCCGCCCCATTGCCAATCCTGGTCAGCCAGATTCGGGAAGCCCTTCGAGCCGCGTGCGTCGGCGCCATGGCACTGCATGCAGTAGGTCAGATACAGACGCTTGCCGGTCTCATTGCCTTCCTTATCGGCCGCCAGTGTCGGCAGGTCCATCTTCATGTACTTGTCGTAGAGCGGTTTGGTCTGCTCGTCGGCCTTGGCCACTTCCTTTGCCAGTTGTCCAATCGACGACCAGCCCAGCATGCCCTGGTAACTGCCAAGCGTCGGATAGAGTGCGCAGTAGACGAGTGAGAAGATGACGGTAATGTAGAACAGCCACATCCACCACTTGGGCAGTGGGTTGTTGTATTCCTCAAGAGTCTCGTCCCAGACATGCCCCGTGGTATCGCCCTTGCCACCGGTAGGCACACTTTGCATCCATAGCAGCACGCCGCAGGCAATGATACTGACGAGCACGAAGAGAATAACGTACCAGTTCCAAAACTGATTCACAAAATCGTTCATGATGCTTTCCTTTGTCCTTTTCGGTCCAGGCCCAATTCGGCCAGATCCGCCTCTTCATCGGCGAACGGCAGCATTGCCGCTTCTTCAAAGCGCTTCTTGTTGCCCTTCACGCCGTAGGCCCACCAGACTATCCCGAGGAAGGCCAGCAGGGAAACGACGGTCACGATGGCTCGCAAATTGTTGATGTCCATGCGCTGATTACTTGACGTTCTTCATTTCGATGCCCATCCCCTGCAGATAAGCGATGAGTACGTCCATTTCGCTCTTGCCTTCCAGCTGCTTTCTGGCTCCGGCGATCTCGTCATCGGTATAGGGAACCCCAATCTTTCGCAGGGCGTGCATCTTGGCTTCGATGCTGTTCGCATCAGCGGGTGCCTTCTCGAGAAAAGCGAAGGCAGGCATGTTGGACTCGGGAACCAGATCACGCGGATTGATCAGGTGCGCACGGTGCCATTCATCCGAATAGCGACCTCCGACCCGATGCAGATCCGGGCCGGTACGCTTCGAACCCCACTGGAACGGATGATCGTAAACGAACTCACCGGCGACCGAATAATGCCCATAACGCTCGGTTTCCGCGCGGAACGGACGAATCATCTGCGAATGACAAACGAAACAACCTTCGCGAATGTAAACATCGCGACCGGTCAGACGCACCGGGTCGTAAGGCTTGAGCCCGGTCACCGGCTCGGTGGTGGATTTCTGGAAGTAAAGCGGCACGATTTCAGCCAGGCCACCGATGCTCACCACCAGCAGGGTGAGCACCACCATCAACGTCACATTGCGTTCGATTGCATCATGCGTAAATTTCATTTTATTCTCCGGTCAGGCGTGATGAGCGGCTGGCACCAGGACGACGCGTGCATCATCGACCGAGCGGCCACTGGTGATCGTCTTGACCATGTTGTATGCCATGATCAGCATGCCGAACAGGAAGAGAAAGCCGCCGAGAAAACGGATCGCCCAGAACGGATACGAAGCCTTGACCGATTCAACGAAGCTGTAGGTCAGCGTACCGTCAAGATTGACCGCCCGCCACATCAGCCCCTGCATCACCCCGGCAATCCACATCGAGGCGATATAGAGAACGACGCCGATCGTCGATACCCAGAAGTGTACGGTGATCAGCTTGATGCTGAACATTTCGGACTTGCCGTATAGACGCGGCAACAAATAGTAGATCGAACCGATCGAGATCATCGCCACCCAGCCCAGCGCACCCGAGTGCACGTGACCAATCGTCCAGTCGGTGTAGTGCGACAGCGCATTGACCGTCTTGATGGCCATCATCGGGCCTTCAAAGGTGGACATGCCGTAGAACGACAGCGAGGTGATCAGAAACTTGAGAATCGGGTCGTCACGCAGTTTGTGCCAGGCGCCCGAGAGGGTCATCACCCCGTTGATCATGCCACCCCACGAAGGTGCCAGCAGAATCAGCGAGAAAAGCATGCCCACCGATTGGGCCCAGTCCGGCAGTGCCGTGTAATGCAGATGGTGCGGACCGGCCCACATGTAGGTGAAGATCAGCGCCCAGAAATGCACCACCGACAGGCGATACGAATAGACCGGGCGACCGGCCTGCTTCGGGACGAAGTAGTACATCATTCCCAGGAAGCCGGCCGTCAGAAAGAAGCCGACCGCGTTATGGCCGTACCACCACTGCACCATCGCGTCCTGCACACCCGCGTAGGCCGAATAGGATTTGGTCAGCGAGACCGGAATGGCGGCGCTGTTGACCACGTGCAGCAGCGCGACGGCGAGAATGAAGCCGCCGTAGAACCAGTTCGCCACATAGATATGGGTGACCTTGCGCTTGGCAATGGTACCGAAGAACACGATCGCATAAGCGACCCAGACCACGGTGATCAGAATGTCGATCGGCCATTCGAGTTCGGCGTATTCCTTGCCCGAGGTGAAACCCAGCGGCAGGGTGATCGCGGCCAGGACGATGACCAGTTGCCAGCCCCAGAAGGTGAAGGCCGCCAGACCATCCGAGAAGATCCTCGTATGGCAGGTACGTTGGACAACGTAGTAGGAGGTCGCGAACAAGGCGCTGCCCCCAAAGGCGAAAATGACCGCATTGGTATGCAATGGCCGCAGGCGACCGAAATGCAGATACTGCCCGAAGTTGAGATCAGGCCAGACCAGTTGGGCGGCAATGATCACCCCCACCAGCATTCCGACAATCCCCCAGATGACGGTCATCACGGCAAACTGCCGCACCACCTTGTAGTTGTATGTTGACTGAGTTTCCGACATGGACTCACCTCGTTTTTGACTAGAAACCGGTTTTCACCGCCCTGAATGCCCTTATGCCGAGCATTGACTATATGGATGCTATTCTAACCTTTCGGGCTCCAATTTGACACAGATCAAGCGCCACGGCCTTCGCCAGCGAATCATGCCGCACAAAAAAAGGGTGCGTTGCAACGCACCCCAACCCCAACAAAGAAACATCCCTAGCCTCCCACGTGCTGAATGCATCAGCCACCCCGCCATCGACGGGCAGATTATCCCAAGCCGCAGGGGAATCCTCTTGACTTGCGTCAAGAGTCGCGCAGATTGGCCGCCGGGCTTTCCCGCGGGCGCGCGTCTGGGTCACCCTCGGCAACCTTTCCCGACACTTGCGAGGATGACGCTGACGAGTGATCGTCATCCATCAGAATGCGGTAGGCCGGCCCTTCAAGGTCGTCGAACTGACCGCTGCGCAGCGACCACCAAAAGGCGATGGCGATCAGGAAGACCAGCACCACGGAAATCGGAATCAGCAGGTACAGCGTTTCCGTCATCGATCAGCCCTTGCAGCCTTTCTGCAGCCGCAACGAATTGGCGACCACCAGCAATGAACTCCCGGACATGCCGATGCCGGCCATCCACGGCGTAACGAAGCCGCTCATCGCCAGCGGCAGGGCAACCAGGTTATAGGCAAAGGACCATAAGAGGTTCTGCCGAATCACCTGCAAGGTTCGTCGCGCAACGACCACGCCGCGCCAGAGATGATCCAGGTTTTCGGAGAGCAGCACCAGATCGGCCTGCGTGCGCGCCAATTGCGAACCGCCCCCCATGGCCACCGAAACCTGCGCCTGCGCCAACACCGGGGCATCATTGACGCCGTCGCCAACCATCGCCACCACTGCCCCGTTGGCCTGCAGGCGGCGCACATAGTCGTGCTTGGCCTGCGGTGATGCGTTCGCCAGTACCTCGTCGATACCCAGTGCCTGCGCAACGCGGTGGGCAGCCGGCGCAGCGTCCCCAGTCAGCAGCGCCACCTGCCGCCCGCCGGTACGCAGTGCCGCGATCATCGCGGCCGCTTCCGGCCGTGTTTTGTCGCCGAGGCGAAACAGCGCAATCCAGTCCGACTCGTCGCCGAGCGCGATCACCGTATCGCCGCTCGCAGGCAGGGACTGCGCGGTTTCCGGCAGGGGCTTGCCGTGCAGCGCCTGGACATAGTCCGGGCGACCGAGACGCACCGACCGTCCGGCATGCCGGGCGTTCATGCCGGACCCTGGCTCGTTGCTCGGCTCGTCGACCGCCGG